>JASHPB010000098.1 GCA_030038355.1 Candidatus Binataceae bacterium
CGACGGCAAAGTGGTCACCCAGTGCAAACCGCGCCACCGCCATCAGCAATTCTTGGGCTTTCTCCACCATTTGGATTCCAGCATCCCGCCCGGACTTGAGGTCCATCTGATCGCGGACAACTACGGCACCCACAAGCGTCCCAGGGTCAAGGCCTGGCTGGTCCGTCATCCGCGCTATCACATGCACTACACTCCGACCTATGCCAGTTGGCTCAATCAGGTCGAGCGCTGGTTCGGCTTCATCACCCAGCAGGCCATCCGGCACGGCTCATTTCGCAATGTCAAAGAATTGGTGCACAAGATCGACGCCTACGTCGCTCACTACAACCTCCATCGTCGCCCCTTCGTCTGGACCGCCACTGCCGATTCCATCCTCGCCAAGCTTAAACGTTTATCTAAAGTTATTAATGGGACATCACACTAGGGAGCGACACGTTCGAGGATATCAATTGGTTAGCCCATCTGCGGCCGCGAGAAATCGCGTTAAGCGGTGGAAATTAAATCGGGCGGCTGCCGAGCCGCTCTCAAGAACCATTCTCATCTCAACTCCCCGCCGCACCTCGTCTCCTGCATCTAGGGATGAAAGCAGATCGGCTCGGCGTCACAGGCATCTTTCTTGTTAGCTTTGAAATAAAGCCGCACGAACCGCGGCGCGATCAGCAGAACTTGGTGACCGAGTTTCTCAATCTCCCGCGCCCAGTAGTGCGCGCTCGCGCGAGCCTCCATCGCCGCCAGGCACCGCGGCAGGTTGGCCAAAAAACCCAGCAGCTGGCGCCGCGCGACTTGCTTGCGCACACCGGCCTGCCATACGCATCGCAGCCGTGAAGGTGGAACACGTCTTTGCCAGATCGATTATGAGCGTAGTAACTTGCGTCTTTAGACTCCCTACTTCGATTGTTGGTGATCGAGCGCACCACCTTGACCCATTGAGGTCTATCCGTAAGGAGCGGTCCATCGCATGAGGTAACAACAATACAGCAGACGGATATAGCGCCCTCTCAAGCAACACCACAGGCGGCAACAATACCGTGGCCCGATTTCAAGCCCGCTTGGGCGCGACCGGGCGCGTTACCAAGCTATGTTATCCATCGCTCGTTTCTCACGAGCGCTCCGCTCAGCCGCTGGGCCCATCGCCACCGCCTTCAGGCCATCGTCTGCGGTGACTTCAATCGTATTCCGACCGCGGATAGCCTCCACGAATGCGCCGTGCTGAAAGTATGTCGCGCCATAGTGATAGCCGGCCTTGAGTACTATCTGATCAACCTCGACGTGTTTGCGACCCACCTGCTTCGCCGCAAATCCAACCCGTGGACTGAAGACGATATCGCCGTCGGGTATCAGCACCTCGAGTTTCGCCCGGTCGCCGACCGCCGCAATTTCCTGCTCGTTCTGCGAGCCTTCCGCAAACATGCACAAGTCGAGCATCGCCCGCGCGCCATTGGCAAAGTCGACGATCGTGTAGCTGTTATCAATAATGTCCGGCATCTTACCGCCGTCTCTTTCTTCTCGATGATTCACATCCATAGCACCGGAGCAGAAAATCCGCACTGGCTCAGCGTGAACGATCAGCCGCATCAGATCAAAAAAATGGCAACACTTCTCAACCATGGTCCCGCCGGTATTGCGGCTGAAGCGATTCCAATCGCCGACCTTGGGAAGGAAAGGGAAGCGATGCTCACAGATCGCAAGCATCCGCAGCCCTCCGATCTCGCCACTCTTCACGCGCGCGATGAAATTCGCCACGGGAGGCATGTACCTATATTCCATACCGACCCAGAAGACGGCCCCGGCGCGCTCGCGATGCGCGTTGGCGGCAGCCGTCAACCGTTGTGCGTCTGCCAGCGTCGTCGCCAGTGGCTTCTCGCACAGAATGTGCAGACCGGTGCCGAACAGCGGCTCGAGTAGTTGTCGATGAGTATGGTTGGGTGATGAGACAATCACCGCATCGAGCTCCAGGCCACAATTCTTAGCAGCCACCAGTGAGGCGACATCAGAAAAGGAACTGACCCCGCTCGCATCTACTCCAAGAACCGACTCGGCCTTTTCGAGTGACTTCTGCACGGGATCGCAAAGTGCCACGACCTGAACATCTGGACGGAGCTTGAGATTTCTGATGTGCTCGACTCCCATCAAGCCCGTGCCGATCACCGCAAATCGAAGTGTCGCGCGATCGTCATCGGCGTTCATAAAATCCTATTTCCTTCCTCTCGCCGCAGAACATGCGCTGGACCTCGTGCCGCGGCCGCGAATAATCTCACGCCTTCGCATCCATCGGGCAAGAGCACGATGATGGCCGCGTGCCGGGAACGAACTTTGTGAGCGATGCTCAGCAACTGCCGCGGGTGGAAGTGAGCTGGTTTTCGGCTCTGTGCGACGACGACTATGAATTTCTCGGGGTCGCGGACGACCGTCTGCGCTCCAGCTACGAACATTGTCGCGACATAGTAATAGGGGCTGAGCGCGGTGGTTTTGACAACATCCTGCTGCCGTCCGGATACCAACTGGGCATAGATTCAATCGCCTTCGCCGGCGGCATCGCGCCGCTGATCAGTCGCATCCGCCTGTTGGTCGCCATCCGTTGCGGCGAGATGTGACCACCCCAACTCGCGCGCCAGCTGGCGACCCTCGATCAGATGCTGAGAGGTCGCCTGACCATCAACATCATTTCAAGCGAATTGCCAGGACAACCGCTCGAGGCTGGGCCGCGCTACCGGCGATGTGTCGAGGTTATGCATCTCCTGCGGACACTGCTGGACGGCGAGCCCGTCGCACTCGACGGTGAGTTCTACAAAATCAATCTCACGCCGCCGCGTATCACGACGGAATCGCGGCGCCACCTGCCGATGTATTTCGGTGGTCTCTCTGAGGAAGCTCGCGAGGCTGCGGCCGAAGCATGCGACGTCTATCTGATGTGGCCCGACACGATCGGAAAAGTCAAAGCGACCATCGATGACCTTGCGGCTCGGGCGACACGGCGAGCGCGCAGACTCAAGTTCGGGTATCGCGTGCATGTCGTCGTGCGCGAGAGCGAATCGCTGGCGCGTTCTGCTGCCCAACGTCTCTTATCGCGTCTGGATGCAGATCTCGGCAATCAGATCGGTAAACTATCTCTCGATCATCAATCGACCGGCGTGCGTCCGCAAGCGGAGTTGCGCGAGAGCTCGGCGCGCGACGGCTACATCGAGGAAAATCTGTGGGCGGGCATCGGTCGAGCGCGGTCGGGCTGTGGCGCCGCAATCGTCGGAGATCCTGATCAGGTGCTACGCAAACTAAACGCTTATCGCGCGCTCGGTATCGAGGCCTTGATCCTCTCCGGCTATCCGCATGCCAAGGATTGCGACCTGTTTGCGCGTTACGTTTTGCCACGTTTGGAGCATGGGCCCCTGGAGATTGGCACACAGCGATGAAGGGCTTCTCGGTCTCAGTGGGTGCTAGAAGACCGACTTTCTTGGATTGCGGGCGCTGGAACGCGCTCGCCGTTTCGCACCACGAAGTATTGCCGCTCCGTATCGTCACAACGATCGTTGTGCTCCACCTTGCACGAGCCATGGCTGGCGTACTGCAGGATGTACGCCTTGCGGACGCCGTTCGTCAGATTGGGACCGGTTCTGTGGGGTGTCAATGAGGAGAACACGACCATGCCGCCCGCGCGCAACGGCGCCGGTATTGCTTCTGAACCGTCCTCCTCGCGGCAGGCCCAGCCGAGCTCGGTCAGATGATGCTTTAGGGTTCCGCGCAGATGGCCCCCCGGTATAATCCACGGACAGCCGTTCTCAACGGTGGCATCGGTCAGGGCTACCCAGCATGTCAGATACGCCTGTGGCTCGACGAAGTTGTAACCGTTGTCCTGGTGCCAGGGGAACTGCTTCGGATATTCAGGTTTCTTATAGACGGCCTGATCGTTGTAGAGACGAACGTCAGGTCCGATCAGATCGTGACACAAGTCGGCGAAGATCGGCGCCGCTGATAGGTCACGAAGAAATTGCGAACGCTTCACCAAATGGGTTGTGAAACTGATCCCGTCTGCCTCTGCAATGAAGTGCCTGCGGTTGGGCTGCTCACGCAGATATTGCTCAACCTTGCTTTCTCTCGGATCGATCTCGGCGATCGCGCGCTCAACCGTCGAAGCGTCAAGCGCGTTCTCGACGACGAAGAATCCAAGCTGATTAAACGATTGCGCTTGCTCTTCCGTTAGTCGCCGAAACGGCCGTTTCGGGGCCGACCAGACGAATCCATGATTGAGGTCGTGCAACTCAAACGCTTGTTCCAATAAATCCATCGCCAATAGGTCTCCGATCAACTCGGCGGTCTTCGCACTGGCGATGATTCTATCGCACGAATTGCCCGCGACAATATGTCTGCGTAACAGCGGATTGTTCCGGCGAACAATTGGTTCGTTGCGATGCTTCGGTAGCGATCGCCCGTACAGGGTCTGGTATAACCTCGTCCGGACTCACAAAACGTTGCGCGGGTCACCAGCGATGGATTGGGGCATGTCGCTTATCCGTTTTCCTTTGAAAACAGATCGGAATGTGGACGAATGGGAAGTGGCGAGCACCCCGAAAACTCCGCCAAATTGAACGACCGGATCTTGGTATTTATCTAGATTACATCGCCTCTCGGGTGCCAGTGATCGCGCGCGCGACTTCTGAAAGAGACTTGTAGCGTCGGAGGCGGTAAACAACATCACTTTCCCGCACCGTGATGCTGTGACTCGTGCCTCGCCGTTGGCGGATCAGAACGGTCCCGGCAGGGGCTCCTCGCTGTTATCCGAGCTTTAGACCGCCTCCGTACCCGCTTCGCAACGCGGTCCAGCATCCGACAAGTTGATGGCTTGAGAACGGCTAGCGCTTCTCCTGAAGTCGGTAGGCTATGGCCCTGATCATGAAATTACGCCCCAAACCGTGGGAGAGATTGTTGCCGAAGGGCCCTCTCCATCTTTGCTGCAGGGCTTTCGCATCGAGTGTCAGAAGTCGCGCGACCTTTTGCGCCAACCGGCCTGTACCTTTGACAACCCTCAGCGGCTTCTCGGCTTCATCATGCACCTCCGTCAGGTGTCCATGGGCGCTCGATTTCGGCCATAAGGCCAGTCGCGGTCTCCGGCGCCAACCTACGAAACGCGAATCTCAGGCGAACCTGTCCCTCTCATTCATCGCGGCTTTTATCGCGTCGAATATCGAGCTACGCTTGGGCGCTTTTGCGGCCTCATCGATAAGCATCGGGGGTACCGAGAGTTCGAGTCCACTTCGCGCACCAAATTGAAGAACTTTCGGGCCTGATTTTTGCCGCCAGGCCGGAATTCGAAAACTCCGATCAAGCTCCCATCCAGATCAGAATTTTGCTCGAGCGCTCGCCATTCCCTGCCACGACTCTACGTTGACGACAAGTGGCGGCCATTTGTCGACCAATTCGCCCATGTTATAGCCATTGTAGAACCTTCACGCGGTTGCGCAAATCACGGACGATAGTCGCGTGACCGCAAACGGAGGGACCTCGGAGGATCGATTGCCATGGCAAATGCGCCCAGGATGCTTGAGGGTTATCGCGTTCTCGATTTCACCCAGTTTGTTGCAGGACCGACTTGCACGCGATTGATGGCAGAGCTCGGCGCGGAGGTGGTCAAGCTGGAACTGGCGCCCGGCGGCGACCGAATCCGTGACGCGGGTTTCAAGCCGCGCAACGACAAGTCCAGCAGCCACAGCACCTATTACATGCAACACGATCACAGCAAGCTCAGCTTCGCGATCGACATGAAGCAGCCTGGCGCACGCGAGCTGGTCATGTCGATGATTCCGAACTTCGACGTGCTGGTCGAGAATTTTGCCCCGGGCGTGATCGGGCGGATGGGCTTTTCGTACGAGGAAGTGAAAAAGGTCAATCCGAAGATCATCATGTGTTCGATCTCGATGGCGGGCCAGACTGGACCGCTATCCAGCAAGGCGGGCTACGACACGATCGGGCAGGCCTACGCGGGAGTCACCGATAACCTCGGCGAACCGGATCGCGCGCCGATCATGATCGGAATGGCGATCGGCGACATCTCGACCGGCGTTGCCGCGGCGATGGCGGTGTTCGCCACCTTGCTGCATCGCGAGCGCACGGGAGAAGGGCAGTACCTCGATGCTTCATTGACCGACACCTACTTCCACATGCACGAGCTCAACGTGCCGAAGATCGCACTGGCTGGCGATCGGGTGCGGCCCAAGCGCTTCGGCTCGCAGTCCGACGGACCGGGGCCGGCGGGCAATTTTCGTTATCGCGACGACCAATACATTATGATCCTGATTTCGGCTCATCAGTGGCCGCAGATGGCGCGCGCGATGGGAAAACCCGAGCTCATTAACGATCCCCGCTTCCAGCGTGCGCGTGAGCGACAGAAGAACCGTTTCGAGCTGCAGGCGATAATCGAGGAATGGCTGGCAACCTTTCCCACGCGCGAGGATGCGATCGCCGCGATGGACAAGGAACGAGTCCCATGCGCTCCCGTTCTCACCCTTAACGAGGCGATGGCGCATCCCCATCTGAACGAGCGCAAGACTGTGCGCTGGGTCGATGATCCGATTCTCGGTCGCGTGGCGACTCCAGGGGTGCCGGTGAAATTTTCGGCCTGGCCGGATCGCACTGAGCTGCGTTCGGCGCGGCTCGGCGAGGACAACGAGCGAGTCCTGCGCGATTACGTGGGGCTTAGCGACGAGCGAATCCGCGAGTTGTACGAGAACGGCACTCTCGTGCGCGACAAGACCATTGGATGAAGAACAGCGCGCGCTCGATAATCGGCGTCGGCTAATTGTCACGCTTCCGCTCTGCAAGCATGATGGTCGTCGGAGTGATGGAAGCGGAATCTTCATTCGCAGTCGCTACCGAGCCTGTCCTTAGCGAGCCGCTCGGGCATCATCAGCCGCACAAGTGGCTGGTGGCCGCCGCGGTCTTGCTCGGCGCTATCCTGACGCTGCTCGATGGCTCAATTGTGAATGTCGCGCTGCCCTACATGCAGCGCAGCTTCAGTGTCGGCGTCGAGCGGATCAGCTGGGTCGTTACCAGTTATCTGGCCGCGGTCAGCGTGATGATTCCGATGAGCGGATGGCTGGCGGTGCGGATTGGCCGGCGGCGTTACCTGCTAATTTCGGTCGTGACGTTTGTCGCATCTTCGGCGCTCTGCGGCATCGCACGAAACATCGGAGCGATCGTGATCTTCCGGGTGATGCAGGGTCTGGCGGGCGCCGCGATGATGCCGCTTTCTCAGGCGATCATGCTCGAGACCTTCCCGGTCGAGGAGCATACGCTCGCGATGACGACGTTCGGCATGGGGATGATGGCCGCGCCGGTCATCGGTCCGACGCTTGGCGGATGGATAACTGAGACCTGGAGCTGGCGCTGGATTTTCTACATCAATGTTCCCATCGGATTGTTCGCGGCGCTAATGGTGTACAGCTACGTACATGACCCATCTTATCTGCGCGAACAGCGCCGCAGCGGCCGGGTGGATTACCTGGGCATCATTCTGATTGTGGCCGCACTTACGACCTTCCAGATCTTGCTCGGACGGGGCGGCAGTGACGGTTGGTTCGCGGCTCCGTGGGTCAGGTACACCGCCGTGGTCGCGATGCTCTCGGCGGTTGCGCTGATTGTTCATGAGCTGCGCTATCCGGAACCGATCGTCGATCTGCGCCTATTCGGCATCGTTAGCTTTTCGGTCGCGGTCGTGATGCTTTCGCTTCAAGGCCTTGCGCTCTGGACCATCAACCTGCTGAATCCTTTGTTCCTCGAAAACGTCCTGCATTACGACGCGTGGCGCGCGGGCCTCGCGGTCGCACCGCGCGGACTCGGCGTGGTTATCGCGCTGTTTGTAGTCGGCCAGCTATCGCGCCGCCAGTTTGATATGCGTCCGATCGTCTGCGCGGGATTTCTGGTCGGCGCGTACCAGGCCTATCGGATGTCGCAGTGGACGATACAAACGCCCGAGGCCGAAATCCTGCTTCCGATATTGCTGTTCGGGATCGGCCTCGGCGCGATTTTCCCGATTGTCACCGCGCTCGGTATTGGGCAGATCAATCGCGAACGGATCGGCTTCGCGTCGAGCCTGTTCTCGATGATGATCAACACCGGCGCGGCGGCCGGAATCGCGGTCGCGACCGATCTGCTTGCTGCTGGCCATCGACGCCACGAGGCGCAAATCCTGATGACGCTGTCATCGCCCACCCTTTACACCGGCATCCTAAAATCGCAGGCGTGGCTCTTTGCCTACAACGACGTGTACCAGGTGACGGCCATCGTGTTGCTGCTACTATGCCCTTGGGCCTTCTTCCTCAGGCGAGCGCAGGTCGATACCAACGCGGCGGTTGGCTTCGATTGAGATCGCTCCTACATCACGCGTCGTGATTAATCACGGTAGACTGGCGGCAGAGAGAACATCAAGCTGTCGTTTACCGAGCTCCAATCGTCCGGCGTTGATAATCTCGTTCAGCTGCGCGACGTTTCTGACGCCAATGATCGGAGCGACAATACCAGCTTGAGCCAGCAGCCACGCAATGGCGACCTCAGCGTGTGTGGCATGCTGTTCCTCCGCGACCTCATCCAGCGCGGTGAGGATACGCAGCCCACGTTCGTTCAGGTAGCGCTGCTTCACCATTTCCTCCCACTTGCTCTCGGAATTGTCCGCGCCGGGCCGATATTTGCCAGTCAGAAACCCCTTGGCCAACACGCTGTAACAGATCACTCCAACCTCGTTCTTGACACATACGTCCTGCACTTCGGTTTCGAAATCGGCGCGGTCACAAAGATTGTAGCGCGGCTGCAGACTGTCGTAGCGGCACACGCCGTTGTCGTTGCTGACCCTCAAAGCGTCCGACAGTCGCTGGGCATCGTAGTGGGACGCACCAATGGCGCGTACCTTGCCGGATTTGATCAACCGATCATAAGCCTTCAGGGTCTCGTCCAGCGGCGTTCGGGCATCATCCAGGTGCGACTGGTAAAGATCGACATAATCGGTCTGTAGCCGCTTCAGCGATCCTTCAACCGCTTTGACGATGTATGATGCGGAGAGCCCCTCGCCCCAGTTGGGCATCGGCCCGCCGACCTTTGTTGCCACAACCACCCGCTCACGTCTGCCGCGCGCCTTCAGCCAGTCGCCAATGATCGTCTCGGATTCCCCACCCACATGACCGGGAACCCAGCAGGAATAAACGTCAGCCGTATCGATGGCGTTGTATCCGGCCGCCACAAAGGCGTCGAGTATGGCGAATGACGTCTTGTCATCCGCTGACCAACCAAAGGTATTCGTGCCGAGCACGAGAGGCGCTATTTTCAGTTCGGATCGACCAAGCTTGCGCTGTTGCATATGGCTGTCCTTTCATTGGCTAATCGAACTGTCCCACCCGGTGGCTGAATTGCCGGCGGGGAACCGCCCGAACGAGCGCGCGGCCATCAGGCCGATGAGCAGAATGCCCCCACGGCGATGAACGTGGTCGACGGCGCGCAGATCGAATCTTTCCACACGAACGATGAGAAGGTAGGCGACGACGAGGTACGCAAATCACCAGAGTACGTTCACGGTTGAGGACGAAAGACCTTTGCCAGGCGGCTTGGTGAACGGGCTCTGAAAGGGCCGTCCCATCATGCCGCGGACGAAATGCGGAACGGCGTTTACGAGAAACGCGCCGCCGAACAGACAAGCTGCGTCGTGAAGCCAATCCATGCTCAGATCGCCTGGGAATCGCCTTCTCCCAGGCGCTTGATCAGGGCGACTGTCGACATCAGCGTTCGTTGCTCGGCGGGATCGAGCTTGGAGATCGCTGCCAACAGCCATTGCTGCTTCGCGGCACTGCGCTTCCGTCTCGCCGCGACGCCTTCGCGCGTCAGCGCGAACAAGACCTGGCGACCATCCGTCGGATGAGGGCGGCGCTCGACCAGAAACTCCCGCTCCAGTTCGGCGAGCGTTGCGCCCATCGACTGCGGCTTCACCGACTCCGCGCGCGCGAGATCCGCCGTCGTCATCGCTCCCACCCGCTCCAGGCGGGCCAACGCCGCAGTCTGCGACCAGGTGAGCCCGTCCGGGTTAGATTCGGCACGCAACCGCCGTAGGACCTGCCCGATCGCCAGCGACAGTTCAGTGACGAGCGTTTCGACCGCTATGGAACTGACTGGAGAAGCGCTCATGAGCGACATATATATATATGCAGGAAACCTTGCAAGTTTACCTGTTAATATTGGAACGTTACGCTGCCGACCATAGAGTTTAGGCCCGCTATGTGCTGCTACGCCTCTAATTGAGAATGCTGCAGTACGATGATTGGCCAGGCGCCGGAACGATCTACGTGGGCATCAATGCCGCGCTGCTTGCCGTGTAGATACTGGCCTCGCGCGCCGTGTAGGGTGAGTGAGATTGTAGGACTTCCCGAACAGCCTCCGATGAGCCGAGTCGAGCGATTCGCGAACGTTCGCCCGTACTCTATGTGGCGGGAGCGAAACCCACTTTGCGATACGCCACGGCGCCGCGCACAGAATTTGCCAGCGTCAGCATCATTAGGACACTCATTCCTGCCTCGAACAGAAATGTTTTGTGGGCCTTACGCAGCAGGCAAAGTCCGCTCTCGATACGCATGGCCAGATACAGGCCGAACGGTGCGGTCGCGGTAGCTCTGGAAATTTCGGAGATGCCCCGAGCAAGCGCAAGCCAGATGGCGCCCTGGATAAACGCCGACCGAAACTGAAAGGCGACCAGCGATGCAGGAACCGACTCGGGCCACGCGAAGTGGGGAAACGGCCACTCGTGAAGCGCGCCGGTATTCCGTATTGGGCCGCGCGCCAAGCCGATTCCACATTCGCGATCCGCGGCCAGAGCAGCACCGGCAGCAGCGCCACGACCCGGTCGGCTGGTCGCAGTACGGAATGGCCGCGCGATCCAAACTGCAGAAATTTAAGCGCAAACCAGAAGGCTCTAAGCAGCTCGTGAAGCATAGAAAAGAACTCCCGGCTCATCGTGCCCTCTAAAGCCTTAAATAGAAAAAATCTCTCAAAGTCACGTCCACTTCATTCAGTGGAAGCATATCTCCTAATCCAAAAATGTGCGTTGGATAGGTGAGAGGCAATCGATGTGCCAGTCGATTCAGGGCACGACTACTATTGGCCAAGGGTGGCTTCCGGTTGCACAGCATTCGCAAACTGTGCTCTTTGCCTTCGTAGACCGAAGGAGAGGTACACGCCATGAAAGCAATGGTGATGGAAGAAATCGGCAAGCCAATGCAGATCAAGGATTGGCCCGAGCCGAAGGTGCCCGCCGACGGCGCAGTCGTTCGCGTCGAAGCGAGCGGCATCTGCCGTTCGGACTGGCATCTGTGGCAGGGCGACTGGGCATGGATCGGTTTCAAACCGCGGCTGCCAACCATCCTCGGGCATGAGTTCGCCGGCGTGATCGAAGAGGTCGGCAAGGATGTGAAATCGCTCAAGTCGGGAATGCGCGTCGTGGTGCCTCTCGTTCAGGGATGCGGCGTGTGTGATGATTGCCGCACCGGCCATTCGAACCATTGCTCGCGCAGCCCGGGCATGGGCGGCTACGCGCGCTATGGCCTGCTTCGCTTTGCCGATTTCAACTGCGTGCCGCTGTCCGACAATATCGACTTCGTCGAGGCTTCCTCGATGGGATGCCGCTATGTCACCGCGTTCCACGGAATCCTCGATCAGGGGCACGTCCAGGCCGACGAGAATGTCGTCGTGTACGGCTGCGGCGGTGTCGGGTTGTCGGCAATCCAGATCGCGACCGCCCTCGGCGCACGCGTCATCGCGGTTGATCTGGATGATCGTAAACTGGAGCTCGCAAAGAACGCGGGCGCGGCCGATGTCATCAACGGCAAGAAGACCGATCCTGTCCAAGCGGTGCGGGATCTGACCCACGGAGGCGCCGATGTCAGTATCGATGCCCTGGGAATCGCCGTCACCTGTCGCAATGCGGTCGCCAGCTTGCGCCGGCGCGGCCGTCACGTGCAGATCGGCCTTACCACGCACGACGAGAAGGGCGAGGTTCCGCTGCCAATTGATCAGATTGTGTTCCGCGAGATCCAGTTCATCGGCTCGCTCGCGATTCAGACGTTCCGCTACCCGGCGATCCTGAGCATGGTCGAGCGCAGGCGTCTCGAACCAAAAAAACTCATCAGCGAGATGATCCCACTGGAGAGGGCGTTCAGCGTCATCGAGCAGATGTCGAACTACGAAAACGCGGGCATCAGTGTGATCAACCAGTTCTAGTCGATTCACCTGGAGAGAAGTCGGAATTACTGCGAATCGCACGGACAGTTTCGTGATCACGAGCGACTTTCAAATTGAAGATCCACCTGCTATCGAACGAGAATCGTCTGCGATTAATGCTTCGCAGCAAGGAGGCATTCGTCGATGGATCGGTTGAAAGGTAAAGTGGCGTTAATCTCTGGCGGCGCACGCGGGCAAGGCGCAGCTGAGGCGCGGTTGTTCGTCGCTGAAGGTGCGAACGTGGTCGTCGGCGACGTGCTCGACGATCAGGCCGCGTCGCTGGCCAAGGAGATCAATGCGAAAGGGCCACGTTCTGTGGTCGCTATTCACCTCGATGTTACCCGGGGCGCCGATTGGCGTAACGCGGTCGCCACCTGCGAGCGCGAGTTCAGCGGACTCGACGTCCTCGTCAACAACGCCGGCATCTTCAATACCGCTGGCCTCGAGGACACCAGCGAGGAGCTGTGGGAGGCCATCGTCAACATCAACCAGAAGGGAGTGTGGCTTGGGATGAAAGAGGCAGTCGCCGCGATGCGCAAGCGCGGCAGCGGAGCAATCATCAATATCTCGTCGGTTGCCGGCCTGACCGGTTCGACGGGATCAACGGCATATCATGGGAGCAAAGGCGCGGTGCGGTTGCTGACCAAAGCCGCAGCCGTGCAATACGGACCGGATCGCATCCGCGTCAACTCGGTGCATCCCGGCCTCATCAACACGACTATGATCGATATCATTCCCAAGGAACAGCGCGATCACATCGTCAAGACCGTGGTGCCGCTCAGACGCGAGGGGACCCCCGAGGACGTTGCGAAGCTGGTGCTGTTCCTCGCCAGCGACGACTCATCTTACTGCACTGGCGCCGAGTTCGTGGTCGACGGCGGCTTGACGGCGCAGTGAAGGAGGGCATTTGAACATTCGACGCTTATGAGCCAGCAAGCGGTTCCACGAAAGAGTTCGCGAGTCATTTGATTCTCGATTGTGCGGCTCACGACAAGCTTCGCTCGAATCTTCCCTCCGGAAGCAGTCAATCGTGAAGCGCATGAAATGCTCGTGGCAAAGATACCAGCTCGCTGATTCTGCCCACCTGGTGGACTATTGAAGAACTTCTGAAGCTACCAATTCGGTGATGCGCGCTTCGTCATAGTGCAAGATATTCTGAAGTACATACTGATTGTCGCGGCCGACGCTAGGTGCCTGCCGCGGAATTCGCGCAGGAGTGCGGGACAATTTGAAACGCGATGCTTCAACCACGGTTTTCCCCTGGATGTTGTGATCGATTTCGACCAGGTATCCTCGGCTCGCTAACTGCTTGTCCTCACAGACTTCTTTACTGTCCTGAACCACAGACGCCGGCACGCCTGCGCTTTGTAGCAATTTCTCGGCCTTTTCAGCTTCAATTCCTCTGCTCCACACTTGGATGATATCGTCCAATTGCATGCGATTCCTGAGACGACTCGATGCCGTTGAAAAGCTCTCATTGGTCGCGAGATCAGTCCTCTTCATTACGACGCATAGGCGCCGCCACTGTTCATCATTCAAACAGGCAATAGCTATCCAGCGGTCTTCTCCGGCTGCCGCATAGACCCCATGCGGCGCGCAGTTAAGATCGTCATTTCCCAGGGCCTGGAGCACTCGCCCGTTAACAGCACAGTCGAGTAAGGCTGGAGTGAGGAAATGCAGAGCAGATTCGGCCTGCGACTGATCGATATACTGTCCCTTGCCTGTGCGCTTTCGATAATCCAGTGCAGCTAGAATAGAAACTGCACCGAAACGCGGTGCCAGGTAATCGGTATAAGCTCCGAATGGTCCCGAGGGAGACCTGTCAGGCCAACCGCAAAGATTATAGAACCCCGAGACAGCTGCCGCCATGTTGCCAAACCCGACAAAGCCTGACATCGGACCCGTTTGGCCCATCAAACAAGAACTGAGCATTATGATGTCGGGTTTGAGCGCACGCAGAGATTCATAATCAAGCTTCCATGAACGCATGGCCTTGGGTGAAAATGATTCGCAGACTACGTCGGCCCATCGTACGAGATCCAACACTACTTCCCTTGCCTCAGGCTTATTCAAGTCGAGACCGAGTCCAAGCTTACCGGCATTATAGGTGCCAAACAGACCCGATCCATCGTGAGCAGCTTTGTTCTTATAAAAAGGCCCGACGGTGCGGGATCCGTCTATTCTGGTGGTGGATTCAATTCGAACGACCGTTGCACCGTAGTCAGCCAGCGCTCTGGTTGTGCCGGGGCCGGCTAGTGCCCACATGAAATCCAGGATTTTGATATCTTCGAGGGGCAACATCAGATTATTCCTCTTCGCGTCAGGTCTTGAATCTCGCTCTCTGAAAGCCCCAGCTCCTCACAATAGATTTCGCGGTTATGTTCACCTACTAGCGGCGGACGACGGTGATAAACGATCGGCACCTCACTGAACTTCGCGAACGGACCCGGATAAGAGAATGTTCGCGCCAACTCGGGATGTTCGAGCGCTTGCCAGTAATGTCGAGCTTTGAGTTGAGGACTCGAGAGCACGTCACTAACTGTTGCGATCGGCGCAATCAATAGGCCCCGCTCGAGCGCGTCAGCGAACAGGTCGGCCTTGGTTCGAGTCGAAACAAAGTCGGCGATGATTGCAACGATTCTTGTGTATTCCTGCATCGGCTCTTGGCCGCCCGCGAGCAGAGAGCCATATTCGATCCAGTCTTTATCTCGAGTAGCGGCGTCACAAGCCTCCTGCTCGTACAGGTAGGTCATGAGACGTTTAGTAAAGACTCCAAGTTGCCGACCGAAGAGGAAGAGGAGCGTGACGTAGCCGTCCTTCGCGCGCCACACCAGCGGCACGCGCATGGATCCCACTCGCACGCCTCCCGCCATTCGCCGCGCCTCATCGGCGTCCAGACGAAAGGCGAGATTGTTGGCCTGCGTCGCCGGAGTTACCGATTGTTGCGCTGACACATCGACCTGCTGCCCCATGCCCGAGCGCTGCCGTTCATGATTTGCCACGAGCGCACCTACCGCCGCATCACCGCAAGCGTGGAGATACGCTTGCGCAATACTGACCCTGATCGGTGCCCGGTCCTCATCTCCACAGAGCAATAGCGGACCGCCTGCAGCGAGGATTACGAGGTCGCTGTCCGCGTAGGATGCTTTCGGTCCAGCCTGACCGAACGGAGTTATCGATACGTAAATGATTTCACGATTGTGAGTAGCAACATCCTCGTATCCAAGCTCACGATCACTTAGATATCCTGGATCATAGGACTCAATCAGGAACTGCGCCCTCGCGGCGAGTCGATAAAGCAAAGCTCGCCCATCATCAGTTTCGATATCGAGAGTGATGCTTCGTTTGTTGCGGTTGTAGGACCACCAGTAGATCGAACGATCGCGATCAGGTCGATCCTCAAAAAAGGGCGCGAGTTGGCGTGCCGGCGACCCTCCCGGTGGTTCAATCTTGATAACGTCGGCACCCAGATCCGCCAGAATCTGTCCGCAAAGTAGCCCCCTCTCGGTTGTGAGATCGAGCACTCGATACCGACTCAGCATAGCCGCCTTCTCCTCGCCCTCGAACAACTCGCTTTTCGCAGAACGCTAGATGAATGTCGATCGCGGTCGCCGGCTATCGCGACTTTCGTACGGCCGTTTTGGAGCGCTTCACCTTGCCTTTCGCGGAGGCGGCCTTATGCGCCAGCGTTCGAGACGTCTTGCGCCACAATTCGCGCGAGGCAATCCGTGCGCCGTCTGCCATCGCTCGGAGCTTGGCCCAAGTAATTTTAGGATCGACGGCGACAAACCCCGCAAAAGTGGAGAAGCCGCAATCACTGCCGGCAATGACGTTCTCGCGGCCGATGATCCTTGCGAATCGCACAATCCGTTCCGCTACCAGCTCCGGATGCTCGATGAAATTGCACGACGAGTCGAGTACCCCCGGAATCAATACCTTTTCGCCGAGCTTCACACCCTGCCAAACGGCAGACTCGTGAGCGTGGCGCGGGTTCGACGCTTCAAAAGAGATCGCCCCGACTTTGGCCTTTAGCACCGTATTCACTACGTCCTTGAGCGGGATATCGCGATGGTGCGGACCTTCGTAATTGCCCCAGCATAGATGGAGCCGAACCGAAGCGGTTGGAATGTCAGCCAGGGCATGATTGAGAGCCTCAATATGAAGCTCGGCCTTTTTGCGAAAATCCGCGACCGAAAGATCGTCGAATTGGATGTGCCGCCCCATCGCCAGATCGGGGCAATCGACCTGCAATAGCAAGCCGGCGCGATGGATCATGTCGTATTCGACTTTCATCGCGTCCGCCAATGCGCCCAGATACTTCTCGTGGCTTCCGTAGTGATGGTCGGGCAGGAATAGTGATATGACGCCCGGCGATGCGGCACTCATAAAAACTTCTTCGACCTTCACGCCATTGGTCGCCTCCTTCAGATTTGCAATATCAACTTCAACATCACGCGTGTCGCGGTACGAGATCGTCCCGTTGCACGCGGGAGTCTTTAGGATGGACCTGGTGGAGGGAAACAATCGCGCTGCATACTCGGGAAAATCCTTCAGGTCGCCGAGGCTGAGCGCGCCGCCTTCTCCCAGTCCGGCACTTTCGCCGCCAAAGCCGGTCATTCGATCTTTGATGTAGTTCGAGTAACCAGGCTTGCTCATCTCGCCGTCATTGACCACATCGACGCCGGCACCGACCTGCTTACGAACGATGTCGCTGACCGCTGACCGGATGCTCGATGCTAAAGCCACGGAATCGTATGGCTCTCCGGCTTCCTTTGCCACCATCATCGCCAGCAGATCGTCGGGACGCGGCAGACTACCTGTGTGGGTCGTAAGGATTCGTCGAGTGCTGCGCTTCATGCCGGTTCACCTCCAGGGCCGGAGGTTGCCACCTCCGAACGGAAACCCCAAAAGTCCATGTCTTGAAATAAAAGATTCAGCGCGCGATCTCAACTATCTCGCCCGACGTTTCTGGCGCAGGATGAATGGGTACTAATCCGTTACGGATTTATCTTCGATGTAAAGATCTGCCCGCCTACCTACAGCGAAGTAAATATCGAAAAGAATCAACAGCGCGCGTCGCATTTGCGGAATGCACGACAAGCTCTCTTCTGCCAGACTAGTCGCAATATCCTGGAGTAGCGAAGGCTACTCTCGACTTTTCGCGTATCGGTCGCTTCATGCGAGCCCCGTAAACGAGTGTTCGACGCCGATACAGCCTCTTTGGCGTTTCAATCTGCGATCGCTACGCGAATGCCAAATCGGCAAGCCAGTCGCGGAATTGATCGATCCAGCGGTCCGACGGTATTCCCTGCTTCGCCATGCCGAAGCCGTGGTTGCCACGCCGGTAGATGTGCAGTTCAGCTGACCGTCCGGCGTCGGTCCAGTCGGAATATAGCCCCTCGGTTACGCGATAGAGCAAGACATCATCCTGGGCGATGCAGGTGAACAGCGGCGGCGCATCTTTAGGTAGGGGCCTTCCCAGCGTTTCGCCGCCGTAAATCGCCGCCACAAACGCGGGCGGCGGTGCCGTGCGTGGATCAACAGCGACATCGACCACGAGAAACGCGCCGGCCGAGAATCCAATCATCCCAACTTTGGCCGAATCCAGGTCCCATTCCTTGGCCCGCTCGCGCACAATTGCGAGTGCGCGACGGCCGTCATCGGCGGCGGCTGCACGCGCGTCGCTGAAAAATTTGGCTGGCACGATGTCGCTCATGGCACGGAAGGCGGTTTTTCCCTTGCGGGTCGAATCGATCAGCGCGGCCATTTGTGCCATCTCGGCGTCATAGTCGGCCTGCGCCACGGGCGTGCCGCGCACGCGGTATTTCAGCAGGAAAGCCGTATAGCCATGCGCTGCGAGCCAGTGCGCGACATCGAGCCCTTCGTGCTCCCATGCGAGTATGCGCCAGCCACCACCAGGGCACACGATGACGGCGGTGCCGTTCGGCTTGCCGTTCGGTGGTCTATACACGGTAAGCGTCGGGTTGGACACATTGCGAAGCATCAGCGCGTCGCCCACGGTACCGACCGGCCCGCGGTACTCTACCTCAGGACCCACTCCATTCAGCGTTGTTGGCGGTCCATCGGGCCAGAGGGGAATAATGCCGCCGGGCTGGAATGTCACGGCGGTCTCGCTAATTTGGAAATTCCTCTCGTAACTCATTTTCTGTCAGAATCTCTCGATCGCTTCTCTCGCTTCTCTTGCCTTCAACGGTTAGGCTTTCTCTGATCGCCTACTGTACAGTCATCTGCCGCAGCGCGGCAAAAGAAAAACTAGCACGAGTCTCGTGCGAACCCGCTTGTATCGCTTGCAGGAGGCTGGAATAGTCGGCCTCAATCCCCTTCGACGCTCGCGAGGTAACCCGCATGAAAGCTGTTGTCTTCGATAAGCTGGGTGGGCCCGAGGTGCTGCGTCTCGCAGACATCCCCAAGCCCGAAGTGAAGCCGGGCACGGTTGTGATCCGAGTTCGCGCCGCCGGGATCAATTTTGCCGATACTCTGTTTCGCCAGGGACAGTACCTGATTCAGCCGCAACTGCCCGACGTTCCCGGTGTCGAGGGCGCCGGCGAGATCGAGGCGGCCGGCGCAGGAGTATCGAACCTGAAGCCCGGGCAGCGCGTCGCATTCATCGGCAACAAGGCGTACGCAGAGTTCGCGCTCGCGCCCGCAGCGCAGGTGATTCCGCTTCCCGACTCGATGTCGTTCGAGCATGGCGCGGCGTTTCCGATCCAGGTGCTTACCGCATGGCACATGCTGCACACCTGCCATAACACCGCACCCGGACAGACCGTGCTCGTGCATTCAGCGGCAGGCGGTGTGGGTATCGTCGCAGTGCAGATCGCAAAAGCGGCGGGCGCGAAGGTGATCGGCACCGTCTCCAGCGATTCGAAGGCGGCGCTCGTCAAGGAGTATGGCGGCGACGACGTGATCAACTATGCGACCAAGGATTTTGCCGAGGAAGCGAATCGTCTTACGGGCGGACGCGGTGTCGATCTGATACTCGACGCTGTTGGTGCGACAACGCTTGAGAAGGGTATCGGATGTCTGGCGCCGTTCGGCCATACGATTCTTTACGGGCGCGCCGGCGGACCTCCCGAGCCGCTGAACCTCTTCCAACTGTTCCCGAGATCAGCGATGGCGAGTGCCTTCACTCTCAATACGGTGGCGACCTTGCCCGATTTGATGCGGCGCGGAATCGAGGAAGCGCTGCGCCTCGTCATGCATGGAAAGGTGAAGCTGATAATCGGTAAATCATACCCGCTGGCGGAGGCTGCCGACGCGCATCGCTTCATGGAATCGCGCCAGTCGACCGGCAAGCTAGTCCTCAACGCCTGACGAATGCTCGATGCCCACTGCACAACTTCCGCGGTGGGCGTCATTTTGCTTTAGCTCGGGTGACCTCCCGCAATCTTATCGGTGTAGTTTCGGACACCCACGGCCTGATCCGGCCGGAGGCGGTACAGGCGCTGCGGGACTCGAGCCTGATCATTCATTGTGGCGACATCGGTGACCCTTCGGTTCTGCGGACCCTCCGCAGTATCGCCCCGCTACGCGCGATCCGCGGCAACAATGACCACGGGGCATGGGCTGATCGTCTTCCTGAGCACGACTTTGTCAGATTCGGTTCTCAAGTGATCTATGTACTTCACAACCTTGCTGAACTTGAACTCGATTTGCAAGCAAGAGGTGTAACCGTAGTCCTAAGCGGTCATTCACATAAGCCAGTCGTCGAAAGGCGGGACGGGGTTCTGTTTCTGAATCCGGGCAGTGCGGGACCGCGCCGATTCAAACTGCCAGTGACAGTGGCGACGCTTGCCGAGCGGTCTGGTCATTGGATGCCGACGATTGTGCGACTGGCCTGAACTTCGTCGCGAAAGTTGAAATATGTCCGCGCCGATCGTTCGCAGGTGCTCTGCAACTAAGGTTGGCCGAGCTTCCGGTTCAGTTCATCGATGCGCAGTTCGCCCTCGCGGGTTTGTCCACCGATCTTTAGAAACGTCTCCATGTTGCGGCGGCCGCTCTGCGTACGGATAAGCTGCTGGAAGAGATAGCCTTCGTCGCACAATCCCTCGGCCAGCGGCCTCGTTGCTGAATTGATCGCCTGCTTGGCGAGCTTCACTGCCTCGACTGGAAAGGATGCGATGCGTGTGGCGAGGTTCATCACGTATGGGCCGATTTCTTTCGCATCCAAAGCGCGGTTCAGATAGCCCCATCGCTCGGCTTCGTCGGCGGAAATGTCAACGCCGGCCAGTATAATCTCGATAGCGCGGTTACGTCCGATCAACCTCGGCAGCTTCTGCGTGCCAGTTCCTCCGGGGAGAATGCCGAGCGGCACCTCCATCTGATTGATTTTCGTCTTTCCGAGCACACCAAAGCGCATATCGAAGCCCATCGAGAACTCGCTGCCTCCGCCCCCGACACGCCCCTCAATCTGAGCGATAGTCACTTTGTCCATCGTAGTCATTCGGTTGCACATGTCGTGATACTCGTTGCTGGCCGACGCTTCCCGCGTTGCCGGCTGGTCGATAGGGAATCGGAGGATTGCGCTTACGTCGAAGTGCGCCAGAAAGAATTCGGGGTTCGCGCTCTTCACAATAAAGACCACACAATCCTCATCCGCCTCGACCTCTCGCGACATGCGGCTGAGTTCGGAGTAGAGCTCGAGTGTTATGAGGTTGATTGGCGGAGCATCTACCGTAGCCGTGACGATCTTGCCGTCACGAGCGAATCTGATCAGTTTGTATCCGTCGTAAGCCATAATCCCTTCCTTGTAGTTGACGCCTTACTCCAAAAGCTCGTAGAGGTTCAATGGCCAGTATAGTTCCGCGATATTGCCGGGCGCGAATAGCACTGCTCATCGCAAAATTCCAGCCGCCGCAGGTTGAGCGTATCAACCCAACGGTGCAATAAGATCGATCGAGCGGCGCACGCCCTGCCCGAACGAACGCCGCGCAAAGTTGGGGAGGTTCAGATGAATCAGGATCCCTACATTTTGATCACGGCCGATACTCATGCGGGTGGAAGCCATGCCCAGTACCGCGAATACCTCGATCCGAACTGGCGCGAGGCATTCGATGAATGGCGCGGCGGCTACAAGAACCCGTCGCAGGAGCACTACGGCTCCAAGAAGATGCGCAACTGGGATTACGGTATCCGCAACAAGGACCAGGACAGCCAAGGCGTCGTCGGGGAGGTCGTGTTCCCCAACACCGTGCCGCCTTTTTATCGCAAGAGTATCGTGACGGCGCATCCCCCGAAGCCCGAGGATTTTGAGCGCTGCCTCGCCGGAATACGCGCGCACAATCGATGGCTGAAAGATTTCTGCGCCGAGGATCCCATGCGGCGCGCCGGCATCGGACTGATCCTGCCGAACGACTTTGACGAGGCGATCAAGGACATCGAGTTCATCGCCAATGCGGGGCTCCGCGGCGGCGTGCTGCTGCCGCTGATCCCACCCGACGCATACTGGCTGAAGCCGCTTTATGATTGCGCATGGGACCGCGTGTTCGCCGCGATCGAGGATCACGGCCTCGTCATGAATCAGCATACCGGCCAAGGACTGCCGAACTATGGTGAGGGCGTCGTGCCCGAATCGATTTGGATACAGGATGTCGCTTACTACGGTCAGGCCGGCTATCGGCATCTGCTGATGGCCGGCGTCTACGAGAAATTTCCGAAGATCAAGCACATCCTCACCGAGTCAGGATGTTACTGGGTCCCGGCGATTCTCAAGCAGATGGACCGCGCCTACTACGCCATCAAAGCTGGCGCGCTCGGCGAGATGAATTACAAAGGGTTGGAGATGCCGCTCAAGGAGCCGCCGAGCGAGTACGCGAAGCGCAACTGCTATTACGGCGCCAGCTTTCCAAGCAAGGCTGACCTCGCGGGAATCGAAGAGATAGGCGAAGATCACGTGCTGTGGGGCAACGACTATCCGCACTACGAGGGCACCTTTCCCTACACTCTCCAGTCCTTGAGGTTGACGTTCGGCGACATGCCCGATTCACGGCGACGCAAGGTGCTCGGGCTCAACGCGGCAAAGCTCTACAACTTCGACCTCGAGAAGCTGCGCCCCCGTGCGGCTCAGATCGGACCGACTCCGGCGCAGGTCGAGACTCCCCTGCCGCGCGAGGAGATTCCCCGCGACACGGCGTGCTATCTCTTCCGCGACGCGCTCCAGGAGGCTTCCTGAGCCATGCCGATGCCCTCGAACATCGGGATCATAGATACGATGATCGGCTTCCCCGCCGAAGACTTCAAAATGTACGACTTCATCCGGGCGCAGCTCAAAGACCCGTCGGCGAAGTTCGATTTTCCGGTTGAGTACATGTTCAAGAATGTGCCCAAGGAGCTGTACGGAACCAAGGATCCCATCGCGGTCACGGTGCACGAGATGGATCGCTTCGGCATCGAGTTGGGAGTTATCGGCGTGGGCGGTGAGGTTTCGAACAGGGCGCTGAAGGATTATCCTGATAGGTTCATTCCGATTGGCCACGTCGATCCGAATCGCGGCATGGAAGGAATCCGCGAGATGGTACGACAGCACGAGAAATACGGCGTGCGCGCCTTCGCCTCGTTCAACGCGGGATTCAATCCTCAGGTTGGGATCTCGGACGCGCTGATGTATCCGATCTACGCGAAGTGCGTTGAACTCGGCGTCCCGATTTTTTCATGCGCGGGCGTTCCGGGGCCGCGCTTTCCGATGTGGCCGCAGGAAGTCCGGCTTATCGACCAGGTGATGTACGATTTTCCAGAACTCATTTTCGTGACGAGGCACGGATGCGAGCCGTGGGAGGACCTCGCCGTCAAGCTGATGCTGAAGTGGCCAAATCTTTACTATTCGACCTCGGCCTTCGCGCCGAAGTATTACCCTGACGCGATCGTCAAGTACGCCAATACCCGCGGCGCCGACCGCGTTATCTATGGCGGCTACTTTCCAATGGGTCTCTCGCTCGAGCGGATCATGACCGACATGAAGTCCGTGCCGTTCCACGATAATGTCTGGCCGAAGTTCCTGCGCGACAACGCGCGCAAGGTGCTCAAGCTCAGCGCATGAACGACTGGACGCAAGAGCTTCCAGTAGCCGAGCAAAATAATCAGATGCTTTCGTGCGATCGCGCTCCAGGTGAAGTGCCGGCTCAGGCGCTCGAAGCCGCGCGACGCGAAATCGGTCCGCATCTCGGGCCCGCTCAATAGTGAATCGAACGCGCGTCTTTACCCAGCGACATCGTCCTCCGCAACGACCATGCTCGCGTCCGCGACCACCGCTTGTCAGCAGAGCACGGGCACATTGACACGCACAGGCCGCGACGATCATGCGGCCGAAAATCTCCGCTAGGTCGGTGTCGTGTGGCGCGGGCGCATAGCAGCTCGAACCGCTTGAGGTAGTCGGGCACGCGATCATGCACGAGCGCCGGAACGATACGCACGCGACCTCGATGCGTGATGACCACGAGTGTAGTTCGTTTTTCTAGCGGCCCGCCGCCAACGAAAATCGCGCGCCACGGCGTCGACACGGGATCGAGCGCGGCGGTGAGGAAGCGAAGACCCTTCTCCTCGACGAAACTCCGATGTACGCGATGATGGCGCCGCCGAGTTATTCCATCCGAGTCCCCCGCGGATTGTAACGCCGGACTCGCCTGAACCTCTCGACGCCGAGCCCAATCGCTTGGTGAGGGTCGTCTACATGACCAGACGCGAGCATCGCGTCCACTCCCAGTTGTCCGCGGGAAGCCATCCAGCCAGCGCATCGACGAAAGCAATAGCGCATCAGCGCGAAGTGTGGTGGATAGCTTTTGAGGCGAGTGTGTAGGGTACAGAAGAACCAGTCGCGATTCTTTGCGCGTCCATCATGCAGCCTGTCCGCCGGCCACCACTTACGGTTCTTCCCAGCGATGCACGATGTCCCAATCAGGATTTAACAGCTCGCGAATAGGTGAGTCGCAAAAGGAAGGTGAGGTGAGCGACTAAGATAGGCAGGTAACATTATTAGAGTGACGCTCTCACCTTCGAAGCTTTCCTGCTCTTATAGCTGCCAGATCACCATGGACGAAATCTGGCGCTGCCGCGGTTACTTTCAACACTCCTCGCCTGCCAGCTTTGTCAGCTCGGTCGAGGCGCCGGTTCAACGCGATGCAATAGGAATTTCCTATCGACAGGGTTTGGCGACGCTTCACCGCAGCCGAATGGAGTAAGTGGTATCCGAGGAAGCTTTCGCGCAGTTGTGTAACTATCCCGCTGGCGCGCGCTGACGGGAATGCGAGCGTCATCGCGTTCCACTGCGCCTCAGTAACGTTCGGAGTCGAGTTGCTGAGTGGAGGGAGGCTGTAACCCGGGACAGAGGATCGAGAGCAGGGCTTCCTTGCTTCTTTGAAGCTCGATCATCAACCTGGGAACGTATCGCAATAGCGTCGCGCCGCCGATTACCTCGAGCTCGGCGCCTTCGACATCAATCTTTATGAAATCGGGCGGCGGAAGGTTTATGCACCGGCGAGATCATCGAGCCGGCAAACCTGAACCGTGATGTCCTGGCATATTTGTTCGGCGCGTCCTGAGCCACCCCTTTGAACTTACCTCAGCTCGGACTCTCAGAGCGCAGAAGAGACCGCTGAACGTTAGCCGCTCCGAGCGCGATCGGAAAAATGCCCACGTTGCTGAACTGATTTCGCGGCACATTCTCGCGCCGTTTTGAAATGTTCTCATCGATTGGTTTCGAAGCTGAAGACTTCCGCTTCGGGGTCCGCGAGCCGCACCGCCAGCAGCGAAAGGAATCCGACGTTCGCGCCCACGTCGTAGAAGACGCTTCCCCGCTGCAGATTCAGTTCCATGAATTTCTGCGGATCGGGCTTGAACGCGGCCAAAACGTAGGCCGCCGAGCTCCCAACGTCGATACGAATGCCTTTGCCGAGACCTTCGCGCACCACGAACGCGTCGTCGCGAAGCGCACTCGCGATGAGGCTCAAAGCGACTTCAAAACCACAACCTGATAGCGCTTCTCAAGAATCCAATCGCGCGCAGCGCGGCACGAGTCCGACCAGCGTCAGCAAAGCAGCCGAGAAGATCCGTTCAGACGATGTCCGGATTCCGGAAGTGGTCATTTCGAACGAGGCGCCAGCGGCGCTTGCGGCCTACTCGTAGTTTTCTAGCGGCGAATTTCCGACTGCGTCTGTCGTCGAGGCGCAGCCGCGAAACTTTATGCCGCTGATCCCACGATCCCGCGAGCCGCTCACGCATCCTTCTCTCTGCCCATGGCCTCCAATTTCTCCAGCCGCTCCTGCAGCTTTTTGTTGTCCTCGCGCAGTTTCTCGATATCCTCGCGGAGCCGCTGCCCTTCCTCGATCCTCGTCCGTCCCTCGCCGATTGCCGCGATCGCGTCGTTGGCGCGCCGCTGAATTCGGCCGTCGAGCTCGCGATCTGCGAGCCGCCTCAGTGCCTCGATTGCGCGCGCATCGCCGATCTCCTCGAACGCTCCCGGCACGCGCATCCGCACCATGAACTCTCGGTCATCGACCAGCGGCGTCAGCCAATCGAGGATCTCGGGCCGGCGATTCTCCTTCAAGGCGCCGAACTTGGCGAGGGTGCCGATCGCGGCGACGCGCGCGCGAGCCGGCCGGCCGTACGCAATAAAATCCTTCGCGATCTCCACCGCGCGCTCGTCGCGCAGCTCGCCCAAGCCCGCGAATGAGTGGGCTCGGATCGAATCGAGATAGGAATCACGCTTGAGCGCTTCCTTGAGAGCATCGAATGCTCGAGTATCACGCGTCTTGCCGAGGGCCAGCGCCGCCTCAGCCTCGACGAAGTAGCTTGCGTCTCCATCTGCGAGCACTTTCGCGAGCGCTGCCGCCGCGCGCGCGTCGCCGCGAAACTCGCCGAGCGCTCGCACCACTGCACGGCGGGCCTTCGGATGCGCGAGCTTGAGTCCTTCGAGCAGCGCGTCGAGCGCGGCAGCCGTGCGAATCGTGGCGAGTGCGCGAGCAGCGTCGCCTTGCACACCCCAGAACTTGTCGCCGAGCAAGGCTTCCTTGAGTGCTTCGGTCGCCTGCGGGCTGCCTTCTCTGCCGAGCTCACGGGCGGCCTCGCCACGCGCGATGGCTTCAGGAGCGCACTTGAGCTCGACTGTAAGAGCTTCGCGCGAGCGCTTGTGCTTGAGCGATTTGACGATGTCGTGTTCGGGATCGAAGCGGACGGCCTTTGGCGCTTTCTCGCGCGGAAAATTGAAGACCTGCTCCTTCTCCTTGATTTCGACTCGGTGACGCTCGTCGCTTCCCTCCGCGTCCATCAGCGCAATCGTCACCGCAAATCGAAAAAGGCCGATCGTGTCGCTCGTCTGCTGCGTCTGCTTGACCGTGATCGAAGCGAGCTTGCGCTTGTCGTCGAACGAGCTGCTCACCTCGATCTCCGGATGGCCTTCCTTATAGACCCACTGGTCGAAAAAGAAATCGAGGTTGCGCCCTGTCGCTTCATCGAATGCGCGCTGCAAGTCCTGCGTGATGACGTTCTGTCCTCGATGACCCGTGCAGTAAAGATTTAGCGACTTGAAGAACAGACCGTCGCCGACCTCGCGCCTCAGCATATGAAGGATGAGGCTGCCCTTCTCGTAGAGATGGCGATCGAACAACTCGATCGGCGCGCGATAGCGGTTGCATACCACGGGGCGGCGGTAGCGATGCGCATCTTCATCGAAGTAGCCATCGCGGTCCTGCCGCAGGTTCCAGGCGAACTCGTCAGCGCCCAGATTTTCCTCGCACCAGAGCGCCTCGAAGTAGGTCGCGAAGCCTTCGTTCAGCCACGCGTGCGCCCAGTCGCGGCAGGTGAGTAGATCGCCCCACCATTGATGCGCCAGCTCGTGCGCCACCAGCGGGTCGCTCTTGAAGTCCAGGTGCGCGCGCTCATCATGCATGGTGTCTGCGGTCTGCGTTGTGGCAGACGTGTTCTCCATCCCGCCAAAAATAAAATCGTTTACCGCGACCTGCGCGTACTTCGCGTATGGGTATGGCACCCCGATACGCCGTGCGAAGAATTCGATCATCCTCGGCGTGTTGCCGAACGCGCGGCGCGCGTCATCCTCGCGGCCCGGCTGGCAGTAATACTGCACCGGTACCTCGCCCGCCTTGTCCTCGATCACCGCGAATTCTCCGGCCGCGAGCGTCATCAGGTAAACCGAATGCGGCACATCGTGGCGCCAATGGAAGGTCCGCGTCCTTTTCGCCACGTCGGCCCTGGTGGCGATCAGCGCGCCATTCGAGATCGCGGTGAAGTTCTCCGGCACGGTCGCGATCACTTCGCTCGTCGTGCGGTCGTTCGGATAGTCGTAGCAGGGAAACCAGAAGCGCGAATCCTCATCTTCGCCCTGCGTCCATGCCTGCACGGGCTTGTTCGGATAGCCCTCGTCGGGGCCAACGAAATAAAGCCCGCGGCGCGGGCGTGCGTGATAGTCGATCGCCACTTCGACTTCCTCACCGGCTTTGAGAGGCGCCGGCAGGGTAACGAAGAGCTTGCCGTCATCGAGATCGAATGACGCCGGTTTCGAACCGGCTCGCATCCGAGTCACCGTCATCTCGGCCGCGTCGAACTCGAGCGTCGTGATGCCATCGGTGATTGCCGCCAGGCGATGGCTCGCCGTGCCGGCGATTTCCTTGCGTTCGAAATCGAGCGCGACCTCGAGCCGCACGTGCTTGATATCGGCTACGCGGTCGCGCGGCCATTTGGGCTCTACGTGTTCGGGTTGGAAGGCGCGGCGGCCGCGCGCGAACGAGGCGAAGGCATCGTGGTCGCCGAGTTCCAAAGCCATCTGATCGATAAAACGTGGTCTGAGCATGCGCTGATCCTAGGGAGGCGTTTTTGCGCACGCAATCAAATTTTGCGTGTCAGATGTCTCCTTGACAAATGAACATATCACTTGTACAGATGTACACATGCATTTTGGCGATGGAACCCGCGCTCCCACCAACGCTGAGGGACGCCGGCGCGAGATCCTGGCCGCCGCGGTCCGCGTAATTGCGCAGGGCGGCGCCGATGCCGTCACGCATCGCCGCGTCGCCGCCGAGGCGCGCGTGCCGCTCGGCTCGCTCACGTATTATTTCGAGTCGCGCGTCGACCTGATCCGCGAAGCGTTCCGTTTCTATATTGATGAGGCGACCGCGTTTCTGCTCGAGGTTGAGCGCGAGATTCCCCCGACCAGCGTGACCGACCTGGTCGACTTGATCGTTGAGATCATGCGCCGCGAGTTCATGCAGCCGGAATTGCTGCGCGCCGAGTACGAGATGATCCTGCACGCCTCGCGCGATGAGCAGGTATCCCGCGCCTACGCCGGCTGGGAGCGCGAGCTCGAGTCGCGCCTCGCCGCGCCCCTTGAAGCAATTGGCGCCGAGCGTCCGCTCGCGGCAGCGCGCACTATCCTGCACCTGGTCCGCGGCTACGAGCTCGAACAGCTTTCGCATCACGCTGAAGACGCGAGCGAGTTCAGGAGTCGCCTTAAGTCCGTCGTCGAGATGCTGCTTGGCTCAAACGCGGCCAGCCTCGACCGCAAAACGAGCTACGCCAACCAATCGAGCCGCATGCGAGCGGGCGAACCCCGCCGGGCCGCCGCCGCAAAGCATTCCACCCATCGGAGGACTCATCAATGAACGTGCAGCACGTAGAGCATCTGCCGGCAACTGGCAGCGGAGAACAAGTAGCCGCGATCCTCGAGCGCGACGGCGCAGTCGTCGTCGACCAACTCATCTCGCGCGAAGCTATGAACGCGGTGCAGGCAGAGCTTCGCCCATTCATCGATGCGACGGGATTCGGGCCCGATGATTTCTCCGGCCGGCGCACCAGGAGAACCGGCGCGCTCGTCGCGCGCTCTCCGAAGTGCCGCGAGCTGGTGATGAATCCGCTGGTGATGGCGACGAATCGGAAGGTGCTCGGCCACGCCACCAGCTTCCAGTTGCATTTGACGCAGGTGATTGCGATCGGCCCCGGCGAACCCGCGCAGACGATCCATCGCGACCAGTGGGCGTTCGATTTCTTTCCTTTCCCCAAGGACTACGAGGTCCAGTGCAACACGCTCTGGGCGATGACGGATTTCACCGAGCAGAACGGCGCGACCCGCGTAATTCCCGGCAGCAACCATTTCGACGACAAGCTTCGATTCAAGGAAGAGGAGACGGTACCGGCCGAGATGACGAAGGGCTCGGTGTTGTTCTACACCGGCGCGGTCTATCACGGTGGTGGCGCGAATCGCTCCCATGCCACGCGCATCGGCATCAACATCACCTACAACGTTTCGTGGCTTCGCCAGGAGGAGAATCAGTACCTCGCGGTGCCGCTCGATGTGGCGAAGACGCTGCCGATCGATCTTCTGAAGCTGATGGGCTACCAGCGCGGCGCATACGCGCTCGGCTACGTTGGCGACCTGCTCGATCCGATGGAGATCGTTCATCCCGATTACCGCTAGAACGGTCTCGGCGATCTGAAGGAGACCAGCCGGAAGCTTCGCGCCGAGAGCGGACTCGACACGGTACCGAAGAACGAGAACGCGTAGGCCAGCGCGCTCGCGAGCCGCGACCGAAATGCGATAAGTATCCGGCGATGAAACCGTCGCCGGCGAATCATCGCGCGCGAGCGCGTGACCTCGGTATCCCATTCGACGGCGCAATCGGACCGCGGAACGCCATCACCGATGTCGCCGGCGTCGAGGTCGGCCACACAACAATCATTCGCGGCAACGATGCGCGCTGCATCCGCACTGGCGTGACTGCGATCCTCCCGCGCGGCCGGCAGGACCAATCTCCGTGTTTCGCCGCATCTCACGTGCTCAACGGCAACGGCGAGATGACCGGCACCGCCTGGATCGAGGAATCGGGCTGGCTCACTTCGCCGATCCTGATCACCAATACCCACAGCGTCGGCATCGTGCGCGATGCGGTCATCGAGTGGCGCTTAAAGCGTGGCCCGATGGCGCAGCCATGGATGATGCCCGTGGTCGCCGAAACGTGGGACGGCATTCTGAACGACACCAACGGCTTTCACGTCAAAGCACAGGATGCGATGGCAGCGCTTGACGCGGCCGGGCTGGGACGTGTCGTCGAGGGATGCGTCGGCGGCGGGACGGGAATGATCGGTTACGGCTTCAAGGGCGGAATTGGCACTGCGTCGCGACGTATCGATCGGGCGGCGGGGGGATGGACCTTGGGTGTGCTGGTGCAGCTCAATTGCGGGCGGATGCATGAGCTGATGATCGCGGGGCGTCCGGTTGGAAGAATGTTATCGTCCGCACGCCGAACGACGCCAAAGCCTGAGCGCGGGTCGATCATAATCGTTGCGGCGACCGATGCGCCGCTGCTGCCACATCAGTTGAAGAGAATCGCGCGGCGCTTGACGATGGGTCTTGCGCGCACCGGCAGCATATCCGGCAACAGCTCGGGCGATTTGTTCTTAGCTTTTTCAAGTGCGCGTGTTGCGCACGAGGGCCAGGCTAAGACTGCTACCGTCAGGATGGTGCGCGAAGCGCATATCGACCCCCTGTTCGCCGCGACGGTGCAGGCATCTGAGGAAGCGATCATCAATGCGCTCGTGGCCGCGGAATCGATGACCGGACTCAATGGCCGCCGCATCGAGGCGATACCTCACGATCGCTTGCGCGAAATATTCGCTGCGAAACTTTGAATTGCGTCGAACTGTGCGATCCGGCCACGATGATGTGCATCAACCCGATCCTTGACCGATCGAGGTTCATCATGAGCTGGACAGTCACGTCGCTTCGTATCAGCCTGCTAGCCGCAGTGTTGGCTCTCAGCGCGAACGCGTTCGCTGCGGAGGGCGCCTACACTCCTCAGCCGGCAGGCGCGGCGCCAAGCACGCTCCGCGAATTTCGCTTCACCTATCACGCTGATATTCCCGTGCAGAACCGCTCGGCGCACAAAGTCGAAGCCTGGGTGCCGCTGCCGCGCGAAGATGCTTTTCAGCGCATTTCCGATCTGAAGATGGAGTCTCCCGCATTGGTGCGAATCGTGGAGCAGCCCAAGTTCCACAACCGCGTGGCATACGTCTATGCTGAAGCTCCCCTGCCCGCTTCGATCCCGCTGACGGTGAGCTTTGTAGTGACGCGCGCTGAAGAGGCGCCGAGCATGGTCGTCGCCGCGCGACCGCTTCCAGAGCCTTTAGGAGGCGCTTTCGCCGACTATCTCGGACCGGACAAGATGGTGCCGCTCAACGGGCGAATCGCCGCGGTGAGCACCAACCTCGAAGAATCCGGAGCAACGCCGCTCGAGCAGGCGCGCGTGATCTATCAATACGTGACCGACGTGATGAAGTACGATAAGTCAGGCAAAGGATGGGGCCGCGGCGACGCGATCTATGCGTGCGACGTTCGGCGCGGCAACTGCACCGATTTCCATTCGTTGTTCATCGCGCTTGTTCGCGCCCGCAGCATCCCCGCACGCTTCACGATCGGCTTTCCGCTCGGCAACGCCAAGGCGGGGACGATACCCGGCTATCACTGCTGGGCGGAATTTTATTCGGGCGGTGAGTGGGTTCCGATTGATGCGTCAGAGGCGTGGAAGCATCCCGAGCGCCACGACTACTATTTCGGCCGACTCGACGCCGACCGCGTGGCATTCACGATGGGGCGCGACCTCGTGCTCGACCCTCCTCAGCACGGCCAGCCGGTAAACTTCCTCGTGTATCCCTATGTCGAAGTCGACGGCGCCGCGATGCCGCAAGGCGAAATCAAGACGAAATTCGAGTACGACGATATCCGAGATGTCAGAAAGTAGGGAAACTTGCGACAGCGAAAAGCGCCGCCGCAGAGGCCGCTTTCGAACACTTTCGCTTTGTAGGATTTAGTGCTTGGTCTCGATTCGACGACCGTAGGTCACTTCACCCTTGTCAACGCGGAGACTGAAACCGCAATCAGGATTGGTGCAAACCCAGGCTTTGAACAACACCGAAGCGCCTTCCTGTCCGTAGTCCGACAGCGGAATCAGTGTACCGTTGTTACACTTCTGGCACTTCGGCCACTCCATCTACCGCTCCTCCTTGCAACCGACCCGAACCACGGCATTCCCGTCCCGAAATTATCCGACAAATAGGGCTAAAGCAACGTCGCCAAAGACCGTGCGCATCCGCTCCGGGAGCCAGCGTGTAAGTATAAATCGAGGACCGAACGGGCTAGTATGCTTGTTTGATGCGATCGCGCGCGAACAGAATCGCCGTGCTGATATCGGCGCTGGCGCTGACTTTTGCGGCCGCCGCCCGCGCCCAGTCTGAAGTGCCATCGTTTCAGCATCAAGGCGGCGCCAACGAGCTCGAGATTCAGCCGCGGTTAGGCTCGCAGCCGCCGCCCGCGATGCCACCGCAGGATGACAACACGCGAATCATCCCCGTGATTCCGCACGACCAGCAGGTGCTGGTTCTGCCGCAGGCGAGCCGCGATTTCATCGGCAAATGGGGCGGCCATCTCACGCTTGATCATCACAGCGACAACGTTCAACCGCCCGAGTCAACCGTCGTGTCAGTTTTATTCGGCGAACGCGACGGAGGTGTCGTGCTGGCGACCGACGTGCTGGGCAGCCGCAACACCAACGTCCTGCAGTCAACGGCGGAATCGGACGGCCCTCGGGCCGTCACCGTGACAGTGCAAGCTGTGGACTTTAACCCGAGGCCGCCGCTACGTCAGGTCAACAAACTCACGCTGAGGCTCGTATCTCATGACGAGGTGGAATGCGATCAGCTCGCGGACTTTTACATCACCGGCATCTCGAGCCCGATTGCGGAGGTCGAATACACGGGCACGCTCAGGGCGTTGACGCGGCGGGAAGATCGGATGCTCGCGGAAGAAGCGGCTGAGAGCGGCAAAGAGCCGATTTGGCACATCGAGCAGGGCAATCCGCCGCCTGACGAGTGATTTCAGGTCATCGAGCTGATCGCGATACGCACGGCCCACGGCGCGGCCCACCAGGTTGAAATCTCTTCTGACGCCGCTGCATCGCTTCTGCGCGAGCCGAGCCCATCGATAATCGCCATCGCCGTCAGCCGGTAGCGCGCGTTGCCCTCGTCCTCGTAGCAGTCAGAAAAGCAGAAGGCATGGACTGGGCTCGGCATTCCAGAGCAGTTGATGCAGCGATGACGACTGCTCGACAAGATCGACGTGCCTTCGAGTGCTCTTATCGGCGGTGAGCGCCGCAGCTGTAGGGTCTACTAGATTAAGCCCCGGGCGACGAAAAAATCGCAGCAGCTTGCGCATTTGCGGCGTCGCCAAATCCGCCCGCATCGAACGCAGCGCACAAGATCAACGGCCGATCACCGGATGACGATCGAACTCGTGACCTGGCGCTTTGAGCGCCCCGCTCGCGGTGAGAACGCTATTCACGATGACCAAGTGGAGGATATGTAGTCAGGCCAACCTTGCGCAAACAATCGAGATAAGCAGCGTTCGCCTGGCGGGCCGTCGCGCGTGCTTCTTTCAGCGCGTCGCCCTCTGTGACGAGGCCCGGTAGAGCAGGACACCTGACGACCTATCCCGCCTTCCTCGGCGGCTCGAAGAGCAACTCTATAGCTGAGCAACTTGGCCATCCGAGAACCACTGCCTACTTCAGCGCGCGGACCGAAAATCCGCGCTCGTTGCAACACAGCAGCGAGCGTTTGCCGTCAACGCTAGTCTCGAGCACCACCTCGCGGCCCCAAAGCCGCTGCAGATACGCGATCGTCTTCTCCGCGTACTCGAGCAGCAAATCGCGACCATCGTGGTAGTGCTTCAGGTACAACGTTCGCGCCTGTCCGAAGTCGGCGTCCTCGACTTTGATCACCGGGATCGATGCGGTGCCGACGTTCTTGATCAGCGTATCCTTCACCTGCTTCCACCCTTCGTCGTCGGCAACCTTGCTCACGACGTATTCCTCGCCGCGCGATTCGTATTCGAAGATATCCATCTCGCGGAGCAAATCTTCGGTCAGGTAGCGGCGCAGGAAAGACGAATCGCGCTCGACTTCGCGCACCTCGAACAGCTTTTCATTGCCGCTCTTGGTCGGTGCGCCGTCACGTCTGATTTCTTCCGGCGTCGGATTAGTCCATCGGCGGTAGATGTCCTGCCAAATCTTGAGCCCGAGGTGATACGGATTTATCTGGCCGGGAATCGGGCGCACGACCTGGTTGTGGCGCACGATGAACTCGAGGTGGAGGCCTTGCTCGATGCCGAGCGACTCGAGGATGCGATGGTGCCAGTAGCTCGCCCAACCCTCGTTCATAATCTTGGTTTCCATCATCGGGATGAAGTACTTGGCTTCCTCGTCCACGATAGTGAGCAGGTCGCGCTCCCATTCCGCGAGAAACGGATTGTGATCGCGGATGAAGAGCAACAGGTCTTCGTCGGGCTCGATCGGCACCTTGTGGAGATCGGCTTCTTTGACTTCCTGCCGTGAATGGATCTTCTGGAACGGGTCGTAACGCGGCTGCGCTCCCTCGACCGCACGATCGATCTGCTCTTTGCGATCGAGCTTGCGAATCGCTAGATTGCGGCGGCATTGCCATGACAGCGCATGCGCCGCATCGAGAACGCGCTCGACCTTTTCAATTCCGATCGACGGATCCTCGACATAGCGCCGCACGCGAAGCGCATGAGCCTTGAAGATCTCGACGGTGAGCTCGGCCCGAGTCGATTTGTAGGTGAAGTTGTTCTTGAAGAAATCGTTGTGACCGTACACGTGTGCGATCGTCAGGATCTGCAGCAGCAGCGTGTTATCGCGCATGAGATAGGCAATCGCGGGATTCGAGTTGATCACCATCTCGTAGGGTAATCCGCTCACGCCGTGATCGTAGAGCGTCTTCAATTTCTCGTACGACTTGCCGTAGGACCAATGCGGGTAATGGGACGGCATGCCCGAGTAGGCCATGTAACCGAGCATCCCAACGTGATCGCAGATCTCGAACTCCTGCGGGTAACAGTCGAGTCCGAATTCGTCGACTTTCTCGCGGATGCGCCTGTCCCAGTCGGCGAGGTCGCGCAGTTCGTAGTTCGACGATCCGAGCGGTCTTTCGATTTGCGGCTGGTTCATTCCTTGATCCTGTCCTTGGCGAGGAATGCCTTGAACGACGGCCAGATGTCTTCCTTGCGCTCGATCAGCACGGTGTGGAAGTTGGGCGCCTGGATGCGCCGGAACACATTCAGCATCGAGGATTCGTAGTAGCGCGACCCGAGCGGTTTAATCTCTCCGTAGCCGAACAGGTTGCAGATTTCCGCCAGTTCCTCGGCCGCCTTCAGCGCCGCTGGATTGTCGGAGTCGAAGTTGTCGCCATCGGAGCAGTGGAAGGCGTAGACGTTCCAGAGCGACGGATGGTAGCGCTCCGCGATGATCTGCAGTGCGCGGGCATAGCCCGATGAAATGAACGTTCCCCCCGACTCGCCCTTGTGGAAAAATTCTTCCTCGGTCACCTCGTTGGCCTCGGTGTGGTGCGCGATAAAAACGATTTCGACGTTGCGATAACGCGTTGAGATGAACTGGTAGAGCAGGAAGAAGAAGCTGCGCGCGAGATACTTCTTCATCGTGTCCATCGAACCCGACGTGTCCATGATGCAGATCACGGCCGCGTTCGATTCCTCGCGGGTGTCGACCTCGATGTGTTTGTAGCGCAGGTCGTCCTGGTGAAACGGATGGCGGCGGCGCTTCAGCGCCGGAATCGAACCCACGTTCGCCGATGGAGTCTCATCAAGCTCGTCGAGCGCCGCGTCGTCGTCGGCCTCGAGCTCCTCTGCGCTCGGCGCGGTGCCCGCGCCGTTGCGCCGTTGTGCCGCAAGCACGCGCATCACGCGCTGGCGGGCGGTGCGCCGCTTGTCGAGCCGCACGCGGATGCCGACCTTGCGGTAGCCTTTGCGCTTGGTCGAGTAGTCCGACTGAATTTCGCGGAGCGCTCGCCGCTCGAGGTTCGGCAACTCGAGGTCCTCGAACATGATGTCGATGAGCTCTTCGAGCGTGACGTCAGTTTCGTAATAGTCCACGCCCGGGCGATCGCCGGCGCGCTCGTCGCCTTTGCCCGGACCGTCTTTGCCCGACTTGCCTACAACCTGGCCGGGTTGCGAATCGCCATCGCCCTGTGCTGCGCCTGGCGAGTTTTCACCGTAAACGAAGCGATACTCCTTAATGCCGCGTAGCGGGACCTTGATAACACGGTCCCTGTCTTTGCCGATGATCGATTCCTCGGCAATGATGTCGGCGATGTTCTCGCGAATCGATTCGCGGACTTTCTGGCGATGCCTAAGGCGATCGCCGGCGGAGCGGTCGGATCGTTCGGCATCGGAGGGCCGGTATTCGCGGAAGATTGTGTCGCCAGTCGCCATCGGATGGCACCTCGCCTAAGCTCAGATTATACGCGCCCGAGCGTCTGTTCGCATCGCCGGCATCAACCCCGTTGGCGGTCCATTTTGGAACTCCCCTTCCCGATGCGGGAAGGGGTTGCGGGTTAGGTCGATTGGCTTGGGCGCGTTCGTTGCCACGCTCGCAATCCAATCGACGATCGAAATGAAATCTCGTTCGATGCTTTGGTTTGGAATCCTGAGCACTCGAACTCAACCTTGTTAAGGCGCGGTCTCGTTGAGGATCGTGATCCGCGCGCAGTACGTGTGACGGCGCATCGAGTTCAATCGCAAGGGGCGCGGCTTCGCAATAGAAATCAACGATAAGATTCCCAAGCACTTGCGGGCGGTGAAAATGAAGACCCCAATAGAGTTTCGTCGGAGCGCAGTCCAGAGCTTCTGCTCCTGGCAATGTCGGTCGGCAGCGGAGCGATTTCGGGGCCCAGGGCGATTTCGCACTGACGGTCTGATTATGAACGTTGGGGCGAGAGGGGAGAAGGATCAGGCACCCGAGCTAACCCCTAACCCCTTCCCGCATCGGGAAGGCGGATTAGGATCGCGCACGGTTCTGCTTTCAGCTGCCGTTTTTCACCGCGTAAGCGCTGGACGAGTTTATTTCGAACTTCGAACGCATCGGCGATATGCAGTCTTCGTTGGCTCGTGCCAAAAAAAGGCTTCCATCGGGCAAAGAAGCCGGATTGGCCGCCAATAGCATTTGTGTTCGCAGCTCTTCCAGGCGCGAATCACGCAGCGCAAGCTGACTCTCGAGACAGTAGATTTCCGAGCCGTCTCTGGAATTGGCAGCGACCGCATAACAGAGTTGTTCGACTGCCAACCGTTCGGACCGAATCAGCAGGTTCAAGCTTTCCAATCTCGGCTCCGCGTCGCGGCCTTAATCCTTCCATAGATTGTTGGCGGCGTATTTCAGCACCACGTCCACGCACGATTCGCAGTAGCCGTTCTCGAGCAGGTTCTTCACCATTGCGCTGTACTTCTCGCCCTGCTCCTCGTCGCGCGTGCGCGCCTTGGTGATGATGCGCGAGATGTCGCGCACCGAGGTCATCAACTTCTTCTCGATCGCTTCCTTGAGCGGCTCGTAACTCCGATAGCTGACCTTGTCTCCACGCCGCGACGTCGCCCACAGGTATGCGATCACTTCCTGGCGGAAGCCGTCGGCCGCCGAGCCGATGATCGCGATCTGCTCCTCGATCGACTTGAGGAAGCCTTCATCGGGCGGCAGCTCTTCCTTGGTGTTGCGATCGCGAACCTTGGTCTTGTTCACATACGCTTCGGCGTGATCGAGATAATTCTGGAACAGCGACTCGGCCTGCTCCTGGTAGGAGTAAACGAACGCGCGCGTGATCTCCTTCTCGAGCATGTCGAGATATTCCTTGTGCAGGGTGTCCTGCAAGAATTCGAGATATTGCTTGCGCGTATCGTCGGGCAGGTCGGCCTCCTTGGTCATCTGGATCAGCGCCTCACGGACGTTGATCGGGTTGATGCAGTTGCCGGAAACGTTGTCGGAGAGCGCGTTGTCCAGGGCCTTCATGATGAAGCGGGTCGAAATCCCGTTCATGCCTTCGCGCTTGGTGTCTTCCTTCAGCTCCTGCACATCGATCTTCTTGGTGCGGCCTTTCTCGACTACTTCCTCGCCGTTGTAGAGGCGGAGCTTGGTCATCAGATCGCACTTCGAGGTCGGCTCGAGCCGCGACAGGATCGCGAACATCGAGGCCATCTCGAGCGTGTGGGGCGCAACGTGCGCGCGAAAATCGGAGTTACGGATGATCTTCTGGTAGATCTTCACTTCCTCCGACAGGCGCAGGTTGTAGGGCACCTTCACGACCACGATACGGTCAAGGATCGCCTCGTTCGTGTGATCGGCTTTGAACTTCTGCCACTCGGCTTCGTTGGAGTGCGCGATGATGCAGGTGTCAACGTAGACCATGCCATGACGGCCGGGCGCCGGGATCACCTTCTCCTGCGTCGCGGTGATCATCGCATGCAGGTATTCGGTCTCGTTCTTGAAAACTTCGATAAACTCAACCACGCCACGATCGCCGACGTTGAGCGCGCCGTTGAGCTCGAGTACGCGCGGGTCGCCTTCGGAATACTGATCGAGCTTCGAGATGTCTTCGGAGCCGATCAGCACCGAGGTGTCCTGGTTGTTGGGATCGACCGGCGGAACCACGCCGACGCCCACGCGGTTGCGCTTCGAGAAGTTGCGCGTGATGACGGGGAATTCCTCGTAGCGCTGGTTGAACTCCGTCCTCAGCCGATAGCGGCAGACCGGGCAGAGATCACCCTCGACGTGGACACCTAGCATCTTCTCGAACTCGCGCCGCAGATGGCGCGGGATGAGATGCAGCGGCTCTTCGTTCATCGGACATCCCTCGATCGCGTAGATCGGCGGCGCCTGCTCGAGACCGCGCTGGACGCGCTCGACCAGCGAGCTTTTGCCCGAGCCGACCGGACCCATCAGGTAGAGCACCTGGCGGCTCTCCTCGCCCTTCAGCGAGGCGGAATGGAAGTAGCGAACGATTTGCGCGATCGTGCGTTCGATGCCGAAGAACTCGTCCGCGAAGAAGTTGTACACCTTGAGCGGCTCGTCCTTGTACAACCGCTTCGTGCGCGGGTCGTCCGTGTCGTGGATGTTTCGCAGACCGGGCGCCATGATCAGGTCGTAGATGCGGGCGTGCGCGAGTTTGGTCGTCGTGGGATCGTTGCGCACGACTTCCAGGTACTCGAGCAGTGTGCCACGCCACTGTTTCGATTCACGCGCCGCGCGGTCTTCCTTAATCACACGCTCATACGTGCTGAGGTCGGCCATCGGCTATCTCCTTAGGGACAAAAGGACGTTGCGGAATAAAGGCGTCGGCGGGAACTGAATTTTAAACCGGGCTGTTAGCTTTCCAAGCCCCATCCTGAAAAAAGTATAACCTTCCAGACTTGTTGCAACAAGTAACTTAGGCGAAAACACAACGCCTGTGCGATGCGCGATCTATGCACAAGTTAATCACATGCTGGCCGTCATCAGCCTTGAGAGGGTGCCATGGCGTCCGAGAGACGATGCATCCGTGACGGCACGTCGATCGTTTCATCGAGCACCAGCTTTCCCTTGTCGTTGCGGATCCGTGCCGCAAACGTCGTGTCATCGTGCGCGAATGAGAGCCACCAGCGCCGCTCGAGCGCGAGCCCGAGGTAATGCGCCTTTCGTTCCATCGTCACCAGCGCGTCAAGGTCGTACGACTGATTCCACGGCCCGCGCATGTGCGAACGCGTCGGAACGATGTCGGCAAGATGGACGAAGCACTCGTCGCCGCCACTGACCATCGCGATCTGATGGTCATGCGTATGACCGCCGGTGATCAGCGCGCTCACACCCGCGACTATTTCCCGATCGCCGTCGAGCGTTTCGATTTGGTCGCGCACTGTCGCGACGATCTCGCCGGCGTGACGATACGCCGCCCTTAACCTCTCATTTGATGACTGATAGGCGATGTCGAGCTCGCCACGTTGCACGAAGATTCGTGCGCGCGGAAACGACGATGCGAGCGCGCCTGATTCACGCCGCCGCACCAGCCCGCCGCAGTGATCGAAGTGGAGATGTGAGGCGATGATGTGCGTCACATCGCCGGGCTCCATCCCGAGCGCGTCGAGATGATCAGTGAGCCATCCGTCCTGGTGCGCGAAGATCCTCCGCTCGACGTCGCTCAGGCGATTGCCGATTCCGGTATCGACCAGGATCGCGTCGCTGCCGCGCGTGATAAGCGGGCAGGTAAGGTTAAGCCGGATGCGATTTTGTGCATCGGGCGGATAGTCGCGCTTCCACAGTTCGCGCGGCACCACGCCGAACATGCATCCGCCATCGTTGCGCCAAAGTCCGTCGCTCAAAAACGCGACCGTGAATTCACCGATCTGAATCTTTGGCGGCGCCTCAGCCATTGGGCGATCTATTCCCCGCGTTCAGCTTCCCACGAGCCATAGCCCTAGCACCAGCGCCACGCTGCCGAGAGCAACGATCGCAAAATGCGCGCGCACCATGCGCCGGATCGTGCCCGGGATGCCGTCTTCGTTGCCTTGCGCGAGCATCGTCCGCGTCAGCGCGGCGGTGCGCCAGGCGGCACCGAGCGCGGCGCCCATGAAGATGAAGATCCCAATCTTGATGAAAAGCACGATCATGAAGCTCGCGCGCAGGTGATAGTGCCGCTGCTCGGCCGCGATCGCGATATTGAAGGCGCCCGTAATGAGCAGCATTGCCGCTGCCACGATCGCGAGCTGGTTGATGCGCATCACTCCCGTGCGAGCGAAGCTCCGCTGCTCTTGAGTGCCGTCCTCGAGCGCGAGCCCAGCGATCACGAAGCAGGCGCAGGCTGCAATCCAGATCGCCCCTGCACCGGCATGCAGCCAGAGAATCAGGTTCCACAGCAACTCAGCGGATTCCTCTCGACTCAGTCTGAAGTGACCGCGCCATTTATACCCGCGTCGCGCGATGGCGCAAGCGATCCATTTGGGCTAACAGAAATGCTGTCGATACGGATGGCCGGCCGAATTGTGCGGGTAGCGGGAAACGCTCGATGCTCACGATGGAGGTCTTTTCAGGTGCTTAGCCCATGGATTAGCGCAACCGAACTGCGCGAACTCGTTGTCAAGAAAGAAGTTAGTCCGCGCGAGGTCGCGGACTGCTTCATCGCTCGAATCGAAAAGCTGAACCCACGCCTTGGCGCTTTCATTACTATCACCGCCGAGCGCGCTCGCGCCGACGCCGATCGAATCGAAAAGATGCCCCCCGAGGCGGCGCGCCACGCGCCGCTCTTCGGCGTCGCCTACTCGCTCAAGGATCTCACCTGGACGGCGGGCATCCGCACCACGATGGGCTCGAAGAACTACGAGAGCTTCGTACCGCCGATCGACATGGAGTACGCCGTCAAGCTCCGCAACGCGGGAGGTATCCTGCTCGGCAAGACCGCGACGCCGGAGCTCGGCGGCCGCCCGACCACCGAAGGTGGGCTATGTCCGCCCTCGCGCAATCCCTGGAACCTGGAGCACACCGCCGGCGGATCGAGCGGCGGCGCTGCATCGGCTCTGGCAGCCGGCCTCGGGCCGTTAGCCGAGGGCAGCGACGGGGGAGGCTCGATACGCATTCCTGCGGCCTGCTGCGGCGTTGTCGGACTCAAGCCGTCGCGCGGTCGGATCAGCTTTGCGCCCGCGATGGGCGAGGCGTGGGCCGGATTCGCAACCAGCGGTCCGATGGGGCGCACCGTCAAAGACGTCGCACTGATGCTCGACGTGATGCACGGGCCGGCGGTCGGCGATCCTTATTGGGCGCGCGAGCCGATCACGTCGTTCAAGGCCGCCGTCGAAATCCCGCCGCGCAAACTCCATCTCGGCATGATCTCGAAGTCGGCCATCGCGAAGGTCGATCCCGAGACGACGGCGGCGCTCGCGTCGGCGTGCCAGCTCTTGGAGGACATGGGCCATCGCGTCGAACCGCTCGAGGTCGATCCGGCGGCGATCCTGGTCGACGTCGTGATGAGGCTAATCGTCGCCGGAATCGCCTCGACGCCGATGGAAAATCCCGCGCTGATGGACCCGGTCGTCCGCCATCCATGGGAAGCGGGGCAAAAAGTCTCTTCCCGCGAGTACATCGGAATCGTGATGCAGATGCATAACCTCGCGCGCGAGGTCACGCAAAAGCTCGCGCCTTACGATGCGCTCATCACGCCAACGCTCTCGCGCCCCGCGGTGAAGCTCGGTACGTTGCCCTCGTCGCCCGACAAATGGCTCTCGGAGCTACCCGAATGGCTGCCGTTTACGTTCCCATTCAACGCGACTGGGCAGCCCGCATTTTCGCTGCCGAACGGATTCACGAAGGCAGGTTTGCCGATCGGATTGCAGATCGTTGGCCGCCCTGCAGACGAGGTCACGATCATCGGGCTCGCCGCGCAGTTCGAGAATGCGCGGCCTTGGCACGATAAGCATCCGGCGCTCGATTGACGATTTGAATGAGCTGCACGAGGAAGTATGAAGATCGATCCGTACATAGAAGCCATTGAACTGCGCGAGCTGGTGGTGAAGCGCGAGCTTCGCCCGCGCGAAGTCGCCGAGTTTTTTCTTGCCCGAATCGAGAAGCTGAATCCTCGCCTCGGCGCATTCATGACCGTCACCGCCGATCGCGCGCTCGCCGATGCCGACGGTCTCGAACGCTTGAGCCGCGACGATGCCGCGAAGCTTCCGCTCTTCGGCGTGCCCTACTCGCTCAAGGATTTGCTCTGGACCAAAGATATCCGCACCACGTTTGGCTCGAAGAACTTCGAGAACTGGCATGCGCCCGCGGATGCTGAACTCACGGTCCGCCTCGCCAAGTCGGGAGGTATCCTCCTCGGCAAGACGACGACGCCTGAGTTTGGACTGCGCGCCACGACAGAGGGCGGGCTCTGCCCACCTGCGCGAAATCCGTGGAATCCCGAACACACCGCCGGCGGATCGAGCGGTGGCTCTGCATCTGCGGTTGCATCCGGGATGCATCCTGTGGCGCAGGGCAGCGACGGCGGCGGCTCGATTCGCATCCCGGCGGCATGCTGCGGACTGGTGGGCCTCAAGCCGTCGCGGGGGCGCGTCACGATGGCGCCAGAGAAGGCCGAGAGCTGGGGCGGCCTTTCAACGCTCGGCCCGATCGGCCGCTCGGTGCGCGATGTGGCGCTGATGCTTGATGTCATGGCGGGTATGGTCCCCGGCGATCCGTACATGGCGCCACTTCCGCCGATGCCGTTCGCCGCGGCCGCCAGGAAGCGCCCGAAGAATCTTCGCCTCGCGATGATCAATTCGACCCGACTTGGAAAAGTTGACCCAGAGGTAATCGCCGGATTGGAATCCGCGTGCGCGACGTTCCGCGAACTCGGCCATAGCGTCGAGCAGATCGCGCTCGACCCGGGCGAGCAACTACACAAATATGTGCGCTTCATAATCGGATCGTCGGTTGGCGCACTCGAAATTCCAAATCCTGACCTGCTCGATCCGATCGTTCGGCAGAGCTACGAATGGGGCCGCCAATTGAAGGCAACCGACTATCTCCACGCGCTCGCGAACGTTCACAACGCCGCGCGAGACATCGTGCAGGCTCTCATGCCCTACGACGCGCTGCTCGCGCCGACGACGACGCGGCCCGCAGTCAAAATCGGCACGCTGCCGTCGCGGCTTGAAACTGCGGCCGACGAAACCTACGGCTGGATCGCGTTCACCTTCCCGTTCAATTCGACGGGGCAGCCGGCCTTCTCGATGCCCTGCGGATTCAGCAAGGCAGGCCTGCCACTCGCTTTTCAGATCGTGGGGCGGCCATACGATGAGTGCGGGACAATCTCGCTCGCGGCGCAGTTTGAAGAGGCACGCCCGTTCAAGGACAAGCATCCGCCGATCGAGTAGCGCACGCACTGACTCACGAGCTCGAAGATCGATGCTCGATTCGACATGAGGTTTCTAGCAACCCAAAGTGAAACTTGAATTGAAGGTCGCCACGGCGCGCTTCGTTTTTCTATGAAGCTTTGAACACTGCCATCCAAATCGTCTGTTAGCTTTCTCGGCTTCTTCGCCAATAGCGAGATGCTGAAGGGGCATCTCAACGGCAACTACGGTTTCATGGATCAGCAGTTCGCCCTCAAGTGCCGCGCTCGCGACGCTCACGCTCGTCCTCCTCTCGATAAGATAACGGGCGAGGAATTTTCAAACGCATACGCGGAGTGCCCGTGCCCGCGCCCAAGGTGGATTGAGCCGCCATCCTGTAGCTGATAGCGTAGCGGGATTCGCGCTACGAAAATGCTCCGAATCTTCACGAGGAGACCCGGCACGTCGTGCCCCGCGTCTCGGTAATTATCCCCGCTTACAACGCCGCCGCGACTATCGCCGCAACCGTCGAAAGCGTTCTGGCGCAGTCGCATCGCGACTTCGAGATTATCGCAGTCGATGACGGCTCGACCGATCGCACGCGCGAGATCCTCGCCCGATTCGGCAATCGCGTACGGCTCATCGAGCAACACAACAGCGGCCCGGCGCGGGCGCGCAACGTTGGCGCTCGTGCGTCCTCGGGAGATTTGCTCGCATTCCTCGATGCCGACGATCTGTGGCGTCCCACGATGCTCGAGCGCGCCGTGGCGGCGCTGGATTCTGCTCTGTCCGCGACTCTCGTTTACTTCAACGCGCTGATTGCCGATAGCGAAGGGGTCGAGCTCGGAACATCACTGGTCGGTGGCGGATTCGATCATGCGCCTTCACTTAACGAACTGCTGACAAAGCTATGGCCGATCATGCCGAGCGCAGCGGTCGTGCGTCGCGCCGCCTACGAACGATGCGGTGGCTATCGCGACGAGCTCAAGGGCGCGAGCTTTCGCTTCGAGGACACTGACTTCTCGATTCGCGTGCGCGAGCAGGGCCCTTTCATTTATATCGCCGAGCCGCTCGTCGTGTGGCGCTTCGCGTGGTTTCCGAACAAGTTGAAGAAACTGCCCGACTACTCGAAGGCGCTGCACGTCTTCGAGCCCTACTTGCAGGAGCACTACGGTGTGTCGGCGCGGCCGCTGGTAGAAGCGCGGCTGCGCGCGCCGCGCAGTATTCTTGCCAATATCGGGCTCAAGGCTCTCCGCGAGGGCGACCGTGCGCGCGCTCGCGCCGCGTTTGCGCGCGCGATCAAGGTTGATCCGTATCGTCTTAAGAACTACCTGAGGTTGATGCGCACGTATCTGCCGTATGCCCTCGCGCAGCGGCTCTCGGGGACAGGTAATCGCGCGCCGGCGAAAAGCGCGCCCACGAATTGATCGAATCGGCGAACGAATCGAATAGGAATGATCGGAGGCTTTCTTTGATGAGGGTGATAGTAGCGGGTGGGGACGGTTACCTCGGATGGCCGCAGGCGATGTACCTGTCGCGGCGCGATTACGAAGTCTGCGTGGTCGACAATTTTTGCCGCCGCACCTGGGATATAGAATGCGGCACAGACTCGCTGGTACCGATTTGGCCGCTCCAGGAGCGCGTGGCCGCGTGGCGCGAGCGGACCGGCAAAACTATCGACCTCGCGATTGGCGACCTGACCGACTACGGCTTTATCAGCACACTCGTGCGCGATTTCCATCCCGATGCGATCGTTCACTACGGCGAGCAGCGCAGTGCGCCGTTCTCGATGATCGATCGGCGCCACGCCGTGCTGACGCAGGTGAACAATGTCGTCGGCAACCTGAACCTCGTGTACGCGATCAAGGAAACCAATCCCGACATTCACCTGGTCAAGCTCGGCACGATGGGCGAGTACGGAACGCCGAATATCGATATCGAGGAAGGTTTCATCGAGATCACGCACAACGGCCGCACCGACACGCTGCCGTATCCGAAGCAGCCGGGCTCGTTCTATCACCTGTCGAAGGTTCACGATTCGCACAATATCCAGTTCGTCTGCAAAATCTGGGGACTGCGCGCGACCGATCTCAACCAGGGCGTGGTCTACGGCGTCGAAACCGACGAAACGAAACTCGACGAGCGCCTCGCGACGCGCTTCGACTACGACGGAATATGGGGCACTGTTCTGAATCGCTTCTGTATCGAGGCCGCGATCGGTCATCCACTGACCGTGCACGGCAAGGGCGGGCAGACGCGCGGCTACCTGAATATCCGCGACACGATGCGATGCATCGAGCTGGCGCTGGAGCATCCGGCGAAACACGGCGAGTACCGCGTCTTCAACCAGTTCACCGAGTAGTTCGTCGTTTCCGAACTCGCGCAGCTAATCAAGGAAGCGGCGGTACACAAAGGCATCAAGGTCGAGATTCGGAGCATCGCCGATCCCCGCGTCGAGGCCGAGACTCATTACTACAACGCCAGGCACACCAAGCTGATCGACCTCGGCCTCAAGCCGCACATGCTGTCAGAGACCCTGATCGATTCGATCTTCGACACCGTCGAGCAGCATAAGCATCGCGTGAAGCTCGATCGTATCGCGTCTCTCGTCAATTGGCGCAACGCCAGCAACCAGGTCGGCTACGGCAGCGTATCATCGAGGCCGGAAGAGGAGCGCAAACCGCTGAAAGCGGTGGCCGGCACGCGTGGCGGCTCGCGCCGCCGCTAAGGGCGAAGCATTTCGATCGGATCTTGACCCAACTCTCCAGCGAATCCGAGGCCACCGTTTAGTTGATAGCCCACGAGCTTCTGGAGATTCTCCGGAAGTGTGCGCGCGAGCTCAGGCGGAACTGCCAGGTACTGGTTTTCCTCCTGCCGCAACCATCCGAGAATGTACGCGGCGCCTGCACCGAAGCGCGGAGCGTTGGAGCGATTGGCGCCTGCTCCGTGCAGTACGTGATCAGTCCAAAGCAGAAGCGAGCCGCGCTCCATCACCGCCGGGATAATCTCGTCCGCGCGCGCAGCTCGATCGTCCCACCATAAGTTGCTTCCAGGCACGAGATGGGTGGCGCCGTTTTCGATTGTGAAACCGCTGATCGCCCACATCGTGGCTACCTCGAGCACCGGATGCGGCGAGGGCAAATTCCAGAGTTGATCCTCGCGATGGAGGGCCTGGGCCTTCGACCCGGGGTCCGGCACCAACGCCGCCGTCGTGCACAACTGGTAGCTCGCGCTGTTCGGCAGCAGCATCGCGTCGCACACGGCCATGATCACGGGGTGCGTGACCAAGGTGCGGTATGCGCGAGACTTGGCGATCACGCCAACGATGCGCCGGGTCTTGGCGGGCAAAAAGTCCTCGTCGCCATAGGGCGCGTTGTTTGGCGGCTCGTCTCTCTTGGCGGCAAGATATGGCGCGAGTTCCTTCTCGAGCAGATCGCAAACCTTGGATTCGGCCAATGACTTGACAACTACGCATCCATCGCGGTGCAGCACGTCAACTACTTCAGCCGGTGAGGCGTTTACGGACAGAGTTTGAATCATGTGCACTACTCCCTTTTCCCAATTTCCTTCATCGAAGCTGCTTGAAGCAGGGAGCGCGAAACCGATCGCCGTCCTTGAGATGTCCAAGCTGATCCACGAACAAGACCCCAGCCTGCGTGTAGCCGCTATCGCTATGACTCGGCAGCGAGCGAAAGTAAGAATCGTCGCCGAAGAAGCGCAGGACGAGGGTGTGGCGGTTCCTGAATGTCGAATCGACCGGAGCTCCGCCATGCAGCATGCCAGGATGAAGGACGACGATGTCTCCCGGTTTAGTCGCCCATGAAAGGACCTCGTACTTGTTCGGATTAATCCTTCGCTCCGCCTCTATATCTGGAAGCCGCGGTAGGGCGCTTCCGCCATGCAGAGGCGCGGTGGGATCCTCGGCATCGAGGAAGTTTGTGCCGTCGTAGAGAATTCCGCGATGGGAGCCCTTGATGACCTCAAGCGAATTTCGCTGGGGAACTGCCTCGAAACTGATCCAGGCGTTGGCCCAATGCGGTCCATCCCAGGGAAGATAGGAGGTGTCCTGATGCCACGGCGTGCGACCGCCTTTGCCGTTCTTTTTAAGGAAGACTTCTTCGGCGAAGTACCAGACGTTCTTAGAGCCCCAGAGATCGGCGAATAATTCGCCGAACGGGATAGAGGAAACCAATGCGTTGAGTTGTTCCAGGGCGCCGGGGTTCGCATTCTCGTTGTGCGTTTCCTTTTCCGTTCCGGCGAAGAGCTCGAAGGCCAGCGGACCGGGGTTCTCGACGCACCAATCATAAACCGAGCGGCACCTGGCGAGTTGCTCGGGGTTGAGAAATCCCTCGATCAGGACCGCGCCGTCATCCTCGAATGCTTTCCGCGCGAACACCTTGCGCTTGGATGCGTCCATTGTTGAGCCCTCCAGTTCGTGCTTGAAGATCATCTAGCACGGCTGGCAATTTAACACAACAGTTGTTATGTGAATTGGAGATGAGCGTGAAACAACTTCGGCGGCAGGCCTCTCCTTCGCGCGTCAAATCAGCGCCGACCTTTGAGGCTCGGCCGCACGACCGCGCGAAACGAGGACGGCCGATAGGAGATCGCGAGGCCAAAAGCGGCGAGTTGATCGAAGCCGCACGCTACGTGATTGCGCGCGATGGATACGCCGGTGCGTCGCTGCGCAAGGTTGCGGCGCGAGCCGGCTGCTCGACGGGGGCAGTCACTTATTACTTCGCGAACAAAGAGGCGATGATCGCGAGAGTCACGCAAGCGCTGTGGGATGAATTCGATGAATGGCTGAGCGATCAGCCCGCGACGATCGATATCCGCGCGATATTCGATCGCATGATCCGCTGGACTACCTCGAGGAAAGGCGACGCGTGGCTCGTCGCCTTTCAACTGCTGGTTCGCGCCGTTTCCGATCCTCCGCTCGCCGCGATGATTCAGAAGCGCTATGCGCAATTCCGCCGCCAACTTGCGCGTCTGTTGGAAAGCGGGCAGGCGCAAGGCGTGATACGCGCCGACATTGCGGCGGATCTGCTCGCCGATCAGATGAGCGCGATGGGCGATGGCTGGACCATGATGTTTCCGGTCGAGCCGGAGCGTTTCAGTCGCGGACGCATCGACGATTTGGTCAATGCGGCGATTGCGATGCTGACGCCGCGCTGAATGGCAGCGGTATCGCCGCTTGCCTTCAGCTGATCGGCATATCCTATCCCATGGGATAGGATATGCCGATCAACGCTACGCATCTTGACGTCGTCAACCGGCTAAAGCGGGTCGACGGTCACCTTCGCTCTATCATCGAAATGATCGCGGCCCGGCGCGAATGCCTCGAGGTCGCGCAGCAACTCCATGCCATCGAAAAGGCGATCCACAGTGCCAAGCAGATCTACATCCACGATCACATCGACAATTGCCTCGAAGATATGACCGGCTTGACCACCCGTGAGGCGCGAAACTCGCTAGCGGAGTTCAAAGAAATCACGAAGTACCTTTGACCGTTTCGCTAGCGCGCGACTCGGCGGATGCGATCGACCCGAGCTTCTCGGTTTTTGACGAAACTCGATGAGGCAGACACCTCAATTGCTCCTTATCGCTGCCGTGACGGCGGATGGCGTCTTGCACACCGTCGTGCCCGACCATCGCGTGGCGATCGCCTTGATAGCGCGGCAGCACGGATGGTCAAAGCGCGAGACGGCGCTAGCCTCCTTCCGGGCCGGATTGCGACACGTCATCTCGACCATGCTCATAGCAGGGACGGTCCGGTTGGGAGGGGTCGCCTTTGCGTCCCGGTTCGGTCGCGTCGTCGACACCGCCACGAGTCTGGCGCTGATCGGCTTCGGCAGCTGGATCGCCGTCAGCGCACTTAGCGAGATGAATCTTTTCGGATCGAGCGGCAGCGTTCACCACAATCAGCACATCCAGTCAAACAACGATGCAAACCACGATCCTATCCATGGTGCGGAGCAGCGACGTTTCGCCACCGACGAAGGCGAGCTCAAGTTGTCAATTTTCGAGCGCGGGTCTGCGCCCCGTTTTCACCTGTCCGGAGTGCCGATCGATATCGCAAGAGTCGAAACGAGGCACCTCGATGGTAGCACTCAGCTCTTCAGATTCGAGAGTCGTGGGACCTATTGCGAATCGACCGAAGAGGTACCCGAACCTCCTGAGTTCGCGGTGTCACTAATGATCGATCACGGCGGCCACCTTCATAGTTTCGCGGGACAGTTTGTCGAGCATGGCCATGACGGCGGTCCCAATTACGACCGGCTATACGAGCCCTCGGCCAGCCAGGTCTTGCCGGGCGCACGTCCATGTTCATCGACATGGCTCATCGCCACCCCATGCTCACCGGCATGATCACGACGGAAGGAACTCTGCACGCGGTTTTGGCCGAGCTTGGCTCACCGGCTCCCCTCCACGAGCATCGCCACAAGGACGCCGGCGCGCACCGCACTGCTGCTGATCCTGGGCTCTTCCCCCATGGTCGAAGGCATACCAGCCTTCTTCGCCGCAGCTAATACGGATTCGCCCTCTTGATCGTGATGGCCGTGCTCTTCGGGATCAGCACGATCGCGACTTACGTTGTGCTGTGTGTCCTTCCGACCGAGGGCCTGCAGCCGTGCGCCTGGGCGCAATCGAACGCTACGGTGAAGTTCTGAGTGGTGGAATCATCGCCCTCGTCGGTTTGATCTTTTGGGTCTTCCCCATCCTCTGATATTGCCGCGCTGTTACCGATCGCATTAAATTTCGCCCGCTATCACTTTGACCGTCACTGATGGTCGCGCGATCGTCACGGCCTCACGCCGATCACGAGACCGCGGCCCATCAGGCCGCGATCGTCCCAGCTGGTGGCAAGGCCGAGGCTGGTGAACGATTCCAGGTATTGCTCGCGCGTGAAGAGCCCCAGCTCGTGGCGCTCGTTGAGAAACGTAATTCCCTCGGGCGTGCCGATCATGAACTGCTCGTCGAACACCGAGACGTTGTTCTCGACGCAGTGAATTTCCATCCGCGAAATTTTGAGATTCGGCAAATCGACAAACCTGAATCCGATATTGCCTGGCGTGAAGGATCCGAGCAGCAGCCACGGCTCGACCATCAGCACGCCGCCGGAAGATACGTGACGCGCGAGGTTGGCAACCGCGAGCCTGAGGCGCGGCGCCGTTTTCACGTAGCCAATCGAGCTGAAGAGGCATGTGACGACGTCGAACTCGCGGCCGAGGTCGAATTCTGCCAGATCTGCGCGATGAAACAGGACGCCGGGGCACTTCATTTGCGCGATCGCGAGCTGCTCGGCGCTCGCGTCTAGCCCCTCGGCCTCGAACTGCCTGCTCAGATGCTGGAGATGGCTGCCCGTGCCGCACGCGACATCGAGCAGGCGCCTTCCGCGTGAACGCTTGTGTGCAGCGATGAGCGCAATCAGGCGGGCGCTCTCGGCGCGGTAATCCTTGAACGAATAGATAGCGTCGTAGAACGCGGCGCTCTTGCTGTACACGACGGCCGTCAGGTTATCAGGCCGCACGGTTCGCCGCATCATCTAGTAGCGAGAACCAAGGATCGAACAAAGCGCGGGGCACCACCCTATGGTAACTTTGCTCCTCGTCTTTACCGATGGAAAATCTTCAACGTTCAGCCGCGGTAAAAAATGGCAAAGCGTCTGCGAGTGACTTGAAGACTCCCTGCTTTGTCGAGTAAGAGCACAGGCTCCATTTTCCTCAATAACCCTAAGAGCAGGTCGTTGCAGTCTACGGTTCGATCGCTGGATTGGGGGGCTTGGGATTGCAAGCCGCCACGGCCATACATGGTATCGCCATGACGGGTTGCGAAGTACATGCATTCGGTCAGCGGAGACAAAGGCCATAACTTTCGTAGCCGGGATACTCGGCACCCCGATAGATGCGCACCATCTAAGGGTCTCCAGTCCCACTCGAGTAAACACGTAGCAAAGGTTCCGCATCGGAGAAGTCGGTACACCTATTTGCGCTGGTACACGGGAGCGCTTCGGCTCAAGAACGACCTCAAAAGAGCTCGACGGGCGGTCCGTCAACTTGATGATCGCGGGGTGGTTAGAGATCTATCCCGTGTGACCCTACTGCTATCTGTTGATCCCCGACGCCATTAGCGCTCAACGATCCGGCTCACGTTCGAGAAGGTTATAGGCTCGCAGAACCCTCTCAGCTCCTCGACGACTTTGGCCTGGAGCTCATTTTGTCGGATTACTGTATGTTCGTGGGCTTTCGTCTCATCATGAAACCTTGGCCTAAACTGAAATGGCTTCCGCATCTTCTGATCCTGGGCTTGGGCCATTTCGAGCGCTCATTTGAGATCGGTCCTCCGCTGGATGGGGTTGTAGTGGTGTGCAAGCGTCGAGGAGTGCTTGCTCAAGTACTTGGGCGAGCTGCCGCGTGGCAGGCGACGAGTTATCCAGCGCAGCTTGGTCAGCCCGGCTGCTTGTCGAACCTCGGAAGATCGTCGCGGACGGGCGCCCACGGCGGTGCGCTCTTCATGAAGACCTGCATCATTGGCTTGAATAGCGATGGATCGTCGAGGCTGCCGGCCTTGAGCGCGACGAAATCGCCCATCGCCGGCAGCACGGAGACGATCGGCGAGCCGCAGTTCGGGCAGAAGCCGCGGCTCACCTTGTTGCCGCTGTCTCCCGTCACTTCATAGTGCTTGAGCTGCCCCGTGATCTTGAGCGCGGCATTCGGCACCAGCATCACCGACGCCATCGCGGTTCCGGTCGAATGCTGGCAATCGGTGCAGTAGCAATTTCCCATGAAGATAGGATCGGCTGAGCATTCGTAGCGCACCGCTCCGCAAGCGCATCCGCCGGTGATTTTAGCCATGGCACTTCCTCCTGATGTCGCAGAGTCGCCTATCGCGCGCGCATGAATCAAGCGCGACTCGATCGTAGCTTTCCATCGTCCAAAAAGACGATGCCACTAACCCGCCGGATTGTGGCAGCATCGTTATGGACCATCAGGTGGAGGGTCGCTTATGCCGCTGACACACATGATCGATGCAGCGCCGATTGCGGATCGCTACGCGCGCGGATGGCATTGCCTGGGACTCGCGGCTGACTATCACGACGGCGAGCCGCATCGAATCGACGCCTTTGGCACGCGCCTCGTCGTGTTCGCGGGGGAGGATGGCGCTTTCCACGTCCTCGACGCGTTCTGCCCGCACATGGGCGCCGATTTGAGCTGCGGCCAGGTGCGCGGCGATACCATTTGCTGTCCCTTCCATAACTGGAGCTACGGACCGGACGGCAAGTGCGTCAACATCCCCTACAGCAAGCGCATCCCGCCCAAGGCGCGCGTGCGTTCGTGGCCGATCAGCGAGCAGAACAAGTTGCTATTCGTGTGGAACGATCCCGAGGGCAACGCGCCGACGCCGGACCTGGATATTCCGCGCATCGACGCGTGTTACTCAAATGAATGGACCGACTGGGTAATCGAAAAGTGGACGATCAACACCAACTGCCGCGAGTTGATCGACAACGTTGCCGACATGGCGCACTTTCCCGTCGTGCATAACGCGCCGGTCGATTACTTTGCCAACGTCTTCCAGCGTCACAAGGCGACGCAGATAATGATCGGCAGCGGCGGCGTGGGGACTCAGGGAAGCCTCAAGACCTGCGCAACTTACTTCGGCCCCGCGTATCAGATCACGCAAATGACGGGCGAAATGGGCGGGTTTCCGGTCGATTCGATCCTGCTGAACTGCCACGTGCCGGTTCATCTACGATGCTTCGAGCTGCGCTTCGGGATGGTCGTGCGCAAGATGAAGGGCGTGAGCGACGAACTATCGAAGCAGATGACCGAGGCGTACATCAAGGGCATCCAGCAGGGTTTCTACCAGGACGTAGCAATCTGGGATAACAAGATCAGGATCGACAATCCCCTTCTCTGCGAAGGCGATGGGCCGATCTACCAGCTTCGCGAATGGTACCGGCAGTTCTACGTCGATGCGGACGACGTGCCCGAGGACACGCGCAAGCGGCAGGTGGTCGAGATTAACCTGGGGCTCAAGGATCCGCCCGCGCCGCATCACGTATTCGAGGATTAGCGGCCGCGCCGCGCCTCGTCGGCACTATCCGCACGTATCGCAGTCCGGCGCGCCTTGGACTAGATGAATGATGTGGCCGGGCAGGTCCATCGCGCGCGCAAGGTTAACTTATCGAACGGCGGCTTTCCGCTGTCGCTCAATGACTTCAGCGAACTGGTCGCCATGATCTACCAGGGCCCGCTCGAGCCCGTGCCCTGGAAGAGCGCGCTCGAGATCCTGCGGCAGCATCTCCGCGCCAACTACGTCACGCTGATGCTCCGCCCTCCCAGCGCCGAGCGCGAACCGCTCATGGTGAACGCGGCGGGTGATTCACCAATCACACGCCAGGACGAATACAACAAGTACTACTACGCGCTCGATCCTTTCGTTGATCTGCCCGAGGATCGCGTCGTCACCGTCGAGGAGTTGATCGGCGACGATAACTGGCGCGACAGCGATTTCTACAAGCAGTTTCTCAAGCCGCTCGACATTCTTCATGCGCTCGGCGCCGATATCCGCACCGAAGAAGGCGTGGAATGCCGCTTCCGCGTCGCCAGGTCGCATCGCGAATCGCCGTTTTCAGAACGCGATCGCATGCTCTGCGAGATGGTCCTGCCGCATCTCAAACGCGCCGTGCATCTGCATTCGCAGCTCGAGCAAATCGACTCCGAGCGCCGCCTCTATGCCGGCACCGTTGATCGCATGCTGGTCGGCACCCTCATCCTCGATCAGTCCGGCGCCGTGATTCGCCGCAACCGGGTGGCCGACGAGATGTTGCGTGAGGGCGACGGGCTTGGAATCGTAAATGGCGCGCTTCGCGCCGATCATCCCGCTGAGAATCGCGAGCTGCAGCGCCTTATCAAGCAGGCGATGAGCTGCGCGCCTGGCGGACGCCCCGCCGTGGTCGAGGCGATCTCGATCAGCAGGAAGTCGGAGCGCGCGAAACTCGGAATTCTGATTCGCAGCATTCCGGCGACTGGATGGTCTGAGGGCAAGCGGCGCCCTGCCGTCGCGCTCTTCATCCGCGATGCGGTCCGCAAGTCGGAGGCGTCGCGCGAGATGATACGGAGCCTTTTCGACCTGACTCCTGCCGAGGCAAGTCTTGCGCTCTCGCTCGCGAACGGGCTCACCCTCGATGAAGCGGCTGAGGAACTCAAGATCCGCAAGAATACGGCGCGAGCGCATCTGCGCGCGATCTTTTCGAAAATTGGCGTGACCCGACAGACGACTCTCGTGCGCGTGCTGCTGAGCAGCGTGGTGTGGCTCGGATGAGCGTCGAGTCCATAGTCCTTTCGGACGATTCATGCGGGCGAGTCCCGATGTCACCATCGCGGGCGACCGCATCACGCAAGGTAACGGAGCGAGCGTGGCACTATCGGAAGATTCGATCAGGCCAATGAAAGCCAACGGCGAAGCTGGCGAATTGGATCTCGCCGCGTCACTTCGCGAGCGCGCGCGCACGATGGTGCCCACGATCGCCAGCCGCGCGGCGCTCTGCGAACAGCAGCGGTTCGTCCCCAGGGAAACGATCGCGGAGTTCAAACAGGCCGGCCTCTTCCGCATCATACAGCCGCGACGTTACGGCGGATACGAGCTGCATCCAAATGTCTTCTTCGACGTGCAGATGACGCTCGCCGAAGGATGCATGTCGACTGGATGGGTTTACGGCGTTGTCGGGGTGCACAACTGGCAGCTCGGCCTCTTCGATCAGCGCGCGCAGGAAGACGTCTGGGGCAAGGACGACTCGGTGCTGATCTCGTCAAGCTACATGCCGAAAGGACAGGTCGAGCGCGTCGACGGCGGATTCAAGTTCAGCGGCCGCTGGGGGTTTTCGAGCGGCGTCGATCACGCCGACTGGCTGTTTCTCGGCGGAATCATCCCGTCGAAGTCGGGCGTGCCCGACTACCGAACATTCCTCGTGCCCCGCGCCGACATCAGCATCAACGACAACTGGCATACCATGGGGCTCAAAGGAACGGGCAGCAAGGAGGTCGTCATCGAAAACGCGTTCGTGCCCGAGTATCGAACGCATCGTGCGATCGACGGATTCGCCGGCACCAGCCCGGGCCTCAGCATAAATACAACTCCTCTATATAGGCTGCCATTCGGCCAGGTTTTCGTGCGCGCCGTTTCGAGCGCGTCGATCGGAGCGCTGCAAGGCGCGCTGAATGTTTTCCGCGAATACGGATCCAAGCGCACCAGCATCAACGACATGGCCCGCACCGCCGAGGATCCTACGGCTCAGCGTGCTGTTGCGGAGGCGGCGCTCGCGATCGATGACATGCGGCTCGAGCTTCATCGGAATTTCGACGCGATGCTGACGACGCTCACGCGCGGCGACGCGCTCGACGTCAACGATCGAATCCACTACCGCTACCAGTCCGCCGACGTTGCGCAGCGATGCTGCGATCATATCGATCGTCTGTTTCATTCGTGCGGCGGCCAGGGAGTTTACGCCGACAAGCCGATCGGGCGTTTCCTCGTCGATATTCACGCAGCGCGCCTGCATTACGCGAACAACGCCGAGAAGTTCGGCCGCAACTATGGCGGTGTGCTGCTCGGTCTCGGCAACACGGACTTCTTTATATGAGCGACGCGGCGAGAGCGGGCGCGGCGAGCGCGAACTGGGACGGCGAATTCGATGTGATCGTCGTCGGCTCAGGCGCGGGCGGACTTACCGCCGCGATCGCCGCGCATGACCTGGGCCAGTCAGTCGTAGTGCTCGAGAAGAGCGACCAGTACGGCGGCACGTCGGCAATCTCCGGCGGCGGCGTGTGGGTGCCGTGCAATCATCTGCTCATCGAAGCGGGTGTGAGTGATAGCCACGACGAAGCACTGACGTATCTCAAGGCCGCGACACGCGGGATGGTCGCCGAGGCGCGCCTGCTCGCGTATCTCGAGCACGCGCCCAAGATGCTCCGCTACTTGGAAGAGAAGACGTGGCTTAAATATCGCTCGATGCTGCAGTACTCGGACTACTATCCGCATCTGCCGGGTTCGAAGCCCGGCGCGCGCACTCTCGATCCGTTGCCATTCGACGCATCGCGGCTCGGCGAGGAGTTCGGGCATATGCGACCGCCGCAGCCCGGCACGCTAATCGGCGGCCGAATCACGATGACGGCCGGCGAGGCGCATACGATCCTCTGCAAGGATCGTGGCTGGACGACGCTATTCGCAAAACGCATGTTGTCCTACTGGCTCGATCTGCCGTGGCGGCTGCGCACCAAGCGTGACCGGCGGTTAACGCTAGGTAGTTCGCTGATCGGATCGCTACGGCGCTCGATGATGGATCGCGCAATCGCGCTCTGGCTCAATGCGCCGTTCGAATCCCTGATCGTGGATTCGCGCCGCATCACTGGCATTGTGGCGAGGCGTGATGGCAAACCCGTCCGTATCGGCGCGCGGCGGGGTGTGATCCTCGCCGCTGGCGGATTCGAGCATAATCAACAGATGCGCGATCAGTATCTCCCAAAGCCAACCCGCGCCGAATGGACGGTCACGCCCGAGGCCAACACCGGAGACGCCATTCGCGCCGGCCTCGAAGCGGGTGCGCGCGTCGATCTGATGGATCACGCATGGTGGGCGCCTACAGTGTACATCATGGGTCGCGAAAAACGGCGCGCGCTCTTCGTCGAGCGCGCACTGCCCGGATGCGCGATGGTCAATCGCCTGGGCCAGCGTTTTGTCGACGAAGCCGCGCCCTACAGCGACATCGTGTACGCGATGTACGCCGACAACGAGAAGAGCCACGCCAATCTGCCAGCGTGGCTGATCTTCGATGCCGAGTTCCGGCGCAAATATCCGTGCGGTCCGCTGCTACCGGGCATGGTGCGTCCCGACAGATCCCTGCCAGCCTCGTGGCTCGGCGCGGTTTTCTTTCGCGCCGAAACCCTCGCTGCGCTCGCTTCGCAAATCCAGGTTGACGCTGCGGGCCTCAAGCAAACAATCGAGCGGATGAATCAGTTCGCGCGAAGCGGTGATGACCAGGAGTTCGGCAAGGGCAGCAATCCGTTCGATCGCTACTATGGCGATGTCAACATCAGGCCGAATCCATGCCTCGGGCCGATCGCGACGCCTCCTTTCTATGCGATACGAATCGATGCCGGTGATATCGGGACCAAGGGTGGGCTCCTCACGGATGAATACGCGCGGGTGGTCCGCGAGGACGGCCAGCCGATCCCCGGCCTCTACGCGATCGGCAACACTTCCGCTGCCGTAATGGGTCCGAGCTATCCTGGTGCGGGCTCGACGCTCGGACCCGCGATGACTTTTGGTTACATCGCGGCGCATCATCTCGCAGGAGTTTAGGATGCTTATCGATCGGGTATGCCTCGTTACCGGAGCGAGCCTCGGCGTCGGCAAGGGAATCGCTATCGCACTCGGCGCGGCGGGCGCGACCGTTTACGTGACCGGCCGCAGCAGCAAGAAGAGCGACAATCAGTTCGGCGGCACCGTGTTTGTGACGGCCGAGGACGTCACCAAACGTGGGGGACGCGGCGTAGCCGTCGTCTGCGACCATAGTGATGACCAGCAAACACGGGCGCTTTTCGACAAGATCGAAAAGGAATCAGGCCGGCTCGATATCCTGGTCAACAACGCGACCGCGATCCCCGATGGCCTCACCGAGGCCGGACCCTTCTGGAAGAAGCCGCTCAGTTTCGTGAAACTGCTCGACGTGGGGCTTCGTTCCTACTACACGACGACGTGGTACGCCGCGCCGATGCTGACGCGACAGGGCGGCGTGGTCTTCAATTCATCGTCGCCCGGCGCGAAGGGGTACGTTCATGGCCCGGCTTATGGCGCCGCCAAGGCGGGTGTTGACAAGATGTCGCACGACATGGCGCACGACTTCAAGCCGTTTGGTGTCACGGTCATCTCGGTTTGGCTTGGGCTGGTGAAGACCGAGAAGGTCATGACGATCGACCTCAACAAGTCGAAGTACGGGCCGATGCTCGCGATCGCGGAATCGGCAGAGTTCGGCGGCCGCATTATCGAGGCGATGTACAACGATCCAAACCGGATGGAGCTTAGCGGCCAGACTTTTTTCGCCGCGGAGCTGGCCGAGCGCTACCAGGTGAAGGACGTCGACGGTAATCAGCCGCCGTCTGGCCGCATGGCCCTCGGTGCGCCTTCCGAGTTTTCTCCGCTCGTCATCGAATGAGAGGACGCGACTTACGGCCAACACCGCAGCCGACATAGCGCTCGCATCCAACGCGTCGGGGGCGACGCCGATTGGCGCGCCGCTTCGCGCCGACGGATCGTCGCCAATCGAGTGGAATGACGAATGTGACCTCCTCGTCGTGGGCTTCGGCGCCGCGGGAGCAGCGGCGGCGATCGAGGCTGCGCACGCCGGCGCGAGCGTGATCGTCGCCGATCGCTTTGGCGGCGGCGGTGCGAGCGCGAAGAGCGGCGGCGTCGTGTACGCGGGCGGCGGTACGCGATTCCAAAAAGCGGCGGGGTACGACGATTCGCCCGACGCGATGTTGGAGTATCTGACTAAGGAGGTCGGCGACGCAGTCGATCGTGCGACGCTTCGGAGTTTCTGCGATCACAGCGTCGAGATGATCGAGTGGCTCGACGCGCAGGGCATCCAATTCGACTCGAGTGTGCCGCCGCACAAGACCTCTTACCCGGCTGACGGCTTCTACCTTTATTTCTCCGGCAATGAAGCGGTTAAGGAATACGCGGGAGCGCATCCACCGGCGCCGCGCGGTCATCGCGTGAAAGGCGCGGGCCTTTCGGGCGCGCTCCTCTTTCATGCGCTCAAGAAAAGCGCGCAAGCCGCGGGCGCTCGAATCATGACGCAGTCAGCCGTCCGACGACTGGTTATCGACCAAAGCGGCGCGGTGCGGGGCGCAGAGCTTTGGCAGTTTGAGCCCAACAGCCGCGAGCAGCGGCGTCATCGGCAGCTCAGCCGATGGGCGGAGCGGACGTTCTATGCGGCGCCTGGGCTTTCGGATCGTCTTAGGCGGCGCGCGCTGCAAGTCGAGCTGACAGGCGCACGGCCGAGGTTCATTCGCGCGCGCGGCGGCGTGGTGCTCAGCACGGGAGGATTCATCTTCAACCGTGAGATGGTCGCGGAGCACGCGCCCCAGTACCTGCGCAACTTCCGCCTCGGCACTTCGGGATGCGACGGCAGCGGCGTGCGCCTGGGAGAAACGGTCGGTGCCGCGTCATCACGCCTCGAACGAATCTCGGCGTGGAGGTTCATCAACCCGCCGCTCGCGTGGGCGCGCGGCATGATTGTCGATACTACGGGACGCCGCTTCTGCAACGAGGAAGTTTATGGCGCGCGGCTCGGGTTCGAGATGTGCGAGCATCACGGCGGCCGCGCGTGGCTCATCATTGATTCGACCATCAGGCGCGAAGCCTTAATTGAAGCGCTCTTCGGTGGTCTCTGGGGCTTCCAGAGCGTGCCCGTTCTGGTTCTGACCTTCGCGGGCGCAAAGCGCGCACCCTCGCTGGAACGTCTCGCGGACAGAATAGGTGCTGAGCCCTCCGTGCTTAGCGCAAGCTTGAACAACTACAATCGCGCCAGCGCGGATGGTATCGATCCGCTCGGCAAATCGCGCGACCTGCTCGTTCCCCTCGCCGGGCCGCCCTTCTATGCGCTCGATATCTCAGTCGATAAGCGCGTCTTTCCTTGTCCGGCGATTACCCTCGGCGGCCTGCTCGTTGACGAGGCGACAGGCGCGGTGAAAAAGAGCGACGGGAGCACAATCGCGGGACTCTATGCCGCCGGCCGCGCCGCGGTTGGAGTCGCCTCGAATCATTACGTGAGCGGGCTCGCGCTGGCCGACTGCATCTTTTCGGGACGCCGTGCCGGCAGCGCTGCCACGGCGAATCTCCGCGACAGGAAGGCGACAGCGACCGCATAGGATCGATATCGGATAGCCAGATGGAAGGGGTGAAGGGAAAGGTCGTGATCGTCACTGGCGCCGCGAGCGGTATTGGCAGAGAGGACGCGCTCAAGCTCGCGAGCGAAGGTGCGCGAGTCGTGCTGACGGATTTAAACGAGGACCATGGGCCCGCGGTGGCCCGCGAAATTGGGAAAGACGCACTCTTCGTCCGCCACGACATTTCGAGCGAGGATGACTGGAAAAGGGCCATCGCCACGACACAAGATCGGTTCGGCCGCATCGATGGTTTGGTGAACAACGCGGGCATCCTGCTAATGGGCTCGGTCGAGGACACGACGCTCGAGCAGTGGCGCAAGGTCTTGCGCGTCAACGCCGACGGTTACTTTCTCGGATGCAAGTATGGCGTCGCGGCGATGAAAGCGAACGGCGGCTCGATCGTTAACATGTCGTCTGTCGCCGCCGACGGTTTGCCGTTCGCCGCTGCCTACAGCGCGTCGAAGGGCGCGGTTGCAGCGCTAACGCACAGTGTCGCGGTGCACTGCCGTAGCTGCGGCTACAGAATCCGCTGCAACTCGATTCATCCTGACGGTGTGATAACGCCGATGACGCTGCCGCTGATGGGGAATCCTGATCCGGCGACGATCAATTACGCTGCCGATCCCACGTCGCGCTTCTGCGATCCTGGCGATGTCGCGAACCTCGTGTTGTTTCTGATTTCGGATGAGTCGCGCTTTATTAACGGCGCGCAGATGCGAATCAGCAACGCCTATTGAGTAATGGGAAATCCGGCGAATGATGAGACCTGCTATTTGCTCCGTATCCGCGAGGTGGTCGAGGAAACGGACGAGGCCAAGTCTCTGGTCTTCGAGGTGCCGCCCGCCGCTGCCGAAATATTTCGCTACCGCCCCGGGCAATTCCTGACACTTCGTATTCCGCACGAAGGGCGGCATCTGCTGCGCTGCTATTCGCTCGCAAGCTGCCCGCTGACTGATGAAGCGCCGCGCGTAACAGTCAAGCGGGTTGCCGATGGGCGCGCTTCGAACTGGATCTGCGATCGGCTAAAGGCGGGAGACACGATCGAGGTGAAGGCTCCCGCCGGTCACTTCACGCCCCGTTCGTTGGACGGCGATTTTCTGTTCTTTGCCGGCGGCAGCGGTATCACGCCCATCATGTCGATCATCAAGTCCGCGCTGCACGGTGGGTGTGGGCGATTGCTCCTCATTTATGCGAATCGAGACGAGCGCTCAGTTATATTCCGCGACGAGCTGAAGGCGCTCGTTCGCGAGCATCCGTCGCGGTTGCAAATCGTTCACTGGCTCGATTCCGTGCAGGGAATTCCGCTTGCGGCGAACCTCGAGCACTCGGCGAAACCGTTTTCCACCGCCGACTGCTACATCTGCGGGCCTGAGCTCTTCATGGACGGCGCTCTGAGAGCGCTCCGCGCGCTAGGATTGCCGCCCTCACGTATTCATGTCGAACGATTCGTCTCGCTGCCCGACCAAGAAGACGCAGCAGCAGAGGAAGCTCCGGCGCCCGCGGCGGATGCTGAGATCCAGCTCGAAGTTGAACTGGACGGAGTTCATCACAAGCTGATATGCAGGCGGAGCGAGCCTCTGCTCAATGCGATGCTGCGCGCGGGCCTCAAGGCACCGCATTCATGCCGCGCCGGGGCCTGCGCCACCTGCATGTGCACCCTGGAAGCGGGCGAGGTTCATCTGCGCAACAACCAGGTGCTCGACAAGAACGATCTCGCGCAGGGCTGGATTCTCGCTTGCCAGGCGATTGCCGACACTCCGTCGGTGAAGGTCAGATTTCCGGATTAAGCGCTTCCGCGCGGAGCGTTTGTCAGCCCTCGCGCAGGAAAGTCAGACACTCGCGATTGAACAGCTCGCGATGCTCGACCATCACCCAGTGCCCGCATCGGTTGAGCAGCACGAAGCGCGCGTTCGGGCAGTTCTCGAGGATCTTCATCGCGCCGCCGACCGGGTTGAAGCGATCGTTGGTTCCCCAGAAGCCTAGCAGCGGGCATTTGATTTCGCCGAGCCGCGGCGCCATGTTCGGCACGCGCATCGTTGAAAGCACAGTGCGCGGCTGCATCGCGCATACGCCGACCCGCTCCTCGAGCAGCTCTTCGGTGATGTGCGAGGCGTCGAAAAGCTGCAGCGTGAGCAGGCGGCGCATCGAGTCGGTGTCCATCGGACCGGCCGCAAACACCTGGATCATCTTGCTGATGCCTTCCATCTGGAGATAGACCGGCAGGTCCTCGACGCCGCCAGGAGCCATCAGGATTAGGCGAGTCACGAGTTGCGGATAGTCCAGCGTGTACTTGAGCGCGATCGCGCCGCCCAAAGAGTTGCCGAGCAGTGTGAATCGCGCGAGGCCGATCTTCTCGACGAGCCCGTGCACGCCGGCGACGAAGAAGTCGAGCGTGTACTGCGCGTCTTCCGGTTTCGATGAAAGCCCGAATCCCGGCAGGTCGGGCACGATCGCGCGAAAGCCGGCGTCCGCAAACACGGGGAAGTTGCCCTTGAAGTTGCTGTAGCCGCTCGCGCCCGGACCGCTGCCGTGCAGAAAAATCACCGGCGCGCCCTTGCCGGCCTCGTGGTAATGAATAGTCAATCCACTCGCGATTTGTGCGTACTTTCCCTGCGGAATCGGGATCTTAGTGCCGCTCATAATTCCTCCACGGCGAGCGAGCAGATCCTCGTGGTGGAGGCGCGCCGATGCATCGTCCGATCAGACTATCGCACAGATATCGTTTGTCTGACGCGGCAGCCGACGACCATGGAATTGGCAACAGAGTTGCGCAAAGGTCATGAACAAGGAGAAGAACGCGATGGAAAAACGGATCAGCGTTTGTCTCACCTTCGATTTCGACGCGATCTCGCTCTGGCTCGGTGGCTTTCGAGCGTCGTCGCTGAGCGCGATATCGCGCGGCGAGTTCGGCCGCGTCGGCGCCGAGCGGCTGCTAAATCTGCTCCACGAACGCGGGATCCGCTCCACCTGGTTCGTGCCGGGGCATAGCGCCGAGACTTTTCCCGCGATAGTCGAGCGGCTCGCGAAAGACGGCCACGAGATCGGCCATCACGGCTACCTGCACACGCATCCGAAGGACGCGGACGATGAGGCCGCGATCCTCGACCGCGGCACCAAGGTGATCGAGCGGATGACGGGAAAGAAGCCGATCGGATTCCGCTCGCCCGGAGCGGGACTCAGCTTCAACATGGTGAAGCTGCTCCGCGAACGCGGCTTCTCGTACGATTCGAGCCTGATGGCCGACGATTTCTCAGCGTACTACATGCGCGAGGACGACAATCCGCAGGCGGACGGGCCGTACCAGTTCGGCAAACCGATCGACCTGGTCGAAATTCCGTTCACCTGGGGGCTCGATGATTTTCCCGCCTTCGAGTACGTGACGAGCCGCGCCGGAATCCAGCAGGGGCTGTCGTCGCCGTCCGCGGTTTATGAAATCTGGGCAGGTGATTTCGATTACCTCTACCTGCGAATTGGTAAGGGCGTGTATGTCCTGACGATGCATCCGCAGGTGATTGGCCGCGGGCATCGGATGCTGATGCTGGAGCGATTGATTGACCATATCGCCGGCCATCGCGAGGTCAAGTTCATGTCGATGGCGGAGGCGGCCGCCGAGTTCCGACGCGAGCATCCCCTGCCGCGCTAAAATCGCTCCATGAAAATGAAAACGGCGGCGGGCTTTGGCACCCGCCGCCGTTTCGTTGAGCCCCACCCTCGCGCGCTGCGAGGGTAATTGGAGGAGATCACGCGTCGTAGTAAAGCGCGAATTCGTAGGGGTGCGGCCGTAGCCGAATCGCGCTTACTTCCTTGCTCATCTTGTAGTCGATCCAGGTTTCGATCAGGTCCTCGGTGAACACATCGCCCTTCAAGAGGTACTCGTGATCGTTCTTCAGGTTCTCGAGCGAGGCCTCGAGCGACGGCGGCATGCTCGGCACCTCG
>JASHPB010000012.1 GCA_030038355.1 Candidatus Binataceae bacterium
CCCCCCAGCTCAGTCTTAATGCTTGATAGTCTCGCTCAGGCGCCTTTACGACGGCGTTCCGCCCACCGCCTCTTCATCATCTCCGAGAGCCGCTTGCGACCCGCGGGAGTGATTCCGCCGGTCCGCTTCTTGACCGCAGCGCCATAAGAGACGCCAGGCTTCCTGCCGCGGCGCGCAGGCCCGCCGATTCCCTCGAGAGCTGCGATCGCACTATCAAGCCGCGTTCGCTCTTTCCTTAGTTCGGCAACAATATCAGTTATGTTCAATGTACCCCTCAGTCCGGGAAAAGCCGGTACTTTAAATTGCTTACATGGTTTGCGGAGTGAATTCCATAGGTCTCAGGGTCAAGGGTCAATGGTTACGTCTAAGGCCACCTTTCATCTGAAAAAAACGTTTCCGACCTTATAAAGCAACGGCAAGCGCTTATACGCGAAGAGAATCCAATCTCTGAGCGCACAAAGCTTCAGGAAACATCATCGTGTGTTCAATAAAAGGCTGCCTGAATTGACAACCACTGAACCCGCGGGTGAACAGGCTTTAAGGCGGTCGTTGCCTGCTTTTACTCCGCGTGATCGAGCATCACCTAGAGTCCGAGCTGCGATGCTAACTTCTGGCGATGCTCCAGCGGATCGCCAAAAAGAATCGAGCTCGACCTTGCGCGCTTGAAGTACAGATGGGCCGGATGCTCCCAGGTGAATCCCATCCCACCGTGAATTTGGATGTTTTCCGCCGCGGCGTGGAAGAAAGCCTCGGAACAATAAGCCTTAGCGGCATGGGCCGCTTCGATAAATTCCTTTCCGTCGCCAGCCGAGGCTGCGAAGGCGGCGTTGTATGCCGCGGAGCGCGCGAATTCGGTCTCCACCAACATATCGGCGCACTTATGCTTGATTGCCTGGAACGAGCCGATCGGGCGCCCAAATTGAAGGCGAGTCTTAGCGTATTCGGTTGACATCTCGAGACATCGCTGCGCGCCGCCTACCTGCTCGGCCGCAAGCATCGCGGCCGCGAATGCCAGCACATATTCAAGTCCGCGCGCGGCGTCACCTGAACCCGAGATTATTCTAGCCGGAGTTCCGCTGAGGGTTAGTTTCGAGAGCTTGCGCGTAAGATCGAGCGTCGGCAACGGCTCACATCGCGAGCCGTTGGCGGTGCGTTCCACTTCGAAAAGCCCGAGACCGTTTGCCGCCTTTGCCGCGACCAGAATAATGTCCGCGACCTGACCGTCGATGACGTAGTCCTTCGCGCCATCGAGGCGCCACGCGTTGCCATCCTGCGTAGCCTTCATCGCGATCGATCCGACGTCCCATCGCCCGTTGTGTTCGACGAGCGCCAGCGTGCAGATCGTTTTTCCCGACGCGAGGTGCGGCAGGATCCGTGCCTTCGCGGAATCGTCACCTAGATGCATCAGACTTGATACCGCGAGCACGGCGCTTGCGAAGTAAGGTCCGCAAAAGAGAACTCGTCCCATCTCCTCGAGCACGATCGCCAGCTCGACGGCGCCGAAGCCCGCGCCGCCAAATTGCTCGGGAATCGCGAGACCCAGGATCGAAAGCTCCGAAGCAAGCCGCTCCCAGGTTCGCGGCTCGTAACCCTTCTGCGATTCCATCAAGTGGCGAACCATCGCCTCGGTCGCTTCGCGCTCGAGGAAGCGGCGCACGGTCTGCCGCAATTCTTCATGCTCGTGAGTAAAGGCAATCTCCATGCTCTTGTGACCTCAGACCTGTGAGACTTTAAGGTTGCACGCGCAACGTTATGCGCTGCGCGGGATATTCTTCCAGGGAACGTCCTTGTCGCCGCGCGGCTCTCCCGGCAGGCCGAGTACGCGCTCGCCGAGGATGTTGCGCATCACTTCAGAGGTGCCGCCTTCGATCGAATTGGCGCGCGCACGGAGGAACTGGTACTTGGCGAGCGCGTTGCGCGATTCGCGCGTGCGAGAGGTTGGTCTGCGGCGCGTGTAGCCCGGCTCGTAGACCAGAGAGTCGGCGCCCAAAATATCCATCGCGCATTCCCATAGCCGCTTGTTGAGTTCAGCCTGAGCCAGTTTCGCCACGGAACCCTCGGGTCCGGGATTGCCAGCCTTGCGCGCGGCACGAGCGCGCTGACTCGTGATCCTGAGCATCTCGGACTCGATATAGAGCTTGCTGATTCGATCACGCAGCAGAATTTCCATCTCGGGCGAAAACTGCCCCTTCTCGCGTGACTGCCATAGATGGATCAGCGCGCCGATCGCACCTCCGCCAGGCCGCGTCGAACCGGCACCGCCGATCGCGGTGCGCTCGTTCATAAGTGTGGTGATTGCGACCTTCCAGCCCTCGCCCTCGCGTCCCATAATTCGATCGGCAGGGATTTTGACATCGGTGAGAAAGACTTCGTTGAATTCGGCTTCGCCAGTGATCTGATGCAGCGGGCGCACTTCGACGCCCGGGCTATGCATGTCGAGCAGGAAGTAGGACATGCCAAGATGTTTCGGCACGTCTGGGTTCGAGCGCGCGAGCAGCATGCCCCAGCTTGATACATGCGCGAGACTCGTCCATACCTTCTGCCCGCTGACCGTCCAGTAGTCACCTGTGCGCGCCGCGCGCGTGGCGAGGCCGGCAACATCCGAGCCCGCGCTGGGCTCACTGAAAAGCTGGCACCATATGTCTTCGCCGGTGAAGATGCGCCGCAGCAGGTTGTCGCGCATCCAGTCGGTGCCATGAGTAAGCACGGTTGGCGCGCCCATGCCGATGCCGATGGCATTAATCGCCATGTCGTCGTACATGGTCTTGCAGTGGCGGCTCAGTTCGTCGGTGACGACTGCTTGCATCCCGGGACTAATCCCGAGCCCGCCGTAACCTTCCGGAAAATGCACCCATGCAAGCCCGTGATCGTATTGCTTACCGCGGAAGGTGAATTGGTCGACGTTGTCGGGATGCGCTTCCTCGAGCAGCTTCTGTACTCGTGCCCGCAGATCTTGTTCGCTGATTTCAGCCTTGGCCATTGCCGACACTCCTTGCTGTCTGAAAGACATAGCATTCATCGAAGCGTTCGATAAGTGAGCGGAAGAGCACTCCAAAATAAACCCGGCTGTGCCAAATCGCGATTGCCGTTCGACCATCAAGCAGATGCGCTTGGCTACGACACTGAAACATGGGGTCTAAGTAATTGAAATTCGCACCGATGGGATTTGAGCGGCGCGGCGAATGGACCACTGCCGGCCTCCGAAAGTAACGCCGCGTCGGGCGGCATCAGCAGGGCTTTATAAAACTCTTCGCCGAGAGGACGGCGCGCGGACGGCCGCATACTACTCTGAGCGTCGGTCTGCATGACGCCGAGGAGTCTAAGATCATTCGATTCGCCAGTGATGAACACACGCTATTCGATGGTCCCTTTGCCGAGACCAAAGAAGTGCTTGCCGGGTTTGACGTGATCGATTTTGACAGCCGCGAAGATGCCGTCGACCGGTACAAGAGCCTTGGCGTCACGTATGAGGGCCAGATCGAGGAGATTCGACCGGTGGTGGCTGCGGGTTTGAGCTATCATGGGCATCAACCGACGGACGCGTCGAAGGTTCTCCTCAAGTTCGGCCAGCCACCCGCCAAATCAGACCAGCGCGGAGGCTCACAGGATTGCGCGCGAGTCCGAGCGAGTTACCGCGGACTACCTGCCTTAAGGATTTGCGGACCTGTCGATCGGCTGGGCCGGCATCCGCCTGACGCATGCGCGCCAAGCGATCACGATTCCTGGTTCACGCGGCAAGGTTACGATTACAGACGGTCCGTTTGCCGAGCCGCGAGGTGATTGGCGGCCTTACAATGCTCGATTTGCGCGACCCGAGACGAAGCCGTCGAGTGGGCGCGACGCTACTCGCACTTCGATGGCGACATCACGGAGCTTCGCCAATGCGGTTTGTGGTGGATGCAGATAACCTGGTAGTTGGCGCTTGGCCGGCCACTTGCTTTAGTCTGGCTGCTGGGCTAAGAATTTGGTCGTGCGGTCAGAAATTCATCCATCTGGTCAGGGAGATCGATCCTTCGTCGAGAATGCGCGCCGCGCGCAGATCATCGATTGCGCGATCGACGCGATCGCCGAGCTTGGATATGCCAACGCCTCGCTAGCCGAAATCGCGCGGCGCGCCGGAATCAGTAAGGGCGTTATTTCCTATCACTTTGCCGGCAAGCGCGAGCTGATCGGCGAAATCATTGGCGCCATCCTCAAAAAGGCTACCGCGGTGATGCTGCCGCGGATGAAGGCCGAGCGAAGCGCCGCGGGAATGCTGCGCGCCTATATCGAGACCAACCTCGATTTTCTCGGTGCCAATCCCAACTGTATCCACGCGATCATGAAAATTGGCGCGGCTACTCGCGACGAAGCTGATCAGCCGAAGACCGACTACGAGCTAGCTTTCCAGCCTGCCGTTCGGGACCTCGAGAAACTCCTGCGCTTCGGCCAGCAGCAAGGCGAGTTTCGCGATTTTTCGACGCGGGTGATGGCGGCCACGATCAGGAGCGCCATCGACGGCGTCGCCTTTCAGTTGGAAGCCAATTCGAAACTTGATCTGAAGGCCTACGCAAACGAGCTTGTAATTCTGTTCGATCTGGCTACGCGCAAAGCAGCGAAGTAGCGGGAGGTGACTCCAATGGCATCGTCAGCAGCGGCACGTTTCGATTCCGAGGCGCTGAAATCTATCAGCGTCGAATCTGTAGAAGCTCAGCGGCCCGCCTACAACGTTGCGCTCGGCTATTTGCGCGGCTTCCTGGTCGTGCTGGTGCTGGCGCATCACTCGGTCATCGCGTACATCGATTTCACGATACCACGGTCGAAGTCACTCGGGACGCCGCCCTACGCCTGGCGCGCTTTCCCGGTGATGGATCACGTCCATTCGACGGCGTTCGGCTTGTTCACGGGATTCAACGACGACTTCTTCATGTCGCTGATGTTTTTCGTCTCGGGGCTCTTCATCTGGTCGAGTCTTCAGCGTAAGGGCGAAGCAACTTTCGTTCGCGATCGGTTGCGGAGACTCGGCATTCCATTCATCTTCGCCGCCGCGATCGTAGCGCCGCTCGCGTACTATCCCTCTTATCTATTGATCGGACAGCACGGCGTTGCGGGCTTCATCCACGAATGGCTATCGATGGGTGACTGGCCGGCAGGGCCGGCGTGGTTCGTGTCACTGCTGCTTGCATTCGATCTGCTGATCGGCCTGGCCTACGGGCTGATGCCGGCCTTCGGCGATTCGATCGGTCAGCTGACGGCGAACGCGCGGGAGCATCCGGCGCGGTTCTTCCTCTTGCTCGCAGCCGCATCGGCAATCGCCTATATCCCGATGGCCATAGTGTTCGGGCCGGCGGCGTGGACGAGCGTGGGGCCGTTTCAGTTCCAGACAGCGCGGGTTTTTCACTATGCCGTTTACCTGCTTGCGGGAGTCGGCGTCGGCGCTTACGGAATCGATCGCGGGCTGCTTGCACCCGACGGGGTGCTCGCGCGGCACTGGAGGCGATGGAGCGCGCTCGGACTCACTATCTTCGTGCTGAGCATAGCTTTTTTCCTGGCCGCGATTTCGAAGCCACACGCGCTGCCGACGGCGTGGGGCGCAATCGGCGGCGTGATGTACACAACGACCTGCGCAGCTCTCTCGTTTTCCTTCCTTGCCTTGTTCGTTCGCTTCGCAACGCGCCGTTTCTGGATCTTCGACAGCCTGAGCGACAACGAGTACGGCATGTACCTTATCCACTACGCGTTCGTTTCGTGGTTGCAGTGGGCGCTTCTCGGATTTGCCCTGCCGGCGCTCGCGAAAGGCGCGATCGTTTTTGCGGGCGTGCTGCTTCTGAGTTGGAGTGCTAGCGCAGCGCTTAGAAGCATCGCGAGCGTGCGGCGAATTGTGTAAGCGATTCGCTAATCGCTGTCCTGCATCATCAGGTGCAGCGGGCGCAGGCGCGCGCTCTTCTTCGCTTGATGGTCCTGCATGCGATGCAGGATATCGTCGAGCGCGGCGACCGCCTCAACGATGTGCGGCCCTTTGTTAAGCATCACGCATTCAGCGCGCTCGCCCATCGCGGCGTCGGTGATTTCCGCGCGCGAGGGCCGTCCCTTCTTGGCGAGCGACTCGAGCACCTGCGTCGCCCAGATGACCGGCATGTGCGCGGCTTCGCAAATCCAGAGAATTTCTTCCTGAACCTCGGCGGTGCGCTCGAAGCCGCATTCCACGGCGAGGTCGCCGCGCGCGATCATCACGCCCGCAGTCGGTTGGCACATCGCGGCCAGCATCAGGTTCGGCAAGCGCTCGAACCCCTGGCGGGTCTCGATCTTCAGCACGATGCCGAGGTTGCTAGCGCCGAGTTCGGCGAGCCGCGCCTGGAGTTCATGAACGTCGCGCTCGTGGCGCACGAATGACATACCGACCAGATCGGCATGCGCGACGACGAAGCGCAGGTCCTCCAGATCCTTGGGCGTGATCGCGGGCAGAGTGATTTTCGTATCGGGGAGGTTGATGCCCTTGTCGGGGCCGAGACGATCGCCTTTGACGCTCGCGTGGTTGATCTCGACCGTGACTGCCTCGGAGCGCGCGTCCCTGACGATGCCGCCGATTTTGCCGTCATCGAGCCATACTCGCTCGCCGATCCTGACCTGCGGAAAGATTTCCGGAAGGGTGCATGCGATCGATGCCGGGACCAGAACCTTTCCTCTCGCGTCGACCGAGGCGGGTTTGCCCGGGACGGGCTCCGCCGTCAGCATGAGCTGGTCGCCGCGCTTGAGCAGGAGCGACTGCTCGATGGGCGGCAGCGCCGCCACGTGGGTATCGCGTTTGGCGGCTTCGAGGGTGTCGATGCGTGAGAGGACGGTGTTGGGAGTTACGTACGCAGTCTGCTCGCATCGCGCCCATCTGCCATCGCCGGCGGCGCCGACGACTTCGAGTACGCGGCGTTTATGGCGCGCGTCTTTGAAGTGAATGCGCTCACCGGGCTTGACTGCGGCGAGCCATTCGGGCGCAACCGGTAGACACGAATCGGCGTTGGCCGGCACCGCGCGGCCGGCGCCGGCGGGCGCAAGCCAGACGCGGGCGGGCTCGATCACGCGGCCGAGGCTGTCGCGCTTCGGATGCCATACAGTTACTTGCGGCCCGGGCTCGATTGAACCCGTCCTGAGCTTGGGCCCGCCAAGGTCCATTTGGATTTTGCACGGGAACCCGAGCTCGCGGCGCGCGCGATTGAGATGCTCGATCATGCGCGCCCATTCATCGGCGCTGTCATGGGCGCAGTTGATCCGCATGCAGTTCATGCCGTGCGAAACCAGGTCCCGCACGAGGCCGTAGTCATCGGCCGCCTCCGACGACATCGTCACCATGATGCGGACCGAGCGCTGGGTCGGCGGCGGACCAAGCAGCGCATCAGTATGCGCCGTCAGTAACGCGGCGCCTTCGTTGAACCCCGGATGCTCGCCGTGCGCCGGCAATTCGAGCGGACGCCCGGCGAGGCGATGCAATACGCTTAGCACCGCGTCGAGCGTGCTCATCACATGCGCTTCGCTGCGGCCGAGCGAGGACAGACCAAGGACCGCCAGCTTTTCCTGCAAGAGGCGAACATCGTGGCGTCTCAGCGCCATGTAGTGCAGCAGGTTCTCGGCGCTCTTGCGCCACGCGGGACTCACGCCGGCGCGCTGCTTCTTGAAGTCGGACTCGAGCTTGACCAGTGAACAGCGAATGTCAGTCAGCCGTGAGATCACGGCTTCTAGCGACTTCGAAGTGATTTCGTCCGCTTTCAAAATACCGGAAAGGGCATCCGAGAAATCTCTCAAATTAAACTATCATTCAAGCTCCTAGTCACGCACCGTGCGCGCATTACGCGATGATTAATTCGCGATTGCGCCGTACGGACTCCGCTGAATGACGTTCAGGCGCGACATGTGGCGATGAAATCGAGTACGGCTTGCTTGAAGCGCGGATCTGTCGGCGCATTCAAATGGTTTCGTCCCTCGAGCATGAGAAGACGGCTGCCAGGAATCAGGCGCGGCAAGACCTGGGCATCGCCAATCGCTTCATCTTGTTCGCCAACCACGATCAGCACGGGCATTTTGATTTTGCTGAATCGCTCCGGCGCAACCGGTGCCCGCGCACCCGCCATCAGCGCCGCGAGCGCAGCCAAATCGTTGCCGCGCGCATCCGCGAAGTGCCGATAAGCGGCAGCCATTGGATTGGTGATGCGCGTCGGGTCGTCGGCCAGTAGCGCCTCGACGATTGAGCTGCGGTCGGCCGGATCTTCGACTCCGTCGTCATAGGCGATTCCGCCGAGAACCACGGCTAGCAGCCGCTCGGGCCTCGAGAGCATGAGTTCGATCGCGATGCTGCTGCCCATTGAGTAGCCGAACAGCATCGCGCGAGCGATGCCAAGATGGTCGAGCAGCCGGACCACATCGGCGCCCATGTTCGAGTAGCCGTAGGCCCTCGGCGCGTGCGGCTTGTCGCTCTGGCCATGGCCGCGCACGTCCAGCGCGAGCACTCGGCGCTGAGCCGCCAGCAGATCGATCCATCCTGTGGCGCCCCAGTTATGCTCGAGGTCGGACGCGTATCCATGAATCAGCACGAGCGCTTGGCCCGCACCTGCGTCACGGTAGTGGATACGAACGCCGCCGGAATCGAAGAACGGCATAACCTGGCTGCTGGAAACGAGCGCGTCAGGCTTTGTGCGCGGGCTTGAAGCGTTCGATCGACTGCATGATGAGCTCGCGGGCCTTATCGCGGTCGACCCAGCCGCCGAGCTTGACCCACTTGCCCGGTTCGAGCTCCTTGTAGTGGCGAAAGAAATGCTCGATTTGATCGCGCATGATTGACGGCAGATCGCTAAAATTCACGACGTTGTCGTAATAAGGGTTCAGCGCCTCGACCGGCACGGCGAGGATTTTCTCGTCGATACCGTGTTCGTCTTCCATGAGCAGTGCGCCGACCGGCCGGCATCTGATTACCGCGCAAGGTGCGACCGGAACCTGTGATAGCGCCATGCAGTCAATCGGATCGCCATCCTGGGCGAGCGTGTTCGGGATGAACCCGTAATTGGCGGGATAGTACATCGCGGTGTGCAGAAAGCGATTGACGAAAAGCGCGCCTGACGCCTTATCCAGCTCATACTTGACCGGCACGCCGCCTTGCGGGATTTCGATCAGCACGTTGATGTCATCGGGCGGGTTATTGCCGGGCGGGATCTTGCTCACATCCATGACAATGCGCCTTTAACCTAAAGAGTCGGACCGAGGCACGGAGCATCAGACCAGGCGAATCATCAGCGCCGATGCTGGCCGTCGTCAAGCGGCGAGTCGAAGGCTTTCAGCGCACCAGCGACGGCGCCGGCCCGAGCGCCTGCGTGTTAGTCGAATTAATCTCGAGCCGTCGCGTCGGCACGCCCTGCTTGTCGGGGACATTGGCGTGAACCGTCCCCGCGAATAGCTTTACCTTCGAGACGACGGCCTGGCCATTGACGAGCGTGCTGTCGGCGAGCTCGACACTGGTGGAAGAGGTGATGGAAAGCGTGCTGCCATCCGCGAAATAGATCCCCACCAGCGAGTTCGGGCCGGTAGTGATTTTGTCGTGAAGCATCACGGGTGTGTCGTTGGTGATCAGAATCGATGTGCCACCGCGATCGAGATTAGCGGTGCCATCGATCTGCGTTATAGTGCCGACCGAATCCAGCGCGCGCGCCGGCAGGGCGGCGAAAATGGCGCCCAGCGCGGCGATTGTTGCGAACAGATAGAGACGGGCAGTGTTCATCGCACCTCTCCTGCTCATCAGTTCCAGTCGAAGCCAAATAAATCATAAAGTGCCGCTTGGTAGTAGACTAGAGCAAAAGTCGGGTTGGCGTGACGATCTTTTTGTCGAAAACCCGAACCTCGAGCGTAGGTGACTGACGATGGCGGAAAATTTCCTGTTCGAAAAGGACGGTGCAATCGCGACGATCACGTTCAACCGGCCCGAGGTGCGGAATTGCCTCAACGAACCGATCATCCTCGAGTTCGAGTCGTTGCTGCATCGCGTGCGCGACGATCGCGAGACGCGGGTGCTTATCGTGACGGGCGCGGGCACGACGTTCTGTGCCGGAGCAGATACGTCGCCGCTTAAAGGGGTGACGGATCTCAAGGAGCAACGGCGTATCTTCAATCGCACAGGTGGCCGATGGCCGCGTCTGATTGGGCGCGCGTTCGACGTGCTGGCGAATCTCGACCAGGTGACGATCGGCGCAATCAACGGACACGCCGTCGGCGGTGGATGGTCATTCGCGCTCGCCTTCGACTTCGCGATCGCAGTTGAGGAGGCCGAGTTCTGGGTGCCGGAGGTCGACCTCGACGTGCCGTATCGCGGGTTGCCGGCGATCGTGCTCGCGGCGCGGCTCGGGCCCTGGCGCGCGAAGGAGGCCATCCTCATGTGCAGAAAGTACACGGCTGCCGAATTGCTCCGGATGGGGGTATTGAATCGAGTCGTAAAGCGCGCCGATCTGCTGCCTGTCGCGCGTGACTTGGCCTCGACGATGGCGGGCAAGCCTGCGGGAGCAATCGCGGCATCGAAGCGTGGAATCAACGCTGTATTTTTCGGTCAACGGCAGTTCTAACGAGTTTATTGATACTCAGCGCCAGGTGCCGAGAATGAAGCACACATTATCTGCTTTAAGAGGACACTTAGAATTGAATTCTCTATCTAAACATCCTTTAGCATGATCTGAGTCTTTATTTCAGTTCCGGATTCAGTTCTGGCAGGCGAGCCTGCTCGACTTTCCTGACCGAAGCGATTGCTAATTGATGTCTGCGCTGGCTCTAGTTGAACACTTAATCGCGGATTTCCGTTTTCAGGTGGACTACCAACTTGGTAGAATCCTGCAAAGTCCTTGATAGACGTGGGTTTGAAGGCGACCAGGGCGGTGCGGAGGGGGAGCGGCGGTGGGTGAGACACAAAATCGGCCATTTCAGCTCTCTTTCAGTAGCTGGCTGAAGGTGGACTTCCAAGGCGCGCGAGTGACCTCTGATGGCGGCTTGCTGCTGGTGCGCGAGTTGGATGAACGGTTGGGCTTCGGCCAACTGATCGAGCGGCACTTGACAGACAAGCGCGGAATCAACAAGCAGATACCGCTGGCCGACCTGGTCGGCAGTCGGTGTACAGCCGACTGGCGGGCTACGAGGATGTCAACGACGCGGAGCGGCTCGCACAGAATCCGACCTTCCGGCTGATCGGGTCGAAGCAGATCTGGGAGCGTGGGGCCGCGTTGACCTCGCGCTTACAGTCGTTTGAGACGGAACTCCTGGCCGAGCCGAAAAACCTGCCCGGTCTGGCCGCGCTTAATCGGGAGCTGATCGCTAAGGCGGAAGCGATCGAGTCGCCTCGGCGCATCGTGCTGGATATGGACAGCACCGAAATCCCGGTTTACGGCCAGCAGGAGAATGGCGCTTACAACGGACACTTCGAATCGACTTGTTATGACCCGCTGCTGTTATTCAATCGAGAAGGTGACTGTCTCGCCGCCAAGTTGCGCCCCCGGCAACGTCCACAGCGCCGAGGGCTGGGAAGAATTGCTGCTGCCCGAGATCGAGCGCCAACAGCGGCGGGGTAAGGAAGTGGTGTTCCGCGCCGACGCAGCCTTCGCCAAGCCGGAGATCTATGAGGCGCTGGAAGAGCGCGACGTGAAGTACGCGATTCGCCTTCCCGCCAACGACAATCTGGAGCGGGACATTGCGGAGCTGTTGACCCGGCCAGTGGGAAGGCGGAGCCACAAACCGCTGGTCTGGTACAAGAGCTTTCTCTATCAGGCGGCGAGTTGGAAGACGGTGCGGCGGGTGGTGGCAAAAGTCGAGTTTCACTTTGGGGAGTTGTTTCCGCGCGTCGGCTTCATCGTGACCAATCTGGCCGCAACGAGCCGGGTGGTGGTGCGCTTCTACAACAAGCGCGGAACGGCAGAGCAATGGATCAAGGAAGGCAAGCAAGCGGTCGCGATGACGCGGCTTTCTTGCCAGCGGTTTCGCGCTAACGAGGTGCGGCTGTGGCTGAGCCTGATCGCCTACAATCTCGGCAACCTGTGGCGGCGGCTGGCGCTGCCGACAAGGATCGACCGGTGGTCGCTGACCAGCCTTCAGCAGCGCTTGGTGAAAACCGGTGGGCGGTTGATAAAACACGCCCGCTACTACTGGTTGCTGCTCGCAGAGAGCCACCTGGCGCGGCGGCTGTTTGCCGGCATGCTGCGGAAAAATCACCGCGTTGCCGGTGCCGACGGGATAGCAGGTTGTTGGATCGCGGACCTAAACACTTGGACGAGGCCATCTAGGAAGGGAGCAGTGTGTGAAGAATCGTCTTCAAAAACAGTGGATTCGGCCCTCAGGGTGGTCGACGGGCGGAACTTTGGCCACGCGTGGCTACCGGGGGGCGGTGATGATCGTGAGACCGGGCAAGGAGTTGACGCTGCTGCCGCCGAGGGACTAGGCATCGAATGGCTGGAGAGATAAAACGGAAATTCCCGATTATTTCTTATGCAGTGGAACTGGCGAGTGGGAGTTGTGATCACTGTGATTCTGGCGCGCGTCATCAGCGCGGCCCTGTTCGCGGCGATTACTCGCGACGTCTGGTTCCTCAACACAACCTAAGCCAATTGTTCTTTGGTTTATAGCAATCAGACGGAAGCCATGAGAGTGGTATCGACACGCGCGGCACTTATGGCTCTAGGCCACGATTTTCAGAGCCATCCGTTGTTCGGCCGCCTGAAGTTGGCGCACTGCAATTCATGCTGCCGGATCTGGGCGAGGCCCACCGTCGCCGATTCGTGTGAACGTTTACACGTCGAATGGCTCGATCTTTTCGTTCCAACCGGCTGGACCTGCGTTCTTCATTCGCAGGTCTGTCCATATCCTACCGATTTCGTACCGAGCCTTTCGATCGCAGAAGCGCTGCTATGGAATTGGGAACCCTGTGGTGGTCGACCTCGATACCAAGATACAGCGTCGTACGGAAACTCAGTTTATCGGCTGATGGCACTGGATCTTGTAGATTGGCGGACGGGTAAACTTCAGGGCACTGAGACAATTTCGGGCGTGGCAGACTCCTGGGGCATCCCGCAATGGGCGCTACTGACTACACTGAATACCTTTCAATTGGTCAACCACGATCAGGCGATTGTTCAGCCTGCGAAGTAAGCAATCGAGGTGCCTTCGAAGAGAGGAAGGCTACCGATGAAGCGTCCAATGCTCCACCTGGAATTTGCGCCCTTGAGGTACACCTAGCGGTGCTGACCGTATGCCTATTGGTGTCATTCACCTCTCTGCTGGTGGTCGTCACGCGAACCGCGGCTGATAACAGCGTGGGCAGCAGCCGCGCACTGGTCCTGGGTGGCGGCGGGCCGGTCGGAGAAGCCTGGGAATCGGGAGTGATTCTAGGGCTGCACGACAAAGACATTGATCTCTCTCGCGCGGATCTGATCATTGGAACCTCCGCTGGGGCTATCGTCGGCGCACGTCTGGCTAGCAAGATGGCGACCGTAAACTTCATCCGCGCGGCCCTCGCACCTGCCGATGCACCTGCGCCGGGACAGCCGGCACATGCCGCGCCGTCGGCTGCACGTCCGGACTTCTCATTCCTTGCCACCAAGCTTCGGGAGATGGCCACCGGCAAGGGAGACCACCAAGCGATCCGGGCAGAGATCGGGCGATGGGCAATAGGAGTGCATGCGATAGTGAGTGAATCCGACTTCGTTGCGAGCTATGAGCGGCGGTTTCCGAACAGAGAATGGCCGAGCCGCGCATATGAATGCGTCAGCGTTGATGCCGGCGACGGATCGATCCGCGTGTGGAACGAATCGTCTGGTGTGGCACTCGCCGAAGCGGTCGCGTCGAGTTGCGCGCTACCGGGACTCTTTGCTCCGGTCGCCATCGAGGGTCATCGTTACATGGACGGAGGCGTTCGCTCGGTGACGAACGCGGACTTGGCCCGCGGATGCAAGACGGCGCTGATACTGGCGCCGACGGCCGCGCTGTCTGACCCGCTCGCGAAGGGCTTCACGGCACACCTCGATGACGAAGTGAAGGCGCTGCGCGATAGCGGATGCGAGGTCGAATTGATCGCTCCTGACGCCGCCAGCCTCAAGGCCTTCGGCCCGTCAGTCGGCGATGAACATCACCGCGCGCCCGCGCTCGACGCGGGCCGGCTCGAGGGCCAGGCAATCGCGAACTCGATCGCGAAGCTTTGGCAGCATTGAACTGGCGCCGAATTTGCGCGGATGGTCATCTCCGCTTAGAATGATTGAGCCGCGCTATTCAGACCATCCATCGAACATCAGGCAGACTCGCGGATCATGAAGAAGCGCTTCTGGAATTAGTGCCTCGTCGGCGAATATCACCAACAATCTGGTGGGATCGACCGCTCGCGCAAGACCTCGTGACGCCGTTCCCGGGGTCCACCGGCACTCGCGAATCTCGCAGATAGCGGGTGACGCACGGCATCAACGGTCGAGCGGCTCCAGCCGCCGATACGGGCAAGCAAGTGACTTCAAATAGCGATGACGGCATTGACCTCGGCTCAGGCCTGGTTAACGGCAATGTAGTTTAATGTTCCACTCTACGCTGTCTTCTCTTTCGGCGAAGACCCTGACGCCGCTGACACCCGACCCGGGGTAGCCGGTTATCGTGACCCCATGGCAAATCCAGCACGACGTTGGATGTTTTACGTCGATGCAATCCTTACCGCGCGCAGCTGTAAGCTTCATAACTATCGAGGGTGCCAACTATTTCATCCCGGGTTTCGCAGCTCAAACGGGAAGGCCGGAGCTGGTATCGAGCTCCGGCCGTTTCCTTTTTCGTGTTGGGCTAGTTCGGTCTGTTCAGTAAGTCGGAGGCCTAGTTCGCCGACGCCGGCATCGGGACTTGCCTTCGCACCTCGAGGTTGAACATCCGCGCCGCGTTGAGTCCGAGGATGTTCGCACGAGCCTCGTCGCTAAGCCCGTTCATCTCGCGCTCGATTGCCTCCGCCGAATGCGGCCACGAGCCTTCGTGGTGCGGATAGTCGTTGGCCCACATGAAGTTCGTCGTCAGATTATACTTCTCGGCGAGATCGAGTCCCGGTTGATCTTCCTGGAACGAAGCGAAGCCGTTGGAGTGGAAGTACTCGCTTGGCATCTTCTTGAGCTTGGGATACGCCCACATATGATGTTTCACGTAGGCCTCGTCCATCGCTTGCAACGCCCACGGCACCCAGCCGATGCCGGCCTCAATCGACCCGAAGCGAAGTTTCGGGAAACGTTCTAGGACGCCTGAGGCGCAGAGGTTGGCGACCGGCTCGATCGTCGGCGCCAGCGAGTGCGACACGTAGTTGATCACCGCGCCGCCATCCTTGCGCGCCGCCCGCGGGTCGCGTCCTGTGGAGACGTGGAAGGTGATCGCGAGGTTGTGGTCCTGCAACAGCTCCCACATCGGATCGAACATGCCGAAGTTGTAATTCGGATGCCTCGCGTCATGGCCGCCGAAAATCGGCTTGCAGGGCAGGGTGACGCCCTTGAATCCCATTTTGGCAATTCGCTTGATCTCGGCCAGCGTGCCCTCGAGGTCTCCCGTCGCGAGCGCCGCCATCGGCACCATTCGCGGGCTGTACTGGATGTAGGCCTCGGCGATCCAGTCATTGTAAACGCGGCACTGCGCCGACGCGAACAGCGGATCGGGCGTCGCCCACATCATCAGTCCCTTGTTGGGAAAGATGATCTCCATGTCAACGCCGTCGCGATCGAGGTCGCGCAGGCGCTCCGCCGGCGTGGCTCCGGTTTTGGAGCGGATCTGGTCCTCGCCCTCGAGGTTGCTGTCGAGCAGGCGCGAACGCTGCCATCCCTCGGAGACCGTCCACTTCACGCCGTTCTCATCGATTTCGATTCGCGGCAGGCGTTGCGCATACCTCTCTTCCAGCCGCTCTTTCCAGAGATTGGCGGGTTCGTTGGCGTGGGTGTCGGCCGAGACCATGAAATACTTGTTCGGGTCTTCCGGCCGGGCGGTGCGGCGCCAGCCGTTATGGCCGGGTGTCTTGAGCCGCCACCGATTGGGTTCGTCGATTTCGATCGATACGTTGCCCATGGCATCCTCCAGATCTGCCCTTGGCGAAGGCCGCAAGGTGGCAGTCCATCTCCGATGTTAATAAGAGATTCGGCTCGGCGTAAAGAGCGGAGACCAGCGCCGGTCGCCACCGCCTCGAGCTTCGCCTGCGGCGCGGCATAACGCGCGTGCGATTTTTGCCTGTCGAATTCGCCTACAATGTGATAGTTGTGCCGCCAAACGGGTCCACTGGCGCGGCCGGAGTATCGCGCCGGCTTGAGTTGCAACCTTACCAACAGAGCAGGGGCAGAAAAATGTCGAATCATTTCACTGGACTCAGTCTCGGTCCTCCGATGGGGGATCAGCGGCTCGACCTGTGCGACCTCTATGCATTCCAGTCGCCGGCCGACCGGAACAGAACCGTGATCATCCTCAATGCGAATCCCAACGCCGACGCGGTGCATCCCGACGCCATCTACCGGGTGAACATCGACACCGACGGCGACTACCTGAATGACGTCGCATTCAGCTACGTTTTTTCGAAGCCGCAGAACGGCCAGCAGACGGTCGATGTCTTCCTGGCGAAGGGGGCTGAGTCGCGCTCAGTCGAGGCAGTAGGGACAAAGATCATCTCCGCCGGCGAAGTCTCATTCGGTCCGAAGCCAACTATCATAAAGTCGGGTGGCTACACCTTTTTTGCCGGAAGCCGCAGCGACGCATTCTTTTTCGATTTCGTCGGAATCAAGAACCTGTTCGACACCAGGGGCAAACGCAACTTCACCGAGCCTCATCTGGGCGGCAAGTCGCCCTGGACGGGCGTGGATTCGAATACCGAAGCGAATGTTTTTTCGACTGTGATCGAGTTGCCAACAAGTGAGCTCAACCCCGGGCCCGAGGTACACATCTGGGGCCGATGCAGTGTGCGGCGCGATGGCAAGCTGCTGCATGTCGATCGCGCGGGTCACCCGAGCGTCAGCAGCTTCTTCAACACCGATGACACCAAGGAGGAATACAATGCCAGCGAACCGGTCAACGATCGCAAGCGGTGGCTCGACCAGTTCGTACACCTGATGGGTCACACGGGAGGTTATACGCGAGACGAAGCGATTGCCGAGATCGACAGGGAGCGCACGCTTCCCGACGTGTTGAGTTTCGCGCCCTCGAAACCAGCGAAGTACCCGAACGGCCGGGTCTTCACTGACGACGTGATCAATTACCGGATCGCGTTTCTGACCAAGAATCAATGTCCGCCCACCGGCCTCAAGCCTCACACCGATACCTTGAGCGAGTTCCCGTATATCGGCACGCCGCACGCGAAGAAGTAGAGGCTGAACCTAAACGCGGGCGGGTCCGCACAACCGCTCGATACATTGACGGCGGACTGCGCAGACAAACGGCGTGGTCCGCCGTCAGACTTGAGAGCCTGCGACCATCCGATACACGAGTTTCTCGAAGTGCTGGATGCCACGCTCGCGCGACAACATGAGCTGGCCCTTCTTGATCGCGCACGATTTGAGTCCGCGCTGCACCGATTCGCAAAGGGTCACGTCTTCACGCTGCACCAGATCGGCGAGCTCAATGTAACCGCGGATATATTCCTCAGTTGCAGCTTCAGCGAAGTAGTAATCGATCGATTCGTAGGTGTGCTCGGCGTCGAGCGGCCGGACGCAGAGCACCTGCATGCTCGGCGGATTGTCCGACAGCGCGAACATCGCGCTCGGCCAGAGCGTGGCATAAGTGGCGCCCTGGCCGCTCTCACGCAGGTACGGTCCGTAGTAGAGCGAGAAGAATTCGTGGTCCGTGTCGACGCGGTAGGCCTCAGTATCAATCACCTCCGAGAAGCGCGGATGCGCAACCGGACAGTGATAACACTCGTTGAAATTCTCAATCACGATCTTCCAGTTGGCAGCCAGGTTGTAGACGTCGCGGCGATGGAGCCGCAGTCCTCTGACATCGACGCCGGCGTGCGTGAAGATCTCCGGCAGCGGTCCGAGCAACTCTCTGAGCGGTGCGGCGGATGGATCGGGATTCACGAAGATCAGCGGTCCCCAACATTCGATTGGAAACGCGACCAGCGAGAGCGCGCCCTTGTCGAACGATGCTTGCTCAGTCGAGCGCGGTGCGGCGCGCAGGGTGCCGTCGAGGTTGTAGGTCCAGCCGTGATAGTGGCACTGCAGCGTCTGGCGGCTGCCCGTACACTCGAGGACCACTTCACTCCCGCGATGACGGCATACGTTGGCGAAGGCACGGAACTTTCCCGCGCCGTCGCGCACGATGATAACCGGTACATCGCCGAGCTGCGTGGTGAAGAAATCTCCCGTCTTCTCGACCTGGCCGGAGTGGCCGACATACTGCCAGAAGCGGCCGAAGATGCGCTTCTTTTCGGCATCGAAGATCGCGGCATCGCTGTACCAGGCCGCGGGCAGCGTGTCGCCGCGCTCGAGGCCGGCGCCGATTTCGCGATCGAAATTGACATTGCTGCTCATTGCTGTTCTCCCCGTGCAGCGCGCGACGATTGTTCAAAGTCAGGGCTGGCCGGAGCTTCCTTCGCCGCGTGATCGATCGCGGCCTTCAAGTCGCCGAGACTCTGGACCCCCGAGTACTGACTGCCGTTGATGAAAATCGTTGGCGTGCCGCTGATGCCGAGCCGGTCGCCCAGATCCATATCCGATTCGATTTGGCCCTGGTACTTGCGCTCAGCAAGGCACGAATTGAACTTCGTCGAATCGAGCCCGAGGCGCGCGGCGAGGTCAGTTAGATTTTGCGCGCCGAGGCTCTCGCGCCCGCTCATCAGCGCGTCGTGATACGGCCAGAACTGTCCCTGCTCGCCAGCGCAGCGCGCGGCGTCGGCAGCGAGCATCGCGTGATGATGCGCGTCGAGCGGGAAATCCACCCAGACGAATCGCATACGCTCGCCGCCGCTTTGCCGCAACTGCTCGAGCTCAGGTTCGATTCTCCGGCAGATGGGGCATTCGAAGTCGGAGAACTCGACCATCGTGACGGGCGCCGTTTGTGGCCCGGTTGACGGATGCGGCAACTGGCCGAGATCGATTTCCGCCGCCCCGGCGGTGCCGAAGGCGATCGTCGCCATCATCGATAAAAGCAACACTGCGACACTAACAGAGCGCATGACCGACTGAATCTGGTATGCACAATTCTTCGAACAGATGCCATTCGCAGCGAGTCAGGTGCAGGAGCGATAGCTGCCGCGCGCTTGACTTCTCCCGCTGCTCCCGGGTCGCGGCTCGCGTTGCTTGAGCGCGAGCTCCAAGCTTGGCGGAAATACCGCTGATATGGAATTCTGCGCCGAAGGGCGGCTGCTCGTACGGCTCTGCGTAACTCTTCGGAGATTCGCAAATTCACCGACCTTTGCTTGGGCCGAGATTTGAACCGAAGGGCACAAGACTCTCGGCCCTGATGTACTTGGAGAGGTCCTCTGCGAGGAGTTTTTCAGCTTCCTTGTCGTTTCTGAGCGCGGGCAGTTTCTTGTTCATATTTTCTGATCTCTCTCTGCGATGCATGAAGCGCGTGCTTATGGGCCGCAACGGATTCATCGCACCGCGACTACGAGGCGTGAAGATCACGAAGGCGTAGCGTCCCTCTTGCGTACGACCGATCGCCAGAAACCGTGTTTCACCAGTGGGGTTCTTCAGAGCAGCCCTGATTAGCGTCTCGGCGTGCGTGAGCAGATGCTCAATCTCCTGAATTGATGAGCCCGTGCCTTTGACATTTCTGGCTATTCCTTCGTCCCATTCGAAGCTCGAGAAGCTGCTTCTTCTTTGGCGCAGAGAGTCTCAGCATGAGCAAATGCCTGTACAAGCGTCAATCAGAACTCGTCCATCACCGAGCTTTGGTTGCTTTCGAGCTCGGCGAGAAAGAATTGCGGCGGCGGCGAGCATCGCGACCGCCCCGCACGGGGAATCAGACCTTCCTGCCTAAAGCTCGTTGCTCCAGAACTCCGCCTCTCCGAGCAGGATATTGGCGCGCACGATCAGCGAAGCTGCCTGCACTTCGTCGATCGAGTTGCCCTCGAACTCGGCGCTCTCGAGCTGCTGCTTGATTGCGCTCGCGATCGGGTCGCGCTGTGCTGACCACGACGCGATCAACGCCTCGGCCAGGTTATACTCAGCGTCGGCCGGCGTGTTGCTGGTGATCCCGGCGGTCGACACCTTCAGCGCGTCCTCCGAAAGCTTACCGAACGGAGCATCAATTTTCTTCAGCACCTGCCCGAGCGCTTCCGCGGTCTTCAGATCGTTGCGCAGACCGCGGGCAGTACCGAAGGATCGAGCAGCTCAGTGATCGTACGGCCATCATGCGAATAATCGTGAGTGAGGCCGGTGAGTGTCATGATCGTCGACCGCAGGTCGACATGGTCAGTGAAGAAATCCAGCGGCGTCGTAATGCTGAGGTTTTGCACTCCGGGCCGGCGATCGCGATAAACGTGCGCGCGCTCTCGGGCTCGATGTCGCCGTGATTCCAGATGAATCCCGGGCCCGGCGCTCCCACCGTCGTGCCCCCTTCTCCTTATTCGAAGAGGAAGTCCGGGTTGCCGAAGAAGGTAAATGTCGGAGAACGGTTTTCATCGGCGATCGTGTTCATGTGGATCAGCCTTTGGGCGACGCGATCGATGATTGCGCCCTGCTTGTCCGCACTGAGCCCAGTGCCCAGCAGGCTCTCGACTTGGCCGTTTTCCGGATCGAGTACCTTGAGGCTTGCCATCGTGAGTTCCAACTACCGAACTTCAGACGCGTTGTCGACAGGACTACCCTCGACATAGGTCGTTGCTGAATCATCGAAGTGGATCGACAAGGGCTTGTTATCGCCCGCGCATTTCTGCTTCCTGGCTCAGGTTCTCGTCTGACCTTCGCCGCTCGGATAGGTGCAAGCGACGTCCGGTGTCAGCGTCGATCCGGAGACCGTGGCGCCATCGCAATTGCGCGGCGAGGGAGGTCCGACCACCGGATGGTCGCGCCTTCGTCGGGCGTGAAGATGAATAAGGTGTTGCTCTGATCGATGCCCGCTGCTTTGAGATCGGCAAAAAATCTGCCAAACGCAGCATTGAACTTAGGCGAGCTGCTGCACGTCCGGCGCTTCACCCGGGCCGAAACTCGTCTCTGTAGTGGAGAGATTCGATGCCGCCTGGTTGTCGTGCGCATCGGCGATATATGCGAAAAACCACCGGGATGCCCTTCTCCAGCATCGTCTCAACCACCGCCAGTGTTTGAGCCGGCACTGGATCGAAGTCGATGCTGCCAAACCCGGTAATCG
>JASHPB010000099.1 GCA_030038355.1 Candidatus Binataceae bacterium
GCCGTCGGCCAGCAACCGGTTGATCGGCGCCGGCGGGTGCCTCGACATCGTTCGGTGGCACGGTGATACCGTCTCACCGTCGCGGGAGACGAACGGAACGCCGGCTTTATCTTAGTGTTCACACCGGCGTCCCGCATGCCATGGCCTCGAGCCGTACGATTCCGAACGCCTCGCCGCCCACGCGCCCTTGGAACCCCGCCGCCGCAACGGCCTGCTGACTCTCTACTCGCGTTGAACTGAGGTTTTTTGGGCTGAGTGCCTCGTTTCTGTTGGTCTAATCCGCAATTCCGGGACTGTGGTTTAAGATGCGGACAGCTGAATGAAACGCCGCTTGCTTAATCTCCGATGCGCGATTCTTAAGCGGCCTAAACTTAGCAGGATGGGTCTAAATTGTATCAACGCTTCGCTCAGACACCCAGATCCAAGCAGGCAGCAGACAAAATCTTACAAACCGTCTTGGTCTGGTTGCTTATTGTTTTGGCAAGCGGGACTTAGCTCATCGAACAGATTACCGTCGACGAGAGACTCGCTAACCGCTAGATGAGATGGGAAGAGTGAACTCTATCACCATCAGTATGCTGGTTTTTGGCTGCGTTTTCGGCGGCGCACTCATTGGAATCGCGCTTCGAGATCGCCTCCCCCAGCATCATCTCGCCTCCGACTCTCGCGACGTGGTGAAGCTCGGCATTGGTTTGATCGGCACGATGGCGGCCCTCGTGCTCGGCCTACTCGTCAGTTCCGCCAAGGGCTCGTATGACACCCAACGCAGCGAACTGACCCAGATGTCAGCGAATCTAATCCTCCTGGATCGAATCCTCGCGCACTACGGTCCCGAGGCAGACGGCGCACGGAAGCTCCTGCGCCAGCTCGCGATCTATACGCTCCATCAGCTCTGGCCCGAAGAGAACGACGGAGCCGAGCCGCCGTCCAACACGGGCGACGCATACTTCGACAAGATCCAGGAGCTCGCGCCGCACAACGACTCTGAACGCGCCCTTCAGTCGCAGGCCCAAAGCATGAGCATCAACCTGGGACAACTCCGCTGGCTGCTCTTCGAGCAGGGCGGCAGCGCGATCTCGATGCCGATGCTGGTCGTGTTGGTGTTCTGGCTCAGCATCATTTTCACCGGCTTCGGCGCGCTCGCGCCGCGCAACTCGACCGTGGTTGCAACGCTGTTCCTGTGCGCGCTCGCCGTCTCAGGCGCGGTCTTTCTAATTCTGGAACTCGACCATCCGTTTCAAGGCCTAATCAAAATTTCGAGCGCGCCGCTGCGCAACGCGATTTCGCATCTCGGTAAGTAAGCGTCTGTTCGTCTGCCCGTCCGACCATGCCGAGTCAAATTTCCATGCCTTCGAAGGCTCGATCGTACGCACTGTTCGGCCTGGCTGCGGCCGCGGTCGCCATCGACGTTACCACAATCATTCTCCGCCGCGTGCATCACGGCGGCGACTTCGACATCTCGATGGAATTCGGACGGCGGTTTCTACGCGGCGAATTTCTCTACCGTGGCGGCCTGCATTTCCCGTACATGCCGGCCGCCGCGATGTGGTTCGGACTCCTCGCGCTCCTTCCTCTACCGATTGCGTTCGCGCTCTCGTACTCGCTCGCGATCGCGTCGATCTTCCTCGTCATCTGGATACTGCGCGCGATAGTGTTCGACAAAGTGCGGACGACCGTAAGCGAAAGCTACTACGTGGAGATCGCAACGCTGCTGCTCGCTTCGCATTACATCGTGCGCGATCTCGACGACGCCGGACTTAACACCATATTACTGGCCGTCGTGATGTTCGGCGTCTACTCGGTAGAACGCAAACAATACACAGCCGGTTCACTGAGTATCGGACTGGCTGTTGCTCTCAAATCCACAGTTGGTATTTTTGTGCCGTTTCTAATCTGGAAGCGGCAGTGGCGCCTGGCTCTTTGGACGGCCACCTTCGCTGCGCTTTGGATACTGCTGCCCGCGATTCGGATGGGTCCCGCGAACTGGTGGCTGGCTCAGCGCGAGTGGATCGAAGCGGCCGTCGGCTTCGCGCTCGGCCACAATCCGGCGGCGGAGTTCTATTACGGTTTCCTCAATGTCGGCAACCAGGCCCTTCGACCCGCCCTGCAATATTTCTTCGCTGCCAACGCCGGAATTTCATATTCGCTCGCTCGCATTCTGTCATCGCTGGGAGCGCTCATATTGATTGGATTGTTCTGCTGGGCGACGCGACGCCCCTATGGCGCGAACCTGCGAATGCAGTGGCTTACCGAATCGACCGCGCTGCTGATCATGGCGCTGATGCTCGCGCCACTGGCTTGGGTTCAGCATATGGTCTTTGCGATCCCCGCGATCTATCTGATCGCCGCGTTTTGGTTCTCCAGCACGCGAGTCTCCACCGCGGTGAACGTCGCCCTCGTCGTTTACGTCGTGCTCGTTTTTGGTCTGAGCCGCACGATCTTGGGCAAGACCGGTTACCAGGTCGCCCTCGCCTGTCACATCCATACGATCGCCCTGCTTATAATCCTCGCGCTCGTGCTGAAGGAGAGAGCGGGCGACGAGTCGGGGATCGCAACTATTTCTGCGGCAGGAGTTAGTTGATCTCATTGCCCGCGCCGCAGCATTCTCAGAATGGAAGCCCGCCATGAAGCCGAGCGACTCAATGCCTCGTTTGCTCGTCATCGTGACGCGCCGCTTGGGCGACGTCCTGTTAGCGACGCCGCTGATTCACGCTCTGCGCGAGGGTGTACCTGGCGCAGCGATCGATGCGCTCGTTTTCGAGGACACCAAGGGCGTGCTGGCCGGCAATCCGGACCTCGAGCGCGTCATCACGCTGCCGCGAAATCCTTCGGCGCTGCAAGTTCTCACGCTGCTCGCGCCGATGCTCCGCAAATACGACTGCGCCTTCTCGACGCAGACCGGAGACCGCCCGACGTTTCTCGCCTTTGTCGCTGGACGACGACGAATAGGCCTGGTCGACCCCCGCACCGAAGGCGGATGGTGGAAGAGGCGCGTATTGACAGATTATGTGCTTACCGAATTCGGCCGTCACCGCGTCGTCGAGCTGCTTTGCCTCGCAGAGCGTTTCGGCATCACCGCCGAGCCACGGATGGTTTGTCCGTCGAGCGCATCATCATCGATCGTGACTGACATCCCGTTCAGCCGATACGCGGTACTGCATGCCAACCCGATGTTCAGATACAGGCGCTGGACCAATGATGGATGGCGCTCGCTGGCAAGGGAGCTCGCCGAGCGCGGCCTCGAAATCGTAGTCACAGGAGGACCCGATCCGGCTGAACGCGCCTACCTCGATTCGATTTGGCAAGGTGCACCCACCTCAGTACGCCGCCTTGATGGGCGCCTCGATTGGCCACAACTCGCGCGGTTGATCGGCGCCGCTCAGGTGTATGTCGGCGTAGATACCTCGATGAGCCATCTCGCCGCCGCCACCGGCTCTCCCACTATCGCGATCTATGGACCCGAGAATCCATGCATGATGGGGCCGTGGCCTGTCGGCGGACTCGCCGAGCCATGGGCGCCTGCCAGCGCCATTCAGCATCGCGGCAATGTCTGGGTCGTGCAGAATCCCTTGCCCTGTCTTCCCTGCCAGCGCATGGGATGCGACCATCATCTCGAGAGCCGCAGCCGCTGCCTCGACGAGCTTACTGCGCGCCAGGTGCTCGCCGCAGTCGACGAGGCCCTGTCCAGTGAACGAATCTCACTGGCTGATTCTAAGCCTACGCGACCGATCTCGTCGTAGAAGTTTCGCGATCACCGCCGATTTGGTACATCGCTTGGATTCGTCCACACTCCTGCGGCACTGCTGGGAACGTCGGGACATCAAGGGTTTTGAGTCCAAGGCTCTTCGCTCGCTGCGACGGATTGGTCACCCGATCCACGCGGTCAACACCCGTCTGACCGAGGAGTTCCTTTTCGGCAAAGTAGAGGGAGTGTACGCGAAAATTTTCGGGCGACCGCGCAGCCTGGACCGCATCAGCTTTGCGGTACGGATTTGAAACTAAGCCCGTCAGGGAGGTCTTTTCTACCAGTGGTAGTTCTCAACCGCCCTGTGGAAACTTACTCCGAGCTTTCTCGATCTAGTCGCAACCCGGCGTCAACTTGAATGCGATCCAACTCCAAGCGCGGGGACGGCATCGCGTGAGGGACGTATCCCCCGATGGTGGTGCGGGTCTGGCGGCGCGCTGGGCTCAAGCCCCAGCGCTTGGAGCGCTACCTGGCCTCGAATGATCCTGACTTCGAGCGCAAGGCCGCCGATGTCATCGGGCTCTACGTTAATCCGCCGCAGCACGCGGCGGTGTTCTGTGTCGATGAAAAGACCGCCATCCAGGCGCTCGATCGTCTCGACCCGGTGCTGCCGCTCAGCCCGGGACGGGCCGAGCGCCATGGCTTTGAGTACTATCGGCACGGGACGCTCTCGCTGTACGCTGCGCTCAACACCAAAAGCGGCCAGGTGCTGGGGCAAACCGCTGCGCGCCATACCACTGAAGAGTTTGTGGCCTTCCTGGGTCAGATTGTGGCCCTGCAACCCAAGGCGCGCGAGCTCCACATCATCGCCGACAACCTCTCGGCCCATAAGACCAAGCGGGTCGCGCAGTTCCTGGCCGATCATCCCAAGGTGTACCTGCACTTCACGCCCACCTATTCATCATGGCTCAATCAGGTTGAACTCTGGTTCGGCAAGATCGAGCGCGACGTCGTGGCCCGCGGCATCTTCACCTCGGTCAACGACCTGGCACGCAAACTTATGCGTTATATCCGTCATCATAATCAACACGCCGCACCCATCAAATGGGCCTACCAAAACCTCTCACACCGAATCATCCCTACTGTCGATTCAGCTGTTACAGGCCACTAGACCCTGCGAACATCCGAGTCCTTTCTGTCGCACGCGAACTCGTAAAAAATCAAAAATGACATTCAGGTTTGCACTTTCGTGCCCAATGAAGCGAGCGAATCATTGTTTCCCAGTGCACGCCGCAAGTCGGTCAAAGTTTTCTGCTCTAAAGGCGGCAACCAACCGCTGATTTCGATTACTCCTTCAAGGTCATTCCGGAGCGCAATGGCGGTCGTAAGAAGCTGATGCTCCGCTTCAGAGAGCACCTGGCCGCGATTACTGCGTGCGACCAGAATCGCTATTTTTGATAGCGTGAGCTCCTCCTTCTTCTTGGTTTTGCGCCCGTTCCAGAACATCTCCAGGAAACTGCGCAGCGCCGTGAATGGGCTAAGAAACTGCAACACCATTCTGTCCTTTCTTGCGCTGCTAGTCGCGGCGGCGCTCCGCTCTAACCGGTAGTTCGGTGAGTCCCGACAAGCGGTTGTTGTT
>JASHPB010000100.1 GCA_030038355.1 Candidatus Binataceae bacterium
CATTTCTTCAAGTCCCTGCGAGGCATCTTCGTCTTCGTGGTGCGCGAGGCGGCCATTGCGGTCGATCAGCGTGACCTCGGCGCCGAAACGGCGGAAGGCCTGCGCCAGTTCGAGTCCGACATAACCACCGCCCATAACCAGGAGGCGTTTCGGGATGTGATCAAGTTCAAATGCCTCGATGTGGGTCAGCGGCTTCGCCTCGGCCAATCCCGGAATTGGCTCGAGCGTGGCGCGCGACCCGGTATTGACGGCGACATTTTTACCACGGAATGTGCGTGTCCCGCCGTCGTTCAAGGCAACTTCGATGGTTTTCGGGCCAACGAAACATCCTGTGCCCATCACCAGCTCCGCGCCGCTCTTCGTGAAGTAGTGGTCGCGAAAACTGTCGACAACGTTCACCACCATCTTGCGCTTGCGCTCACGCACGGCCGCCATGTTGATGCAAACATTCTCTTTGCTGATGCCGAATTCGTTGCTGCGATAAAAGAACGAGGCAACCTTGGCGCTGTGGATGATGTTCTTGCTGGGCAGGCACGCGATGTTCGGGCACGAACCGGTCACGTATTTGCGCTCGATCACAATCACGCGTTGTCCCTTTTGTGCGAAGGTCCCGGCAAGAATTTTCCCGCCGGTGCCGCTGCCCAGCACGAGGAGATCGCATTCTTCCATGGCTTTCTTCCCTTTTTTGAGTTTTTCTTTGGCCCCGTACCAGCTCAGCGCCTCCAAAAATGCAATTCCTCCGAGTGCTGGGAAACAACAGAATTCTGGGAATTATTGATGAAAATCCGATTGCACGAGTGATCCGAAGCCACCACCACATTCGGCACGCAGCTCACTGCCCAATGGGAGCGAGAAGAATCGCCCAAGTGAGCGCGCCTAACTGACCTGGCACGCGATGGGCAGTCGGCCGAAAAATCGAGGACCACTCCTCTTCGATTTTCCGTTATCGCCGGTCTGCGAAACTGGTAGTCCATGCTCCTATCTGTTGGGCTGTTCGGTGTACCGAGCTATGAGCCAAACCTGCTCGCCTCGGACCTACTACCGATAGCGATTTTCCGAATGACTCTACGTAGTTATGCCGTAATCGCCCCTCGGAGAATTGCATTCACACCGGCTCGCAGCGTCGGCTCGCTGCTTGCCTAAGATCCATTCGACTGGCCAAATAAGTTCTGCACAATTCGCCACCTTCGCTGAGCGCTTCGTGTGCAGGATCGGGACGTTGAGCGGAGCACAACTACCTAATCCGGCAAAGTGAGCGCGATTTCCAGGACTGCGCAGCTCACGCCGAACTCGCAGATGCGATCTTGCCCGGGGCCTGCATAGAGTTAGCCAACCCGATGCGGGTGAAAACCCAGGGGGCCGCGAAGATGCTGACGACACCAACGCTAACGTAGCGGATATACTGTAGAACATAGCCCGCCAGAGAGAAGTTGTCGGCTATGGCGCTGAATGCTGTTCCGAGGCCCCGCAGCGTGACCAGAGCCAGCGCGGCCGACAGCAGAAAGCGCAGGATTTTGAAGAGAATGGATGAGCTCTGGGAATCGAAATCGACCAATCGAATCTCCAGCGGTACGGCGATGATGATGCCGGTGAAGGTCCCGGCGTAGCCGAGGAAGGCGCGTGGCTGGCCGTTTATCGTCCCGCCGTTGATGGCGATTGTGGCCATCCAGACTGCGAAGCTAGCCGCGACGGCGATAATGATTTGCCGCGAGTAGGACATTCGACCCCAAGTCGCGCTGATTCGATCGGCGTGTTTGAGCGCGATCAGTCCGACCACAAGTCCGATCCCCCAGCCCAGTAAAATGTCCTCGACATAGTGGACGCCCAGATATGGGCGTGAGATGCCCGTCAGAAGGATTGCCAGGATCGCTGCAATCCTCACATAGCGGCTCCGCGCAGATCCGTAGAGGAAGGCATAGAAGGACGCAGCCGCCATGGCGTGGCCCGAGGGGGTAGAATACTCCGTGGCGAGGTCCCGCGCTTTGTCCAGCGGTACGGCCCACTTGCCGATATAGTCGCCCTCGCGAATAAATGGGCGCGGATTTTTGATGATGATCTTGAGCACATGGTTTAAGGTCATGGTGAGCGCGACCAGAATCGAGAGCCGGATCGCTAAGCGCTTGTCGAACATGACGTAGATCATGATGCTGATCAGCAGGTAACCCTCGATTTCGCCGAGTTCGCTAGCGACTAGGAAGAAATTCGTGAGCGCTGGGCTCCTGTGATCCGCCAGGAACTCCATGATCGCCATGTTGAAGCGCAGAGTACCCATGCTTTCTCCTGAACTGCCCCAGCGCCCGACGGTCACGCCGAGGGCTTCGCACGGCTCGCGTCGCGGCCCCGCAACTCGATACATTATCGTATCGAATTACAAGCGTGCTATGAGCTGATCCCGATGTCAAGAGTTCGCACTCGTCCAACTCGCGAGGATACTCGCCAGCGATTGTTCGACGCGGCCGCCCGCTTGTTCGAGCGATGCGGTATCGGAGCAGCCAGTATCGACGCGATCGTCGCGGAGGCGGGCTTTACGCGAGGTGCGTTCTATTCGAATTTCGCGACCAAGGAAGACCTGATCATCGCCATGCTTGAGGATCACGCCGAACGGTCGTTGCAGCATCACCGTCAACTTCTGGCCAGACATCGCGATCCAGCGGATTTTGTAACGGCACTGGGCGCCGCCGAGCGAAGCCGCAAGGATCCTCTGGGCCGCGCACCGCTACTTCATATGGAACTGATCCTGTTCGTGGCGCGTGCCGAGATCCGCCGACCTGAATTGGCGCGCCGTCTTCGCGCGCGTCGCGCCTTGATTGCTGAAATGGTCGCGGGCACCTCCGGCGAAATCGATCCAGCGTGGGCGGGCGCGATGCTACTCGCCCTCGAGGATGGATTCCGCCTTCACCGTCTGATCGATCCTGCTTCCACGCCGGCCGACAGCTTCATCCACAGCCTGAGCGAACTCCAACGGCTTCTGGGCTTGGGTCGAAAAGATCGCTAACGGGAACTTTCGTTCAGGCCTAAGTCGCCCCATTCGTACGCAAGCTCGCGAACGTCGGCCAGACGCTCGACGGCGGCAAGCACAACGACACCGTCACCTTTGCCGCCGGGCAGTTCCCGCCGGTCAACGCTTTCTGGTCGATCACGATGTATGACGGAAAGAGCCAGCTACTGGTCAAAAATCCAATCGGCCCGCAATCTGGTCAACTCACCCATGTTGATATGTACTTTCGGGGATTGTCCGCCCACGTGGTGGTCAAGTTACTGGTCAGCTCGCGCGCGCGTAGCCTGCGTGGAATCGACACATCCTGGATTCAGATTTTAACAGAAAGCTCGGTGCCGCCCCTCAGCGGCAGGAGAGTCGAAACAAAGCCGTTGGCGGGGCGACGCACGAAGTCCAGATAGTCGACAAAGGTTCTTGGAAAATGTCCCACATTATCGCAGACAACGATCGCGCCCTGGCATAGTTTAGGCGCCATCAATTCAATGATGGGTCTGGCAAGCTCATCGATGTCGCGCAGCATCAAAGTGTTTCGATAGTTGTCAGGCAAAAGGTCGATGCACTGCCTGACGACCGACGATCGCCTAGGTTGGGGCGGTTTCACCCCCATTTGTGAAATGCCCCGCCGGGAATTGAACCCGGACTCGCACCAAGGACAAGCCATAACCAATAGAAGCCAGAAGCGGCAATGTTTGCAGGGGTTTCGCAAATCGCATATTGCTCTGAAGTGGCCCATTTTGCCTGGGTTCTGACAACCGCTGCCAAACCTGAGCCAAACCGTCTGTACACTTGCGGACTGTATTGTTTTGGCTGAGAGTCACCTAGACCAGAGCGGGTCGATCGGTAGGCTGCATGTCCGTCTATACAAGGAGCAGCGTCTTGATCGCTCGACGCTCATCCATGGCGCGGTAACCGTCCGCCACCTGGTCGAGCGGCAACGTCAGGTCGAACACCTTGCCGGGGTTGATCTGCCCCTTCCATACCTGATCGATGAGTTCGGGCAGGAACCGGCGTACGGGCGCGGGGCCACCATGGAGGTGCACGTGCGCATAGAAGAGTTCCTGACCATTGAGCTCGACTCCGTGAGGCACGCCGACGTAGCTCACGTAGCCGCCGCGGCGCGCTGACCGGATTGCCTGCATCATCGATTCCTTAGTGCCAACGCATTCCAAGACAGACTCGGCACCGATTCCTGCGGTCAGCTCAAGAATCCTGGCCACGCCCTCGTCGCCGCGTTGTTCAACAATGTGGGTCGCACCGAAGTCGCGGGCCAGCTCTTGCCGCGATTCGTGACGGCTCATCGCGATAATACGTTCGGCGCCCATTTGCCTGGTTGAGAGCACAGCGAGCAGTCCGACCGCACCATCGCCAACGACAACTACCGTCGTACCCGTTCGAACATTGGCAGCAAGCGCCGCAAACCATGCTGTGCCCATTACGTCCGAAAGAGCGACGAGACTCGGGATCATGTTTTCTGATGGAACAGCCGTCGTGGATACCAAGGTGCCATCGGCGAGCGGAACGCGGAGAATTGGCGCTTGTGCGGTGCCTACGAACTCGCGGTGCTGACAAGATGACTGATAGCCAATCTGACAATTTGGGCAGGTGTTATCGCAGGCGAAGAAGGAACCGATTACGAACTGGCCGCGCTTGATCGATCTAACAGCGCTTCCTACTTCCTCGACGATACCGCAGTACTCGTGCCCCATCGGCTTGGGCTGAGCAATGGAGTTGATGCCACGATAATCCCAGAGATCGGACCCGCAAACGCAGGTGGCCGAAACACTGATAATGGCGTCGGTCGGTTTGACAATCGTCGGGGTTTGGCGCTCTTCAACACGAATATCGCGTGGGCCGTATAGGACCGCTCCTCGCATGGTATATCTCCTTATCTTTTATGGCCGCCGACTCGAGGTGTCAGTCGGCGGCGGTCAGCGAACGTCACTGAGATTAAACTGAGCCGGCAAGTTAGACGGTCGGCGTGATCTCCACTGGTAGCCCATCGCCCCATTCGTATTTGCGCTCAGCAATTGCGGCGACCTCGTCGCATAGCTCGCGATCCGCCGTGGAGTCGAGAACCCGAGCTGTCGCGTTAACTTTGAGTTCCCCGACTCGGACGTTCACCTTGGGATTGCGCCGGATGTTCTTCACCCACCCGGCGGCTTCGCGCGTCTCCGCAAACAAATAGAAGCGCTCGCGGCAGACGATAAACCAGATCTCTATCTCTCGTCGCAGACCTGTCGTACGACCGATCGTGGTCAGATAGAGAACCTGCTGATCGGCGACACTCTGTAAAGTCGATTCCATCAGGAGCGCCTCGTCATCGATAACTCAATCGCTCGAGGTGTTCCGGATACCGCGCGCCCTGGAGGTTGATTTTGGCGGCAGCGGTCTCGATCTCGCTGAGATCATCGTGCGTCAGTTCGACGTTAGCCGCTCCTATATCTTCCTTGAGGCGGTCGAGCTTAGTCGTGCCCGGAATCGGAACCATCCACGGTTTCTTCGCGAGCAGCCAGGCAATCGCAACCTGCGCAGGCGTAGCCTTCTTGCGCGCTGCGAGACGCCCGAGCAGATCGACCATCGCCTGATTCGCCTTACGCGCCTCCGGCGCGAATCGCGGAATGGTATTACGGATATCGTTACCCTCGCTGAACTTGGTGTTCTCGTTGATCTTGCCAGTGAGAAAACCCTTGCCCAACGGACTATACGGAACAAAGCCGATCCCAAGTTCGTCGCATGTCGGGATCACGTCCTCTTCTGGCCGTCTCCACCATAGTGAGTATTCGCTTTGAATTGCGGCGACCGGCTGAACGGAATGCGCGCGGCGGATCGTCGGCGCGGCCGCTTCGGACAGGCCGAAGTGCTTCACCTTCCCGTTTGCGATTAGCTCCTTCACCACACCGGCCACATCTTCAATCGGGACGTTAGGATCGACTCGATGCTGGTAGAGCAGGTCGATCGAATCGATTCGAAGCCGCTTAAGGCAACCTTCGACTGCGCGCCTGATCTGTTCCGGGTGGCTGTTGAGACCTCCGCGATGCTTGCCGGTATCCGGATCGATGTCCCAACCGAACTTGGTTGCGATGACAACCCGGCCTTTGAATGGTCCGAGCGCTTCGCCTACCAGCTCTTCGTTGGCGAAGGGACCATAAGTCTCTGCCGTGTCGAAGAAGGTAACCCCACGCTCAACTGCGGCGCGGATCAGGGCAATACCTTGCTCCTTATCAACTGCGGGCCCGTAGCCAACGCTGAGGCCCATGCATCCTAGCCCGATCGCCGAGACCTCGAGATTTTTTCCTAATGTGCGTTTTTCCATAATCGATTCCTTCGAAGATTCTCCGGACTTCTATTTCCCTGCGGAGGAGAGATACCCCTGAACGAAAAGCCAGCTTTCAAATAGTCCAAGCCATGCATCGGAAGGGAGATTCTGCTGATTCATCCCAAAACCGTGCTCGCCTTTGGCAAATATATGAAGCTCCGCTGATTTGCCGGCCTTATGCCATGCCTCGTAGAGTCTCGCTCCCGAGATCGGCGCAACAAATTTGTCGTCGTCGGTAGACGCGATAAAAATTTGCGGCGCGTCTGTCGGCACAGCGATCGGAATCCTGTAACCAGGATAGATACCCCCGACAAAATCTGGCCTGCTCTGGGCGTCATGATTCACAGCGGTCTCGACCGCGATACCGCCGCCGGCTGAGAAACCCGCGATTCCGATTCGATTCGGATCAAAACCCCATTCAGAAGCATGGTGACGTACGAACCGGATCGCCTGCCGGCCGTCTTCTTCCGTCATGCTGCGGATCGATCCGGGCCCATTGTCGCCATCCATCGGGGGCCCTTCCGTCGTCTGCGCCGGATGAGGCAGGACTTTCAGCATGTTCTGCATGAAGGTTCCGAACTCCGCATCGTTCTCCGGTGTATGCGCCACTCGATAGCGGAGTACGAACGCAATAATTCCGCGCTCTGCAAGCCAATGCGCGAAATCATAACCTTCATTGTCCATCATCAGAAAATTAAACGCGCCGCCCGGAGCAATGATCAGCGCCGTGCGATTCGCCGTTGCGGTGTCGGGTTTGTAGACCGTCAGCGTAGGAATCACGACGTTGCGGACCAGACGATTCGGGACTTTGTTGCCGGGCAACTGAATCGATTGTTCGTGCCAGGTCCATTTTTCTGATCCCGGAGGAACGCCGGACCCAGGCCAGATAGCGAATACACCGGAAGCATCCGTCGGTTTCTCGATGTACGATGGAAGTTGTTGAGCACTTGCTAGAGACGCCATAGTTACGATCGTCCCGCTTGTTAGCCAGCCGATCTTTGACATCGCCTTACTGATTACATGTTGAACGAGGACTACGAATTCGTCGGGCGCGGCACTACTCGCACGGTGGTGGATCGCGCCTCGGAACTAATCATCATGTTGATGTAGGTTGCCGGGTGATGGCGGTACTTGGATCGATACGCCTCGTCGATCTCGTCATTGAGTTTTGGATTCGCGAGTTCCAGCATCACTTCTTTTGCGATGCAGTCCACAGTGATTCGACCTTGATTCGACGCTAGTGCGCCGCGAAACCACGCAGACCTGCTGCCGTCGGCGGATCGAATGTAGAGGTCTTGGCCGACTCGAACGATCCAAATCGTCACCGGCTTGCTGTCGTGCCGGCGCGTTTCCCTGAAGCGATTCCAATCTCGTCGGCGGCTTCAAACTTTTCCAGGTCATTACGGCCCCGCGTATTCATTGGATATCCCTTGATTCTGAAGCCGATCGATCAGGCCCGATATTGCTCATGAGTGACCTTCTCCATCCAATCCACCGCCTTGCCGTGGAGCTTTTCCACGATCGCGATGTGCGACATCGCAGTAGTCTCCGTCGCGCCGTGCCAATGCTTCTTGCCGGGTGGACACCAGACGACATCGCCGGGGCGGATTTCCTCTTTCGGTTCGCCCCAGCACTGCGTCCAGCCGCACCCTGACGTGACGATCAATGTTTGCCCAAGCGGATGTGTATGCCATGCCGTACGCGCGCCGGGATCGAACGTGACCAACACGCCCAGAGCGCGGGCGGGCTCAGGCGAATCGAACAACGGATCGATTCTCACCGAACCAGTGAAAGTTTCGGACGGTCCTTTTGCAGAGGGTCGGGAGCCGCTGCGTTTGATTTCCATTTTTTACCTCGCGATTCTCGGGTATCAACTAACGTCGGTGATGCCAATCTACGGGGCATTCGGTCTTGCGACTAGATGGTAGAATACGAATTTAGTTATGAGCTATGCTCATGAATGGCCAATGACAATCTGCATGATCTCCGAGCATTTGTAGCAGTCGCTCGCGAGCGCAGCTTTACGCAAGCCGCGGCAAAGCTCAGCGTCTCACAATCCGCGCTCAGCCATACGATTCGAGGACTTGAGGAGCGCCTCGGAATCAGGCTGCTCACCCGGACGACGCGGAGCGTGTCACCGACCGTCGCGGGTGAGCGCCTCTTTCAAAACCTCGGGCCACGTTTCGAAGAAATTGAAGCCGAACTCACTGCGTTGGGTGAACTACGCCAACAGCCCGCAGGCACGATTCGAATCACGGCGACTGACTATGTGGCCAATACCATTCTCTGGCCGAAGCTGCAGAAACTGTTGCGGGATTATCCGGAGATAAAGGTCGAGATCGCGATCGAGTATGGTCTGATAGACATAGTCGCAGAGCGCTATGACGCCGGCGTGCGATCAGGTGACCAGGTCGCAAAGGACATGATCGCCGTGCGTATCGGCCCGGACGGTAGGATGGCGGTAGTCGGCACTCCACCATACTTCACCAGGCGCCCAGCGCCGAGGACGCCTCGCGAATTGACCGAGCACAATTGCATCAACCTGCGCCTTCCGACGCGCGGCGGTTTATATGCCTGGGAGTTCGAAAAGGGAAAGCGCAAGTTGAATGCCCACGTTGAGGGCCAACTGATCTTCAATGACACGTATCAGATGCTCAACGCATCGCTGGCCGGATTCGGACTGGCTTATGTGCCGCAAGACCTCGCGCAGCCCTACATCGCCAGGAATCGCTTGAAGCGCGTCCTCGATGACTGGTGTCCTCCATTCTCAGGGCCCCACCTATATTATCCGAGCCGGCGACAAATCACTCCGGCGTTCGCGTTAGTCGTCGAAGCACTTCGATATTGTGGTCAACAAAAGAGGAGGCGAGAATTGAACTGCCCTCAGGACTACTAAGGCCAAGCGCACGACAATCACAGCCGGCAAAAACAGCATATGACCTCGGTAGTTTTGGCGATCGACGAGTTGCTTAGGTTGGGCCGGTTTCACACCCATTTTGTGAAATGCCCCGGCCGGGAATCGAACCCGGACTTGAGGTTCCGGAGACCTCCGTGATGTCCTTTTCACTACCGGGGCGTGCGCCTAGCGAGGAATCAATCATTATATCAGCATCCAAAGGCGGACAAGCGACTCAGGTTGACGGACTTCGAAACGTCCTGCACGATCGTCGTCATGCCTGACGACGCAACGATCGACTCCCGCGCCGCGATTCGCGAGCAATACAAAACTCCGGTCAACTTCAATGCCCGCGTTCGCCTCCACGGCCGCTTCAGCACCAATAAAGTTTCCGGCGGCATGTTCAGCTGGATCTTCGATCAGATCCAAGCTCCGCCAAACGCGCGCGTCCTCGAGCTCGGCTCAGGCACGGCGCTCTTCTGGCGCGCTAATCAGAATCGGATCCCGCCCGGATGGCGTATCACGCTCTCAGATTTCTCGGCAGGGATGCTCGCAGATGTGCGTGCGAACGTCGCCGCAATCCCGCACGCCTTCAGCTTCATGCAGATCGACGCGCAGGCCCTGCCCTTCGACGATCATTCCTTCGACGCGGTCGTCGCAAATCACATGCTCTACCATGTGCCTGACAAACCGCGCGCGCTCCGCGAGATTCGGCGCGTGCTGGTGCCGGGCGCGCGGTGCTACGCGGCGACGATGGGCCGCTCTAACATGCGCGAGTTCACTGCCATGACGCAGCGCTTCATCGGCATCTCGATGGGCCGCGCCGCCGAGCAGTTCGGCCTCGAGACCGGCTTCGATTACATTCGACCCGTGTTTTCGAAGGTCGAGGTGAGGCGATTCGATGACGCGCTCGAGGTGACGGAGGCGCAGCCGCTGATTGACTACATCGAATCGACGCGCATCGGCCGCAATGCGACCGCTGATCAGAAGGCGGCGCTCAAGGAATACGCCGAAGCCGAAATCCGCGCGCGCGGCTCACTTCATTTTACCAAAGACACCGGAATTCTGATCGCAACGGCCTAGAGTGATTTAGCCGGCCGCCCCCGGCGAAGACGATGTCAGCCAACAGGATCACCGGTGGATTTGCAGTGTCGGGCGAGGCCTCGATTTACTTCGAGCGCGCGCGATCAGGCGATCCGTTGCTGTTCCTCCATGCCGGCATACCGACAGCAGGATGTGGGACGCGCAGTTTGCTCATTTCGCCGAGCGCACCGTGTCATCCGCTATGACAGTCGCGGCATGGGCGAAATCAAAATGCCTAAGGCGCCGTGGACCCTGGATGGAGACCTGCTCGCCGTCCTCGCGCATCTGGACGTCAAAGGTGCGACGCTGGTCCGATGCAACGGCGGCGGCTCAACAGCGATCGATTGCGTTCTTGCCTTCCCCGACGGTAAAGGCGATGGTCCTGTCCGGCTCAGCTCGCAGTGGATGGAACTGGTCCGCCGAAATGCGGGCGCGCATGGAGGAGACAGTTACTGCCTATCGAGTCGATCCGAATGCGCGGGTTCGGGCTGCTTCGCTCCAGATTGACGGCGTTGGCAGGTCCGCCGAAGGCGTCGAACCTGTTTACCGCGCCCGCGAGTGAATCGCGGCTAACCATTCGGCGGTAGAAGCGCCATCGAATCCGGCGACTCTTCCCGACCCGCTCCCGATCGATCGATCAGGTGAGATTAAAGTTTCCACCCTGGTCCTGGTAGGAAACCTAGAGCCTCGCGATCTGCACGAAATTGCGCACCTGCTGACGTAGGATTCCCCGATCGGGGTTGGTCGAACTGCCCAACTCGGCCCAGCTTCCGAGCATCGAGCATCCCGACGGGTTCAATCGTATGGTCAAAGACTTCCTGCAAGCGGTAAATACGGCCGGAGAGATTAGCACCCTGCCCGCTGTTAGCTGCCGCGGGCGGCCAGGCGTTGCGGCTCTGATTGCGACGGAGGGTTGGCCTCCGCGAGCATCGCGGCGTGCCGCCGTTCCGCCTCGGGGCGCGCCTCCGCGATCACTTCGAGCATCTGCTGATGAAGCTTGCCGTTGCTCGCGAGTATGTTCGCACCTTCGAGATCAAGCTGCGAGCCGTCCATGTTGCTGACACGACCGCGCGCCTCCTCGATGATCAATGCGCCGGCGGCAACGTCCCAGGGCTTCAGGCCAAACTCCCAGAAGCCATCGACGCGTCCAGTCGCGACGTAACAAAGATCCAGCGCGGCCGCTCCGGTGCGGCGCACACCCTGCACGCGCATCATAAATGCTTCCCAGAACGCGAGGTAGAAGCGGCGCCGTTCGCGCCGATCATAAGGGAAGCCGGTCTGCAGCAAGGCCGATGACAGGAAGTCGCAGGTGCTCACGCGAATCGGACGGCCGTTGAAGCGCGCACCGCGACCGCGCTGCGCGACGAAGGTCTCCTTCTTGAGCGCGTCATACACGACGCCGAACATCACGCGCCCCTTATGCTCGTACCCGATCGATACGCAGAACTGCGGATAGCCGTGCGCGAAGTTGGTGGTGCCATCCAAAGGATCGACGATCCATCGATGGTCGCTCTCGTGACTACTGCGGCCGGTCTCCTCGCCGAGGATCGCGTGCGTCGGAAACGCACGATGGATCACTTCGATAATCGCGGCTTCCGACTCCTGGTCGGCCTCGGTGACGAGATCGATCGAATTCGACTTGCGGTTTACGTGAATACGGCTGAGGCGCTTCAGGTGGATACGGCCAGCGGCGCGAGCGGCGCGCATCGCGACTTGTTCGATATCGTTGACCACGATGACGAAGACGATATTAAAAGCGCGCGGCGATCGTCCAGCTGGATTCGTCGATCAATCGACAGCTTGCGTGAAATCAAATCACCATCGCGGCATTTCGCCGAGACCGATCTCAAGTGCAACCTTGCCGAGCAACTCGCGCGCGCGCGCATTCGAGAGCGGATGATTCACTCCGGCACGAACGTCGCGATAGTAACGCTCCATCGGAAATTTCTTGAGGATGCCGTGCGCGCCGACGATCTCCATGCACTGATCGACGGCGCGGATGGCGTTGTTGGTCGCGACGTACTTGCATTGCACGACCCGCGCGAGGCCAACCTCTCCAGTGAATGACGAACGATTCAGCACATAGTCGCGCGCGGTGCTGAAGTAGAGAGCACGCGACTGCGCAAGCAGCGCCTCGGCCTCCGCCATCGCGAACTGGATGCCCGGCAGATATTTGATCGGGCGCGGTAGCGCGAGTGGCTTGAAGCGTGCCGCGAATTCCTTGGTGAACTTGAGCGCCGCGCGCGCGACGCCGGTATACACGGCCGCAACGGAAAGACTGAACCAGGCGAATAACGAGACCGCCTGATCGCTGAACGGGCCGACCGGCCGCGCCTCGGCCATTGCCACCTTCGGCACCCGCACGTCTTTGATCAGCAGGTCGTGACTGGCAGTCGCACGCATCCCCATTGCATTCCACGTCTCGATGAGCTCGAGGCCAGGTGTGCCACGCGGGATCACGAAGGTGGTCGCCATCAGCGGGTTGGTGTCCTCGAGCGTCGCCATCACCATGAAGAGATCGATTACCGGCGAGAGGCTGGTAAAGGTCTTGCGGCCATTGAGGATATAGTTTTCGCCCTCGAGCCTTGCCTTGGTCGCGAACACGCCCCAATCGCCACCCGTTTCGGGCTCGCTGATTCCGCCGCCCATGATTTGCCGTCCGCGCCCTACAGTTTCGAAGAAGAGCTTCTCCGGCGGCGTGTGCGCGGTGCGCTCGACCATGCTGCCGAGACCGAACAGGTGCATGTTGATTGCGATCGCCGTCGCACCGCATCCTTCGGCCAGCGCTTCCTGGCACGCGACGTAGTCCTCGAGATCCGCGCCGAGGCCGCCATATTGCTCGGGAATCAGCAGCGCCGTGTAGCCGGTCGCCTTCATCCGATCGACGTTCTCGACTGGAAAGGTATTGTCGCGATCGTGATCGCCGGCGCGCGTCGCGAAATCGGCGGCCAGTTCGGTTGCCAGGGCAACAAGTTTTTCGCGTCTCTCCGACATTCAGAATGGCTCCTCGTCAGATGCAGCGATCGTCGCGCTGCGCTTTGATTTGCGGCGAAACAATTGCACGAAACCGCGGCGATGATGAAGCGGCCTCAATTTCCCGCGGGCGTGGCGGCAGCCGGCATCATCAGGCGCTGCGCGTAGGGCATGATGGTCGAGAATAGATCGACCTGCGAATCGAGAGATTTGCCGAGCCCGCTCAAGAGCCCCATCATTCGGCTCACGAGCAGAACATCGGCGGGAACTTCGACGACCGGGTTGGCCTTGATCGCTCGCGGCAGCTCCTCGGAAAACTGCTCGATCAATTCCTTGTCGGCGTATGCCTTTTTTGCCTTCAGCGTGTTGCCGAGAAACAGATCGGAAAGTGCGAGCAGCGTATCGGGCGAGCCGTTGCGCGTGCGAAAGCCAAGATCGGAAAACGCGCGAACCACGCCGTCGCGATTGTCGGTCAGAATCGAAAACGTGAGCCGCACCAAGCCGTCGCGAAAGGCCGGCGGAAAATCCTTGGCGAGGCCAAAATCGAGCAGCACCAGCACGGGGCCCGGCTGCACCAGGATATTCCCCGGATGCGGATCGGCATGGAAAAAGCCGTCGCGCAACACCTGCTCGCAAAATACCTCGACCAGCTTCTGCGCCACGGCATGCTTGTCGATTGCGGCGCGCTCCAGTCCTTCAATATCAGTGATCTTGATACCCGACGCGAATTCCATCGTGAGGACGCGCCGCGTCGTGAATTGGCCGTAGACCTCAGGAATCATCACGGCGTGATCAGCCGCGAAGTTGCGGCGCATCGTCGCGGCGTTCTCGGCCTCGTGCACGAAGTCGAGTTCCATGGGGATGTACTTGAGCGCCTCGCGCATCAGGATGCGGTAATCGAAGTCGCGCTCCAGCCGCGCGAGCCATCGAAGCACGAAGGTGAGGTTGCGCAGATCGGCGCGCACGATTCCTTCGATTCCCGGGTATTGGACCTTCACCGCAACGTCGCGCCCGTCCTTGAGGCGCGCGCGATGCACCTGCGCAAGCGAAGCAGACGCAAGCGGACGTTGATCGAACTCGACGTATGTCTCCGAGAGCGGACGGCCGAGCTCGCGCTCGATTTGCCCGCGGATCATTTCGAAGGGGCGCGGCGGTACGCGATCGTGAAGTCCGGCGAGCGTCGAAACCCACTCGTCGGGCAGCACGTCGGCACGAGTCGCGATAAACTGCGACGCCTTGATCAGCAGTCCTTCGAGGCGGATTGCGGTGGCATATAGCGCGCGCGCAGCCCGCAAATCCTGGCCGCGATAAAGCTCGATGCGATTCTGGTCGCTGATGAACCGCGTCCAGAGCTGGACGCTTTTGTAACCAGCGTAAACCCTAATCGCGAGCCACACCACATTGGCGAATCGCCACGCCCGCGTCGCGAAACCGGGCTCGCGTGCTTCGGCGCTGAAGTCAAAAGTGGTGGACGTACTGGCGGCGGCAGGCATCTGATATCTTCGGAAGCTCGCGATCTGAGATCGATCTTATGCGATCCCGGATCCTCAGAGAACCTCGTGAGGCGCCGATGACGAAAGAAGACGAAGAATATTCGGCGCGGATTATCGGATGGCTCGAAAAGAGCTACCTCGCAGCCGACGAGCGCGGGGACGTGTTGGGCGGCTCGGGATCGTCTGGCGACATGGCGTCTTGGGAAAAGCGCCGGCGCGTGATCGCGCGTGCGTTCGATCGTAATGGCGCGTGGCTCGATGTCGGATGCGCCAACGGCCTCCTGATGGCGACGCTGCCCATCTGGGTGGCCGGGAAAGGATTCGCGATCGAAGCGCACGGGCTCGAGCTCTCAGCAAGAGTGGCCGAACGCGCGCGCATTCGATATCCACACTTCGCAGACCGCATCTGGACTGGCAACGTGATGTCCTTCGAGCCGCTAATTCGATTCGGCTTCGTGACGGCGATCTCAGACTCCGTCGCGCCGAATCGATGCGCCGCGATGGTCGAGCGGATCGCGGCGCTCTATCTCAAAAGAGGCGGGCGCGTGATCCTCTCCTGCTACGGACCGGGCGGGTTCATCACCTCCACGAAAGCCTCGGCCGACGACCCACGGCGCTTCATCGCCGAGGCGGGCCTGCGCGTCGCCGGCTATGCTGAGCATCGCGACGAGGAGAACAATCTCACGAAGGTGCGCACCGCCTGGGCCGACGTCGATTGAATCCCCCGCTGCTCACCAGCACCGAGGACAAGTCGCAACGCGTCGCTCATGCCCGAAGCGTTGACCGCCTTCGCTTCGGGGCCAGGCAACGAAAGGCCGTGGTCAACGAATGCTTATCATGGCGAAACTGACCGATCGAACGGCCAATGCGTGCGCACGAACTCGCTATACAACCGGGCCATGGCACGCGGGAGTAGCACGGGTTGACGCCGTGTGACGATCAGGACCCCGGAGTCCACGTGCGGCACAGGTCGGAAAGCCGCAGCTGGTATATGCCGACCAAGATGGAACTCCCACCAGGGTAACCACGTTGTGGAGCGCAGCGTGGAGGGAGGTAAGGCCGCGCGCTTGCGCGCCACTTCCCACTGCACGATAAGGTCGGCCCGTTCCACGGCAATGTATGGAGTTTCCAGGAGTCGGCGAAGGACGTCGGTCGTATGTCGGAACGGAAGGGATCCGATCACGCGAAATGGCCGCCGCCTGGGAAGGGGCAAGGATAGAAAGTCGCCTTCCACAACTCGCACGTTGTCGCGAAACATCTCGCGGATACGATCGCGCAGTCGCTCGGCCCAAACCGGATCGATCTCGATGGCTACTACCTCGACCTGGCGCCTTGCCAGGGCGATAGTGATTGCGCCGAGACCGGCGCCGAGCTCGATCACGAGTTCGCCGGGGCGAAAGTTCGCTTCGGCAACGATGCGGTCAGCGATTTCGGGATGAAGGAAATTCTGACCGAGGCGGCGCCGTCGCTCGTCGCGCAGTGTCCGCCGAGGGACGGGCACGGAAGGTCACCATCATGGGCATGGCCGTACTTTACCTGTCGCCGATGGTTGGCAGCAAGGAGCGCTTCATTGTCACGGCCGGCGGGCTATGCTGAGCATCACGACCGCGCCCACAATCTCCTGAGGTGCGCGGCGCCGGGGCAGTTGTCGAGTGTATGGTGCCCGCTGCGAAAAGGCGCAGCTTGACTGATAGCGATCGCACGGCTAGCGTGGCTCACATGTCAGGTACCACAGTACGCATAGCTGTCAGCGCGGCCGCCGCAATCTAGACGGACACTGATACCTGGCTCGAAAAGGCCCCGAGGCTAAAGAGCCTCGGGGCCCTTTCTTTATGATGGGGACGAGGGGACGCGATGGCTCGGGATGAAAATCCGAACGACCGGCCGACAGGCCGCCCGATTGGCGACATAATCCGCCGCTACTACACTCTTTGGGGAATCTATTCCTTTGCCGGAGGCTTCCTCTTCGGCGTCTATCCACTTTTCCTGCGCGCACGCGGGCTTAGTCAGTTTCAGATCAACAGCGTGCTCGCGACCTATTTCCTGGTATTGTTCCTGACCGACGTGCCGACCGGCGCGTTCGCAGACGCGCTCGGACGACGCCGCTCCTGCGTACTCGGTGCCATGCTCCGCGTGTCGGCGTTCATGCTGTACTTCTTCGCGCATCATTATCTCGTTTTCCTGGTCGCAGAAAGTATCGACGGGATCGGAACGACGTTCGGCAATGGCGCGATCGATGCCTGGGGCGTCGACGCCTTGGACGACGCGGGTTACGAGGGCGTGAAGGATCGCCTCTTCTCGCGAATCTCGCAGCTCAATGCAGTGGGATTCATGGGCTCCGCGATGATCGGCGCGTACGTCGCCGATATCAATATCGCTTATCCCTGGCTGCTCGGTGCGGCGGGCTACTTGATGAGCGGCGTCTTCGCCTACCGCCTGATGCATGACGAAAGACCGCGCGCATCGCATCTCCACCTCGACGCGATGCCCGCGCAGATCGCTGGCCGCGTCTCCCAAGGACTAAGGCGCGGATTCTCCGCCCGCACCGTGCTGATGCTGAGCACGGCGGGTGCCGTCGCATTCGCCGCGTGGGGTCCATACTGGGTCGAATGGCCGATTCTGTTCGACACTTCGTTCAACGTTGGAATCTGGATCATTGGCTGGATTTACTGCGCGCTCGCGATCGCACGAATGATCGGCGCCGAGGTTGTCGCCCGCGCATACGTGGAAGAAACGACGCGCCCATCGCGCGCGGCCATCCTTGTCATCATAACGGGCGCCGGCCTCGCCTTCGCCGGGCTCTTCGGCGGCAAGCCGTGGCTGATGCTCGCGATCTTGTTCGTGATGAATCTGTCGTTCGGCGCGCTGCAACCCCTCCTGCAGAGCTGGTTCAACGAGCAGATCGAATCCGAACAGCGCGCCACGCTGCTTTCGTTCAACAGCACCTTCCAGACGGCAGGCGGATCGATGGGCCTTCTCGCCAATGGCTGGATCGCCGATTCGTATGGAATTCCGGTCGCCTGGCAGGCGGCCGGGCTGCTCTCGATGCTTGCGGCGCCGATCTACTGGGCGCTGAGGTCGCGCGCTGACGAGGGCGTGATCGCGGCGAGCGAGGCCGAATAAAGCCGCCGTGGAATGAATTTGAAACGGCTGTAAGTGACGGTCCGAGCCCGCTACTAGCGAAGGAGCAAACGGTCAGTTAAAAATGAAGGTCGCGCGCGGACCGCGGCCAGAGCGGAGAAAAATGGATTTCCCACGAATCAAACGACTCCCGCCCTATGTCTTCAACGCGATTGGCGAGCTATGCCTCAAGGCGCGCCGCGCCGGCGAAGACATTATCGACTTCGGCATGGGAAATCCTGACGATCAGACTCCGCCACATATCGTCAGCAAGTTGATCGAGGCCGCAGGCAAGCCCGCCAATCACCGCTATTCGGTATCGCGCGGCGTTTACAAACTCCGCCTCGCGATCACCGATTGGTACAAGCGCCGCTACGAGGTCGAGCTCGATCCCGATTCCGAAGCGATCGTCACGATCGGCTCGAAAGAAGGCATCGCGCACATGGCGCTGGCGATTCTCGACCAGGGCGACGTCGTCCTCGCGCCGACGCCGACTTATCCGATTCATCAATACGGATGCATCATCGCGGGCGCGCAGGTGCAAGGCGTGCCGCTTCGCCGCGGCGAGGAATTCTTCGATGCGCTGACGGCGACGGTAGAGCGCACCTGGCCGCGGCCGAAGTTCCTCATCATGAACTTCCCACACAACCCGACCACCGCGACGGTTGATCTCAAGTTCATGAAACACGTGGTCGAGTTCGCGACCGAGAACAATATGATGGTCGCGCACGACTTCGCCTACGCCGACCTCTGCTTCGACGGTTACCAACCGCCCTCGATGTTGCAGGTCCCGGGTGCGAAGAAAATTGGCGTCGAGTTCTTCACGCTGTCGAAGAGCTACAACATGCCGGGATGGCGCGTCGGCTTCGCTGTCGGCAATCCGGAGATGATCGGTGCGCTCGCCCGTCTCAAGTCATACTTCGACTACGGGATGTTTGCGCCAGTGCAGGTCGCGGCAATCGCGGCGCTCAACGGCCCGCAGCATTGCGTCTCCGAGATCTGCGCGATGTACAAGAGTCGGCGCGACGTCCTCGTCGATGGCCTGAATCGCGCCGCATGGCCGGTCGAGAAGCCCAAAGCCACGATGTTCGTGTGGGCGCCCATCCCCGAGCCGTTCCGTGAGATGGGGTCGCTCGAGTTTGCCAAGTTCCTGCTCGCCGAAGCCAAGGTCGCCGTATCTCCCGGTATCGGATTCGGAGCGGACGGCGACGGCTTCGTCCGCTTCGCGTTGATCGAGAACGAGCATCGCACGCGCCAGGCGATTCGCGGTATCCGCCAGGCCCTCGCCCGCGGACAGGCGCGATTCCCACGCGCCGCGAGCGGTTCCTGATCTGAAATAGCATCGCGCCGCGCCGGGGTGAGCTAATTGAAACCCGTACGAATAGCCCTGCTCGGATGCGGCACCGTTGGCGAAGGCGTGGTGCGGCTGATGCGCGCCAACGCCGCCTCCTACGCAAATAAAATCGGCGCGCCGCTCGAACTCGCTGGAGTCGCCGATCGCAGCCTGAAGCCGCTTGTGTCGCTTGGCGTGACCTCGAAGCTGATCACGCGCGATACAGAGAGCCTCATCTTACGCGACGATGTCGATATCGTCGTCGAGCTGTTCGGCGGCATCGAGCCCGCCCGCTCGCTCATCTTGAAGGCTCTCGCCGCAGGCAAGGATGTCGTCACCGCCAACAAGGCGCTCCTAGCCGAGCACGGCGAGGAAGTGTTTCGCGAGGCGGGCAAGCATGGACTCGCGCTCGGCTTCGAGGCGAGCGTCGGAGGCGGCGTACCGATCATCCGCACGCTCCGCGATGCGCTTGCGGGCGATCGCCAGCGCGCCCTTTATGGCATCGTCAACGGCACCTGCAACTCGATTCTCACGCAGATGAGCGAGGAAGGCGTCGAGTTCAAGGACGCGCTCGCCGACGCGCAGGAAAAAGGCCTCGCGGAGAAGGTGAACCCCGACCTCGATATCGAAGGCCACGACTCCGCGCACAAGCTCTGCCTGCTGGTGACGCTCGCGTTCGGGACGCTGCTCACGCCGCCGCAGGTCTACACCGAGGGGATCACGGCGATCACACAGGCCGATATCGCGTACGCGCGCGAGCTTGGATTCACGATCAAGCTGCTCGCGATCGCCAAGGATGACGACGGCGCGATCGAAGCGCGCGTGCATCCCACGATGCTGCCCGCGCGGCATCTGCTCGCCAGTGTCGGCGGCGCCTTCAACGCAATTTACATCCACGGCGAAGCGCTCGGATGGACGATGTATTCAGGGCTCGGCGCGGGTCAGCTGCCGACCGCGACCGCCGTGATGGCCGATATCCTGGAAATTGCGCGCTACCGCGTGGCCGATGGCGCGCGCCGTGCGCATGCCCTTGGCCTTCCTGTTAAGCTCATCCGGCGCGCCAGTGTCCGCCCGATGGACGACGTGGTATGCGAGTATTACCTGCGGTTTGCGGCGCGCGATAAGCCCGGCGTGCTGGGCGCGATCGCGTCGGTGCTGGGCAAGCGGGGAATTTCGATCGCGTCGGTGATTCAGAAAGGCCGCGGCGCCGAAAGCACGGTACCGGTCATCATGCGCACGCACGAATCGCCGGAACGAAACTTAAAGCGCGCGCTCAGCGAGATTCGCAGACGTGCTATCGTCGACGACGCGCCCGCATTCATTCGAATCGAGGAGAAGCTGTAAGGCATGGCGGCAGATCGAAAATCCGATTCTCACCAACGGCTTTTTCACTGGCCGGGGTTGATCGAACATTACCGCCGCTTCCTTCCCGTAACCGATGCCACGCCGGTCGTCACGCTTAACGAGGGCAACACGCCGCTTATCGACGCACCCTCGATCGCCGAGCGGCTCGGACCAAACATAAAGGTTTACTTCAAGTTCGAGGGCGCCAATCCGACTGGTTCTTTCAAAGACCGCGGGATGACGGTCGCAATCTCCAAGGCGCTCGGCGAAGGCGCTCGCGCCGTGATCTGCGCCTCGACCGGTAATACCGCTGCATCAGCCGCAGCCTACGCGGGTCGCGCGGGACTTAAAGCTTATGTTTTGATTCCGAAAGGTGCGGTCGCCCTCGGCAAGCTGTCGCAGAGCGTGATGCACGGCGCGCGCGTACTCGAGGTAATCGGCAATTTCGACATTTGCTTGAAGGTGGTGCGCGATCTCGCCGAACGCGACCCGGTGAAGATCCGCCTCGTTAACAGTATTAACCCTGATCGTATCGCAGGGCAGAAGACCGCTGCATTCGAGATCTGCGACCAGCTCGGCGATGCGCCGACACATCATTTTCTGCCCGTCGGCAACGCCGGCAATATCACCGCCTACTGGGCCGGATATCGCGAATATAAAAATGAAGGCTTCGCGACGCAGGTGCCGAAGATGATGGGTTACCAGGCCGCGGAATCAGCGCCGATCGTCGTCGGCCACCCGATTGACGACCCGCACACGGTCGCGACCGCGATCAAGATCGGCAACCCTGCGAGCTGGAAGGGCGCGACCGCGGCGCGCGATGAGTCTGGCGGAATTATCGACATGGTCACCGACGCCGAGATTCTCTCAGCATACCGACTAATCGCAACCGGTGGCGTTTTTGCCGAACCTGCGTCGGCAGCATCAGTTGCCGGTCTTTTGAAATTCGGTGGAACCGGCGGAATCAAGCCAGGGTCGGTCATCGTCTGCACCCTTACCGGGCATGGCCTCAAGGACCCAGACACCGCGCTCAAGAATCTGAGCAACACGATTGTGTGCGAGCCCGATATTGAAAAGGTAATGAAAATCCTCGAGCGCGATTAGGCGCGGCGATTATCTGATGAAATACGTAATCATTCACGGCGACGGCATGGCTGACTGGCCGTGCGACGAACTCGGCGGCAAGACTCCGCTCGAAGCCGCGCGCAAGCCCAACATGGACTTGCTCGCAACGCGCGGCACGCTCGGCATGGTCGCGACGATTCCCAAGGGCATGCCGTCAGGCAGCGATGTTGGGACGATGACGATGCTTGGGTACGACCCTGCCCGCTTCCATACCGGCCGCGCGCCGATCGAGGCCGCAAGCCAGGGAATCGAGATGGCGCCGGATGACATTATCTTCCGCATGAACCTCGTGTCGGTCGGTCCCGGCGACGGCGGTCCGCAGACGATGAATGATTTCACCTCGGGGCACATCAGCAGCGAGGAAGCGAAGCAGATCGTGGCCGACATCAACCGCGTTCTCGGGGGCGGCCCGATCGAGTTTCACAACGGCGTCAGCTATCGACATCTGATGGTCTGGCACAAGGGTGTCGCGCACACCAATCTCACACCTCCGCACGACATCAGCGGCAAGGCGGTAGGTAGCCACCTGCCCAAGGGCGAAGGCGCTGACCTGCTGCGCGACCTGATGACGCGCGCGGCGGATATTCTCGCGAATCATCCCGTCAACCAGGCGCGCCGCGCGGCAGGGAAAGCTGAGGCGACTTCGATCTGGTTCTGGGGCCAGGGCACGCGCCCCGCGGTCCCCACGCTTAAAGAGCGTTTCGGCGTCGACGGCTCAGTTATCTCGGCGGTCGATCTCGTCAACGGACTGGGCCGCCTCGCGGGCCTCAGATTGATCAAAGTTCCGGGCGCGACCGGATACCTCGATACAGATTATGCCGCCAAAGGGCGCTACGGCCTCGACTCGCTGAAGGACCGCGACTTCCTCCTGCTTCATATCGAGGCGCCCGACGAAGCTGGCCACATGGGACGTGCCGACCTGAAAACCGAGGCCATCGAGCGCATCGACGAGTTGATTATCGGCCCGATGCTGAAAGGGCTCGACGCGCTGGGCGACTTCGGCATACTGCTGATGCCCGATCACGCGACGCCGAGCAAACTGAAGACGCACTCGCCTGAAGCCGTGCCCTTCGCGCTCATGACCTCGGCCGAATATCGCATCGCCAACAGAACGGCGCGCCGCTACACCGAGGCTGAGGGATCGAAGACTCACGTGAGCTTCGAGCGCGGCCACGAACTGATCGGCGCGCTGTTCGACCGCGCAGGTAAGTCGGCGTCAAACTAAAGGGAGAATTGGATGGAGCGGAACCTGGCCCTTGAGGTTGTACGTGCGACCGAGGCGGCGGCGCTTGCCTCGGCCCGTTTCATCGGCAAGGGCGACGAGCGGATGGCCGATCGCGCGGCCTGCGACGCGATGCGCAAGACGCTCAACTCGATCGCGATGGACGGCAAGATCGTGATCGGCGAAGGAATGCAGGACGACGCCGAATTCCTTTACACCGGCGAGATCGTCGGCACCGGCGCGGGGCCCGAAGTCGATATTGCGCTCGATGCGCTCGAAGGCTCGATTATCACGGCGACCGGCGGCCCCAATGCGCTCTCGTGTGTCGCGGTGTCAGAGCGCAACAAGATCCTGCTCTGCCCCGATACTTACATGGACAAGATCGCGACCGGGCCGTCGGGACGCGGCGTGATCGATATCGATCGTTCGCCGACCGACAACCTGAAAGCGTTGGCCGAGGCCAAGAACGTTTACGTCGAGGACCTTCGGGTCGCGATCCTCGATCGCCCGCGCCACGAAAAGTTGATCGCCGAAGTGCGGCGCGCGGGCGCGGGAATCAAGATGCTCAGCGCCGGCGACTTGTCAGCCGCGATCGCTACTACGCGGCCTGAAAGCGAAATCGACATGCTAATCGGCGTTGGCGGAGCGCATCAGGGCGTGCTCGCCGCGGCCGCCATTCGCTCTGCCGGCGGCGAGATGCAGTGCCGCTTCGTGCCGCGCAACTCGGAGGAAGCCGAGTCCTGCCTCGCCGTGGGCATCATGGATTTGAAGCATCGCTATACGCTCGAGGAGTTGGCTGGCGACAATGTGATGTTCGCGGCAACGGGCGTAACCACCGGAGACTATCTGCGCGGCGTGCGTTTTTTCTCGGGCGGCGCGATGACCAACAGCGTCGTCATGCGCTCGAAGACGCACACGCTCCGCTTTATCGAAGCGGTCCACCACTTCGACTTCAAACCGGAATACTGAGCCGCTCCTTCCTTGTCTTCTTGAGCCAAGGCTGCCGGAGGCGAGGGAATTTATCCAACATTTGATCAGCCGACCAAGCGTTGCGTCTTTGGGCGCGGTCGTTTTCGTCATTCTGACGATGCTCACGGATGCCTTCGCCACATCTCGATGTGAGACTACTTAGCCATCAACGAGATGCTCGACCGGATGATGATGCATCTCGGCTTCGAGGACCGCGGCTGATCGCTACAACGTGCTTAGCGCCTGGCAAGTGTCGGAGTTCTTCTGGAACTTGCCCTGGATACATCCGAGCCGCGCGGCATCGAGGAGCGCCGGCTCGTCCCATCCGTGGGGCCACGCGTCAGCATCAACTTCCGCGCAGGCTCGCGTGTTGCCCGTCGAGCACCATGAACTCAACTCCGCGTGCTTAACCGCGAGCTGCTCGCAAGCGAGTTTCTTGCCGGACGTACAATCTTCCCTGAGCGCGTCGACCGAGAGCGTAGACTCGAAGGCGACCTTGGTCGGGCCGATTACCTGGATGATCGTGTGGCACGCGGCCTCGTTGCCCGCCTTACACGTCTCGTCGGCTTTGGTCTGGATTTTCTGAGCCACGTCCTCGGCAGGCGAAGTGCAGGACCACGCGGCAGGTATCAGAGCGAGAGTACCAAAAAAGAGCGAGAGGCGAGTCACAGAAAATCTTGCCACCCGCGCATTTTTTCGTGCTCAAGAGGCTGGCGCAAGAGCGCGACGCGAGTCCGAGGGGTTGACCGTCGCCGCTTCATGGCGGATGAAGATCGCGTAAGCAATCGCGCGCCGCGCGCGGCACAATTTCGGGATCTCTGCCGAGGGAGTATCGCAATGGAGCTCAAGGATCTCATCTTCGAACAAGGCGCAATCGCGACGCTGACCGTGAACAGGCCCGCGGCGCTCAACGCGCTCAATCGCAACGTTCTCGAAGAGATGGCGCGGGTGATACGCGAAGTCCGCCACGACCCCTCGGTGCGCGTGCTGATCGTCACTGGCGCAGGCGATCGCGCGTTCGTCGCCGGCGCAGATATCGCGGCGATGGCCAAGATGACGCCCACTGATGGCCTCGAGTTCGGCCGCCTCGGTCATCGCGTTATGGAAAGTTTCGAGGATCTTGCGATTCCGGTCATCGCCGCGGTCAACGGGTTCGCGCTCGGCGGCGGACTTGAACTCGCTCTCGCCAGCGACCTGATTATCGCGAGCGAGAAGGCCCGCTTCGGCCAGCCCGAAATCAATCTCGGCCTTATCCCCGGCTTCGGGGGCACGCAGCGCCTGCCGCATCGAATAGGCCACAACAAGGCGCGCGAGCTGATCATGACGGGAGAGATGTTCGACGCGAAGACCGCGCTCGATTGGCATCTCGCGAACCAGGTCGTGCCGCCCGACCAGTTGATGGACACGGCGCGCAAGCTCGCCGAGAAGATCGCGAGCAAGTCCGCATTTGCGCTGCGCCAGGCGAAGGCCGCTCTGCGAGCCGCGATCACGATGGAGCAGGACGCAGGACTCCGCTTCGAGCAGGAGGCATTCGGCGTGGTGTTCGCAAGCGCAGATCGCGTCGAAGGGACGAGCGCGTTCGTGGAGAAGCGCCAGCCAAGCTGGCAGCATCGGTAACATCGTTACCGCCTTCTGAACGATATCTCTGAGCGCTTGTTCAAGCGATTCGCGTGGTTTCTATCGACGCTGATCTCTATCTAGGCTAAACAATAGAATTGAGCCCGCGCGGACTCGCTAGGGATTCGCGCGCATAGCGATTCGATGGAACTGGGACTGACAGAAGCGCAACGCAGCGCGCGTGACACGGCCCGCCGCTTCGCGCGTGAAAAGCTCGGACCGATCGGCGTCGACGCGGACCGCACGCATCGCTATCCCGCCGAGGCGATTAATGAGCTGGCAAAGCTCGGCATGCTCGGCATCTTTATCCCGGAGGAATTCGGCGGCGCGGGTCTCGATCACGTTACATATGCACTCGTGCTCGAAGAGCTTGCCGTCGAGTGCGCATCGACCTGCGTGATCGTATCGGCACACTCTTCGCTCGCGTCATGGCCAATCCTCGGCCTCGCATCGGAACCGCAGAAGCGTCATTTCCTGCCGAGGATGGCTTCCGGCGAGTGGCTCGGATGCTTCGCGCTAACGGAACCGCAGGCGGGCTCCGATGCCGCAGGTCAGAAGACGCGCGCGGTGCGCGACGGCGATTCCTATGTGCTGAACGGCACCAAGAACTTCATCACGAATGCGCCGCAGGCGAAGGTCGCGATCGTGTTCGCGATGACCCAGCCCGAAAAGGGCCACAAGGGCATCAGCGCGTTCGCGGTTGAGACCAGCTCGCCAGGCTGGGCAGTCACGCGCGTCGAAGACAAGATGGGGATTCATGGCGCTCATTCGGCGCAGCTCAGCTTGACTGACCTGCGCGTGGCGCGGGACAACCTGATTCTGAATGAAGGCGACGGCTTCAAAGTCGCGATGAAAACCCTCGACGGCGGCAGGATTGGAATCGCGGCACAGGCGATCGGAATCGCGCGCGCGTCACTGGAGGCGTCGCTCAAGTACGCGCAGGATCGCATGACCTTCGGCCAGCCGCTATCTAACTATCAGGCGATACAATGGAAACTGGCTGATATGGCGGTCGCGGTTGACGCGGCGCGCCTGCTCGCGCTACGCGCGGCGACGCTCAAGGATCGCGACGTACCGTGCTCGAAGGAATCCGCGATGGCCAAGCTGTTCGCCGCTGAAACGGCGATGAAATCTGCCACCGAGGCGGTGCAGATCCACGGCGGCTATGGCTACACGAAGGAATTCAAGGTCGAGCGCTATTTTCGCGACGCCAAGATTACCGAGATTTACGAGGGCACTTCGGAGATTCAGCGCCTGGTGATCGCGGGCCAGGTGCTGGGCAATTACTGAGGAATCCACGTGGGAACCAAGAACAAGTGGCTTGATTCGACCTACAAACAGGCGAGCGAGAGGCCGGTCAGGTTTTCTACCGTCTCTGACATGGAGCTCGATCCCCTCTACACCTCGGCCGACCTCGATGCCGACGCAGAGGAACGAATCGGTTATCCGGGCGAGTATCCGTATACGCGCGGCGTTTACGGTTCGATGTATCGCGGGCGGCTCTGGACGATGCGCCAGTTCGCGGGCTTCGGCCTCGCCGAGGATACGAATCGCCGCTTTCACTTCCTGCTGAGTCAGGGGCAGGACGGTCTCTCCACCGCGTTCGATATGCCGACGCTGATGGGCTACGACGCGGACCACGAGCGCGCCGTCGGCGAAGTCGGGCGCGAGGGTGTTTCCGTATCGTCGATCCACGACATGATGCGGCTATTCGACAAGATACCGCTCGACAAAGTTACCACCTCGATGACCGTGAACTGCTCGGCGTCGATACTGCTCGCGATGTACCTGGTGGTCGCAGAGAAGAACGGCGTTCCGAGGGAGAAAATCGGCGGCACGATTCAGAACGATATGCTGAAGGAGTACATCGCGCAGAAGGAATGGATTTGTCCGCCGCGCCCTGCCCTTCGAATCGTCACTGACATGATCGAGTTTTGCGCGCGCGAGGCGCCGCGCTGGCACGCGGTCTCGATTTCCGGCTATCACATCCGCGAGGCCGGCTCGACTGCGGTGCAGGAACTCGCCTTCACGATCGCGGACGGAATTTGCTACGTCGAGGAGGCGGTAAAGCGCGGCCTCGATGTGGACGACTTCGCGCCGCGGCTCTCGTTCTTCTGGAACATCCACAACGATTTTCTCGAAGAGGTCGCCAAGCTCCGCGCGGCGCGCCGGATGTGGGCGACGATCATGAAAGAGCGCTTCGGCGCGAAGAATCCGCGCTCCTTAATGCTGCGGACGCACGCGCAGACCGCAGGCGCCTCACTCACGGCGCAGCAGCCGCTCAACAATGTCGTGCGCGTCGCGATCCAGGCCCTGGCGGGCGTGATGGGGGGAGTGCAATCGCTCCACACCAACTCGATGGACGAGACGCTCGCGCTGCCAACCGAGCAGGCCGTGATGGTCGCGCTTCGAACGCAGCAGATAATCGCCGAGGAGACCGGAGTCACTAACACGATCGATCCGATGGGCGGCAGCTACGCCGTCGAGGCGCTCACCGATCGGATGGAGCACGAAGCCTTCGACTATATCCGCCGCATCGACGAAATCGGCGGCATGATCAAGGCAGTCGAGACCGGTTATCCTCAGCGCGAAATCGCGGAAGCCGCGTTTCACTATCAGCGGCAACTCGAGAAGGACGTCAAGGTCGTGGTTGGCGTCAACAAGTACTCGGTGCCGGAAGAGATTCCGATCGATACGCTCAGGATCGATCCGGCGATTGAAGAGAAGCAGGTGCAGCGCGTGCGCAAGCTAAAGCGCGATCGCGACTCGGCCGCGCACAAGAATGCGCTGGCTCGCGTCGCCGCGGCCTGCCGCTCAGGCGAGAATCTGATGGAGCCGATTTGCGACGCGGTGCGGGCCGAGGCGACGGTCGGAGAAATCAGCGATATCTTCCGCACCGAGTTCGGCGTTTACACCGATCCAGGCTGGCTATAAATGGCGGACAAACGACTCAGAATCATCGTGGCGAAACCGGGGCTCGACGGGCACGACCGCGGCGCGAAGATCATCGCGCGCGCGCTCCGCGACGGTGGCTTCGAGGTGATTTACACGGGACTGCATCAGACGCCCGAGATGATTGCCGAAGCCGCCGTGCAGGAAGACGCCGACGCGGTCGGACTCAGCGTTCTGTCAGGCGCGCACATGACGCTCTTTCCCGAGGTGCTGCGCCAGCTCAAGCAGCGCGGCGCCGGCGATGTCGTCGTTTTCGGCGGCGGAATCATACCTGATGACGATGCGGTGAAGCTCCGCGAGCGAGGCGTCAAACAGATCTTCACTCCGGGCGCATCCACCGAGGACATCGTCAAATGGGTGCGCGAGAACGTGCCGCCGCGCCAGTAGAATGGATTTCGAACTCAGCGAAGAGCAGCGGCGCATCCGGGAGACGCTTACCGAGTTTGCCGAGCGCGAAATCAAGCCGCACTCGACCAAGTGGGACAAGGAAGAGATCTTCCCGCGCCATGTGATCGAGCAGCTAGGCGCGCTGGGCTTTCTCGGCGTCTCGTTCCCAGAAAAATTCGGCGGCGGCGGCGCTGACACGCTCTCACAAGTGCTCGTCGTCGAAGGACTCTCGCGCTTCGATGCATCGATAGGACTCACGGCGGCGGCACACATGTCGCTCTCGAGCGGACATATCAACGCGTTCGCAAGCGAGGAGCATCGCCATCACTACCTTCCCGACTTGATCGCTGCCAAGAAGCTCGGCGCGTGGTGTCTCACCGAACCGAGCTCCGGCTCCGACGCGGCTGCGATGCGCACCAAGGCAGCGCGCGTCGGCGATAACTACACGATCAACGGTTCGAAAATGTTCATCACCAACGGCAGCGTTGGCGACGTGTACGTGGTGATGGCGATAACCGATGAATCGCGGGGCCGCGATGGCGTGTCGGCGTTCATCGTCGATCGGGCAACGGCGGGACTCTCAAACGGCCGCAGAATCGAAAAGCTCGGGCTGAGAGCGTCCGACACGGCCGAAGTGATCTTCGAGAATGTCACCGTGCCGGCGCGCAACTTGATCGGCGACCTTGGCGCGGGCTATCGACAGACGTTGAAAGTGCTGGAGAGTGGACGAATCGGAATCGCGGGATTCGCGATGGGAATCGCGCGCGGTGCGATGGAGGAAGCACGGGCCTACGCGCTCGAGCGCGGCCAGTTCAATCAGAAGATCGCCGATTTTCAAGCGATCCAATGGATGTTCGCCGACATGGCGACGCGCATCGACGCATCGTGGATGCTAATCTGCCGCGCGGCTGGGTTGAAGGACGCGGGAAAGCCCTATGCGCGCGAAGCCGCGATGGCGAAGCTGTTCGCGTCGGAAACTGCGATGTGGTCGACGACCAAGGCCGTGCAAATCCACGGCGGATATGGCTACGTGACCGACTTCCCGGTCGAGCGCTACATGCGCGACGCGAAGCTCTCCGAAATCGGCGAGGGCACGAGCGAAGTGCAGCGCATGATTATCGCGAAGAGCCTGCTCAAAGACGGTTACCTGCCCGCCTAGCCGCTGGCGAGCTCAGGCTTTGCGCGCGGGGCGGAGCGAGGTCTTCTCACCAGTGCTGCCGCGATTCACTCCAACCTGCGGCAGCTCCGCTTCACGTCCGGCTCCGAGGCGACGCCAGATATCCGGACCTGCGGCAGTGAGGCCGCCGTCCACGACGAGCGCCTCACCCGTAACGAACGTCGAATCGTCGCTCGCAAGAAACAAGGCCGCGCCCGCGATGTGCTCGGGCTTGCCGTGCTCGGGCCACGGCTGCATCTCATCCATGCGCCTCGCCGCGGCCACGGGGTCGCCGCGATCGGTGAGCGGAGTCAGCACGCCACCGGGGCAAATCGCGTTAACACGGATGCGATCTGCCGCGAGTTGAAGGGCAGCGCCCTTGGTCAGATTGATCACCGCCGCCTTGGCCGCCGAGTACACGAGTGGTCCGCCCCCGCCGCTCAGTCCCGCGATCGATGCAGTGTTGATAATCGAGCCGCCGCGGCCGAACCGCTTCATCGCGCGAGCGCCGTGCTTGATGCCGAGAAAGACCCCCTTTGCGAGCACGTCAAAGGTGTAGTCCCACTCCCCTACTTCGACATCCCAGATCGGACCGAGGGCGCCGCCGACGCCAGCGTTATTGAACACGATGTCGAGGCGGCCGTATTGCGAAACCGCCAGCTCGACCATCGCGGCGATGTCGGCTTCCCTCGCCACGTCGGTTCGAATGAATCGGACCTGCTCGCGAAATCCGCGTTCGGCGGCGATGGCGAGCGTCTGCTTGGCGGTATCCTCATTGTAGTCGGCGACAACCACCGACGCGCCTTCGGCGAGGAAGTGCATCGTCGTCGCGCGGCCCATACCGCTCGCGCCGCCGGTGATAACTGCAACCTTGTCGGTCAGCCTCATCAGATCGCCCTCGTTACTTCAGATCGCCCTCGTTACTTCAGCCGCGGCGCCATGTTCTCCAGGATGTCGAATTTGCCGGCGAACTCCTCGAGCTCAACTTCGGTCGTTTCGAGAATGCTCGCCGTCTGACGCCAGTGTCCGATAATAATCAGAAGTTCGATGATCATGCCGGGCGTGAGATGCTTCTTCAGCGCCTCGAGAGTGTGTCGGCTGGCCTTCACGTTCGCGTTGACTTCGTCGGTGAACTGCAACACGAGCTGCTCAACATCGCAGAAGCATTTCGCGCCCTGCCAATTCTCGATCGACGCGATCTGTTCGTCGCTCACGCCGACGTGTTTCGCCGCCGGTACGTGCTGGGTCCATTCGTAGACCGAATGGCAATCCTGGGCTGTGCGCAAGATCGCAATCTCGCGCAGCTTCGGATCGATCTCGATTTGCGTGAAGAGCGCGTTGCTCAAGCGGCTCCGGACGAGAAATATCTTCTGCGCATTCGCGGTCATCCGTTGCACGTTCAGAACGACCGGCCGCGAGAGAGCCTTGAGCACCTCGGGCGTCGCGTCTTCGTTTTCGAGATACGGCAGCAGAGCCATGTGCTGATTACCTCCAAGGCGGGACCGTTCGGGAAGCCGCCGTTATCTAGGGTGCGGTGGTTGAAATCGTGAGGCGGCGGCCAATTCACCGCCAGCTCGCGGGCTACTACTCCGAGAAGCCGCGCTTCCAGCGCGAACCCCAGCGGTGCCTAGTTGCCGAAGTCCCAGCTCTCGCCGTTGTGGTAACGCGCCAGAATGTTCTTCGCGATCAGGATTTTGTGCACCTCGTCGGGACCGTCTGCGATCCTGAGCGTCCGCGCTCCGGTAAACATCCCGGCGAGCGGCAAATCGCCCGAGACACCCGCGGCGCCCCACACCTGGATCGCGCGATCGACGACGCGTTCATATGCCGCCGGCACGAAAATCTTGATTGCTGAGATGTCCGTGCGCGGATCGCCGCCACCTTCCATCTTCTCTGCACAGTGAATCGTCATCAGGCGCGCGGACTGGATGTCGATATACGAATCCGCGATGAAGCCCTGGATGAACTGCTTGGACTCGAGCTTGCCGCCGTGCACCTCGCGCATCATGGCCCGCTCGACCATCAGGTCAAACGCCCGCCACATCTGCCCAATCGAATTCATGCAGTGATAAATGCGTCCGGCGCCGAGGCGATCCTGCGCCGCCTGATGGCCGGATCCGGCGCGCCCGAGCGCATTGGTGAGCGGCACGCGCACATCGTCGTAAACGATCTCACAGTGATCGCTCGGCCGCCCCCAAACCTCGACGCCGCGCACGATTTTCAAGCCCGGCGTGTCCTTGGGCACGATGATCTGCGTCATGCGGCCGTTGTCGGCGCCAACTCCCTCGGTGCGGCACATCACGATCAGAAAGTCAGCGCGAAATCCATTTGAGGTAAACCACTTGTGACCATTGATTACCCACTGGTCACCTTCACGCCGCGCCGTGGTCTTGATCGAGCGTGGGTCGGAGCCGGCGGAATCGGGCTCGGTCATCGAGAACCCGGATTCCATTTTTCCCTCGGTGAGCGGCACCAGCCACTTTTTCTTCTGCTCTTCGGTACCGTACTTGAGCAGGATCTGCTGGTTGCCCGAGTTAGGCGCGACGACGCCAAACAGCGACGCCGCGCCGACGCTATAGGCGAGGACCTCATTCATATATGCGTGCTCGAGAAAGTTGAGGCCCGAGCCGCCGTAGTCGGGCGGCAGATGAGGCGCCCAGAGGCCAGCCTGCTTGACCTTCTGCTTGATGCCTTCGCGCAGCTCCCGCGCCGCGCGTCGGTCTTCGGAAGTCGCGCCGTCACGCCATCCCGCCCATAGCTTGCGCTCGTTGGGCAAGATCTCCCGATTGACGATTTGCGCCGTGAGCGTACGGATCTCGTTGATTCGGGGATCGAGGGTTGGGATGGGTTTCACGTTCATCTGCATTTTGATGTCCTCTTATCGGGTCAGCGTACCCGCGACGCCATTAAACCACGCTTCGCGATTTTTGACAGCGGGTCCGCGATGGCCAGGGTGCGCCGCCCTCAGGCTGCACTGTTTTGCAGGAATTCGATCGTATTGCCGTCAGGATCGGCAACCATCGCAATGGTAACACCCGGGCGAAAATCCGTGACCGGCACCGTGGCGCGGATACCCTTGGCTTCTAGCTGCTTCATCAGCCCGCGGATGTCTGGCACCGAGATGGTGAAGTAGCGGTAACCCAGCCCGCGCATGGGACCGCCGGGTGCCGGCTTCGCTTCGGGAGTCTTCTCGAGCTTGAGCAGCTTGATGATGGTCGTGCCGCACTTCAGCCGGTACATCCGGCCGTTCGGCAGCGGCAGCTCGCCTTCCCATTCGAGGCCGAGGCCGTCGCGATAGAAGCCGAGCGCGGCCTTTTCGTCAGTGACGATAATTCCCAAATCAATCGAATCTTTGCTCACGTGCATAATGTTTCTCCTTGCGGGCGAGCGCCTGTCAGCCGAGTTCTAGCAGATTGCGGCGCAGTTGCCATTGGCTGGTCGAGCGTGATCATCGATTCGGGAACAGCACGCTGATGCTTTCGCGACTGTGGATGCGCCGGATAGCCTCGCCGAACAGAGGTGCGACCGAGACCACTGCGACCTTAGAGGATAGCTTGACCGGCTGGGTTTCGATCGAGTCAGTCACAAGCAGGCGCCGGATCGGACTCTTATCCAAGCGTTCCATCGAGCCTTCGCCGAAGACCCCATGCGAGACGGCGGCGTAGATTGCTTTTGCGCCGCGCTCGACGAGTTTGTTGGCCGCATCAACCAAGGTGCCGGCTGAGATCGTGAAGTCATCGACGATCACTGCGGTCTTGGCGCGCACGTCGCCGATGATCTGGAGGATCTCGGCGCGCTCGTTGTGAGCTCTGCGTTCCTTGTCCGCGATCGCGATCGAGGAACGCAGGAAGCTCGCATACTTGCGGGCCTGCTTGGCGAAGCCAGCGTCGGGCGCGACCACGACCAGGTTCGGCAGTTTCAGGCGCGCGATTTCCTTGCCGAGCACCGGAAGCGCATAGAGATCGTCGACCGGAATGCGAAAGAAGCCCTGGATTTGCGGCGCGTGCAGATCGAGTGTAAGGACGCGATCGGCGCCGGCCGCCGCGATCGCGTCGGCGCAGACTCGTGCTCGAATGGAGACGCGCGGCTCGTCCTTCTTGTCCCCCTTCGCGTAGCTGAAGTAAGGCATCACGACCGTGACGGACTCGGCGCTGGCGCGCTTCAACGCGTCGACCCAGAAGAGAAGCTCCATGAAATTGTCGTTGGTCGGAAAGACCGTCGATTGCACGATGTAAACGTCGCGCCCGCGAACGTTCTCCCCGACGCGCACGAACAGGTTGCCATCCGAGAAGCGCACCACCTCGCCCGCGCTCGGTTTGGTGCGAAGATAGTTGCAGATCTTGGCAGTCAGATTAGGACTGCCGCTACCGGCAAAGATGCATATGCCATCGGTCGGTCCGTTGTTGCGTTTCATCTATAGCGGCCCGACATCAGCTCTTCGGGTCATCTGGCGAATATTACGTGTTCACGTCTTTTGATCCATCCGCCAGATAATGGCTGTGTCTGCAAACTGCACCGCGCCGCTCGGCCGGCTGGCCGACAGCTACTGAAATCTGCCCACCCGGCGCCGCGCGCCGGATGACGAAGCCGGGGCAGCGTTGTATGGTGCGCCCACGAGATGATGTTGAGACGCTTATTGCCGTGCACGATCATTTTCTTACTCCACACTTCTTTCGCGGCGGCACAACAGACGCCGGCGGCTTCGCCCACTACGCTCTCGGCTCAGGAGTTGGCCAAGAGTGTTCACAATCCGTTCCAGGATTTCTTCAAGATCCCGATCATGGCGACAACCGGGTTTCGAATTGGCCCGGAACACAACGCCGGCCAGAGCGTGAATATCGAACCGTTGATTCCGCTTGGTTTGAGTAGCAAATGGGATCTGATCGTGCAGCCGAGCCAGTCGATGACCTATCTGCCTAGTCCGCACGAGCAGTTCGGCTTGAATGACCTGCAGACCTCCTTCTTCCTGACGCCTTCAGGCGCGAGCGAATGGATTTGGGGCGTGGGACCGATATTTGAATTTCCCACGGCGACCGGTAAGCAGCTCGGGACTGGTCGCTGGTCGGCCGGTCCGACAGGCGCGATCGTTTATTCGAATGGTCCGTGGTTCGCAGGAGTTCTCAGCTACCAGCTTATGTCCTTCGCCGGTGATCGAAGGCGCGGCAGTGTGAACTTCACCTATATCGAAGCGCAAATCAGCTACAACTTCGAAAGTGGCTGGTACATACAAACTGATCCACAAATGTCCTATGACTGGACGGCGGAAAAGCCGCAGGCATGGACAATCCCGATCGGCGCCGATGTCGGCAAGGCGTTCAACATCGGTCCGCAGGCCATCAGCTTTCAAGTAGGCTCATATGACCTTTTGAAGCATCCGGAGGGTGAAGCCGAGTGGATTATCCGGGCGCAGCTTACCCTTCTGTTTCCGACCGGATGGTGATATCGCGCCGATGAGAAAGCGCCGCGCTATCAGAGGTCTGACCTCTTGATCGCCCGCCACCAGCTACGAACTTTCTGATTTCGCTACCGCCTCGAGACGACAAGAGCCCATCCCGCACCTGGGCGAAGATTCAAATTGAAAACTCGCAGCATTCAAAACTGAAATGCTTAGGCAGTTGAGAACTCGAAAACCACAAGCGATGCCCTAATCAAAATTGCGGCATTTTCTGTGCAGTCTCGCCCAATGGGGTGGCGGGTTTACGCATCACGGAGTGCCGAATCCGCCGGGGTGATTGGTATGCCGGCTTTCTTCCTGCTCGTGATCGCGGTGCTGGTGACAGTGGCGTTCTATCTGGACAACGAGCCAGTGGATCACGAGCATCAGGCCGACCACAAGCTACCAAGCAAGCACTCGCTTCATGATCGTCATTGAGTCCAATG
>JASHPB010000101.1 GCA_030038355.1 Candidatus Binataceae bacterium
TGCCCTGATGGTGGCGGGTACATAGCCTTGAACTATGCTGCGGGCCTTTACCGCTTTTTCAGGAGGATCGCGGTTTGTGGACCGCTACCGGCTGCTTCTCCTGCAGCTACACAACGCAACATCCTGCGCCGGCGCCCGCCCCGGCAGTGGTCGTGCAACCGCCGCCACCGCCGCCGCCCGTTGTGGTGCAACCTGCTCAGTAAGCAATGCGCCGAAGAAGAACGCTGACTGAAATCGGCACCGCGGATCGGTTTACCTACGCGAAGTAATCTTCGGCGCCTATCGAAGGAATCGCGAGCTGGTAGACATTGTTGTTGCGCAGCACCTTCAGGTTGATGCGATCGCCAGGGCTATGATTGCCAAGCTCGTCGTAGAGCTGGCGGCGATGGTTTACGTCGTGGCCATCGATCGAAAGCACCAGGTCCCCCTGCTGTAATCCCGCTTTCTCGCCCGGTCCACCCGGCATCACGCTCGCGATCACGACATGCTCGCGCAGGGTATACGACAACACCCCGAGCCATGCGCGCGGCGCGGCTGAGGTGCGGCGGCCGTGACTCATCAGTTCATCGCGAACGGAGAGAAAGTTCTCGCCCGGGATTCCAAGGATCGCGCGGCCGAGGTCGGCAAAGTTCAGGTACGAGACCGCGATGAGTTGCGCCTTGGTGTTGCAGATCGGGCCGCCGCTGAGCCCGATGTTCAGTGACGACGCGGTCACGCATACGGAGCGGTCCAGGGTGAACTCCCATACCGCGTCGAAAGGGCCGAGGTACGTGATGACGCCGCAATCGGCGCATCGCTTTTCGCTACCGAGGCTCGAGACCGTGAACGCATCTTGCCCCGGCGAGCAGGTCATCGACGAGGCGACTTCGATGTGAGCAAATCGCGCGCCGTCGACTTTGAGGAGGCCGAGTCCGGTGCTGTAGTCGCGACCGATAATGCGTGCGTCGCGCTGCTCCCCGCTCGGTAGCGTGATGATAACGTTCTTGGCGCCGAGCAGGAGATAGTGAGCGGTGAGGACGAAGCCATCGGAGCTGACAATCGTGCCAGTTCCGCGCCGGTCGGTGCCGAGGCCGATCGCAGTCGAGATATGCGTCGACGGAATGTGCGAATGAACGCCGACCGTGGCACGCAAGACTTTCTCGAGCAGAATAAACGGCGCGTTCACTTCAGTTACCCGTCGTCAAACCCTAGGGCGCTGCCCTCGCGGTTTCAAGGCACAGGATTGATGCGCCCAAAAAAAGGAGGCGACGCAACGAATCGGCGCCGCCTCCAACAATGATCGGCTGAGTTACTTGTTGGGCGTCTTTGCTTGCTGCTGCGGGGGCAGCGCGGTCTGCCTGGCGCGGATCATCAGGAGCTGTAGCGCTTGGCCCAGATCGAGTTCGCTATACTTCTGGTTCGAGTAAAGTGAATCAAGCTGCTTGACCGCTTGATCCGACGACATGTCCGCGGTCGAGAGCTGATTGGATAACTGTTGGATGATCTTGCGGGCGCCCTTCCAGTGGAAGACGTCGGCTGCCACGTTAAGCTCGTCGAGCTTGGCGGTGCTGACGCGCATCGCGTCGGAGTAACCGCTGACGTAACCGTCCTTCGCGGAGGTATTCAGCTTGTTCCAGAAATTTCCATTATGGGTGACATCGCTCGAAGCAAACGCGATTGCCCAGCTCGCGAGGAACCCCAGCATTACGCCGGAGATGAATTTTTTCATTGCGCGACGCCCTTCCCCTGCCGCTCGCGGAGTTTCTAGCAGAATTACGTCTGGCGAGCAAAATCGTTTCATCACCGCAAGGCGGTCGCCTAATAATGCGCGGGAATCGCACGATTATCGTGGCATCACGTCCGCAACATATAGTGCCGTGAGCCGCCGCCTCCCACCCAAAACCTGCGCGGATTCTAGCTGGATCGGACCGCTGTGGTAAATAGTATCTATCGACGATTTAGACGGCTTAAATGATTAGTTCTCGCGATATTATCGATTTCATCGAGTACCCTGGTGTGGCATCGAGGTTTGAAGACCTCGCGATCGAGGTGTTTCGACATCAATTCGACAATATTGACGTCTACAGGCAATACTGTGAGGCGCGCGGATTGACGCCTCTTAACATCAATTCGCTTCACAAGATTCCTTATGTCAGCAGTGTCGCATTCAAGTTTGCGGAATTGGTCCATCCTCGCGAGTCGTCGCGTCCGGGAGCGCTTCACTTCTTTACTAGCGGGACGACCGAGGGACCGAGCCGACGTGGGCGACACGTCCTTCCGTATCCTGAGATTTACCGCGCATCAGCGATCGCGCATTTGCGCGCGATGCTGTTTCCTGACCAGCGGCCGCTGCGCGTGCTTGCGCTGCACCCTGGCGCGGACGCGATGCCGGAATCGTCGCTCTCGACGATGGTCTCGTGGTGCGTCGAGGAATTTGGCAACGGCACGAGCGCCTTCGTCGCCGATCGACACGGCGTCGATTATGATGCTGCGGCCGCATTTCTTCGCCGCGCCGTAGTGGATAGCGAGCCAGCCTGCGTACTTACAACCAGCGCAGCGTTCGCCGGACTATGCAGGCATCTCGACTCGATTCGCGAAGCTATCGCGCTGCCCGAAGGCTCACGCATGATGGATACCGGTGGAGCGAAGGGCCAGGTCTCGCCGCTGACTCCCGCGGAGGTCATCGCGCGTGCGGGCGAGTACCTCGGAATCGCGCCGGATCTCGTTATCAATGAATACGGCATGACGGAACTCTGCTCGCAGCTCTACGACGCAACCGCGCTCAATTCGGATGAATCTCGAGCGCCCGGCGAGCGGGTCAAAATCGCGCCGCCCTGGATGATGCCGCGTGCCCTCGATCCGGCCACCATGGAACCGGTGCGCGACGGCGAGCCCGGCCTGCTCGCATTTTTCGATCTCGCCAACTTCGGCTCGGTCTCGGCGGTTGCGACCGAGGACGTCGGGATCATTACCGGCGCCCGTGTCTGCGTGATAGGGCGCGCGGCTGCCGCCGAGGCGCGCGGATGTGCGCTCGGGATCGGGGAGTTCGAGGCAGCCGAGCGGCGAGCCGCGCATCCATGAACCGGGCCTCGACTGCCGAATCGCCAGCAGCAGCCGCCGCTCGGCTGGGCGGCGCTCTGAGGCTCCAGATCGATTCCCCCCGAATTGCCCGCGCTCTCAGCGCCGCAATCGAATCATGGCGCGATCGAACGAGCGAACATCGACGCCGCGCCGTTGCCGCGATTGCCGCGCGGGTGCGATTCAGCGAGCCGCTCGTCGAGGCTTCGTTCGATGCGCTCCTGGAGCCATTCTCCGCCGCCGAGATATCGAAAGCCGCCGCGTCGCTCGAACCACGCGCGGGCGTCGCGGGATTTATCATGGCGGGCAACCTCGCGGGGGCGGGAATCCACGAGGTTGTACTCGCTTTGCTCGCGGGCCGCGCCGTCATCATCAAGACCGCGTCGAGCGAGCCGGACTTCTTTCCCGCATTCGCCGCGACGCTCGGCGAAGTTGACGCCGATGTTGCGCAACGGCTAGCCGTTCTGAATTGGCGCCGCGATAATCGTGAACGCACGGCGGAGCTTGCGGCGAGCGTTGACCTGCTGATCGCATACGGTGACGACTCCACGATGGCTGCGATTCCTAAACCTTGCCAATTCATCGGCTTTGGCAGCCGGGTGAGCGGCGCCGTGATCGCGGTGGATGGAATCGCCGACGCGGTGCGTGGCGAATTCGCGGCGCAAATCGCGCGTGACGCGACTCTCTACGAGCAGCTCGGATGCTTGTCGCCGCATCAGGTTTTCGTCGTCGGCGCATCAGCCCACGCGGCGCGCGATTTCGCGCGCGCAGTCTCGATCGAACTCGCGCGCCTCGCGAACACTCTTCCCGCACGCGAGACGCTTAACCTCGAGGATGCGGCAGCGATACGCCGCGTGCGCGAGATTGCGCGCTGGCGCTCGATCGTGGGCGAGCCGGTTGAGCTCCACGAGGGTCCACGCCTCGATTGGACGGTGGTCTACGATCGCGACGCCCGATTCACGATATCGCCTGGCTACCGAACCCTGTTGGTGAGCGCCGTTGCGACGCCGCGCCAGATCGAGGAGCGCCTCGACGCGATTGCGCCCTTCATCGAGTCACTCGCGATCGCCGGCGCGGAGCCCATGCTCTTCCAGATTCGAGCGCTTGCCGAGCGGCTCGGAGTCGCGCGCATCGCCAAGCCTGGTGCGATGCAATCAGCGCCGCTCGACTGGCGCCATGGCGGCGGCAATTTTCTTGAGCTGATAGGCCGACGGCGGTGAGCGATCTCGCCGACAAGTTTCGCCGGCACGTGGCGCAGACTTCGGACTCGCCGATAGGTCTCGAAATCGCGCGCGCCGAAGGCTCGTGGCTCTATGCGGCCGACGGGCGGCGCTATCTCGACATGATCGCGGGCATCGGCGTTTCCGCTCTCGGCCACCGCCATCGCGCGGTGCTCGCCGCAATCGAGAGCCAGGCGCGGCGCCATCTTCATGTTATGGTCTACGGCGAGTACGTGATCGAAGCGCAGGCGCGGCTCGCTGCACGTCTTGCCGAATTGCTACCGTCGCCGCTCTCGCGCGTCTATTTTACTAACAGTGGTGCCGAAGCAATCGAGGGTGCCCTCAAAGCTGCGCGCAAGTTCACGCATCGCGACGGCTTCGTCGCATTCGATGGCGCGTATCATGGCGACACAATGGGCGCGATGGCGCTTGCGGGAAATCCAACCTTCCGCGAGCCGTTCGGTGCACTGCCTGGACCGGTGACGCATCTTCGCTTTGCTGATGCGAATGCGCTCGCGGCTATCGATGGCAAGATCGCCGCAGTCGTGATCGAGCCGGTGCAAGCCGAGGGCGGCGTGCGGATTCCTTCGACGGATTTCATGCGCGCGCTGCGCGAGCGATGCGATCGCGCGGGCGCCCTACTGATCTTCGACGAAGTGCTGACGGGCTTCGGCCGCACAGGCAAGCTCTTCGCCCTTGAGCATTTCGGTGTCGTGCCGGATATCATCGTAATGGCGAAAGCTCTTGGCGGCGGATTGCCGATCGGTGCTTTCGCCGCGCGCGACGAGGTTATGACCGAGCTCGCGCATGATCCTCCGCTTGGGCATATCACGACCTTCGGCGGGCATCCGCTGTCATGCGCCGCTGGTCTCGCGAGCCTTGACACGATCGTTGCCGGTCGGCTCTGGGAGCGGGCGAACACTATCGGCGATCGGATACGCGCCGGACTGCTGGCATTCGGCGACGACAAGATCGTTGCCGTGCGCGGCTTGGGCCTCCTTATTGGTATCGAGCTGAGCGGCGCAGAACTTACCCGACGTTTCGTTGCCGAGTCGATCGGACAAGGAGTGATCATCAACTGGACGCTCAACGCCGACACTGTTGTGCGGCTTGCGCCGCCGCTCACGATTTCCGAGGCGGAAGTCGATTTCGCACTCGCAACGATGCTTTCAGCGCTTGCGCGCACGAGCATCTCAAGCCAAGGTAGGAGCTGATTGGCAGGCACAATCGGCCGCACATGAGCTGCCGATTCGCTCGGGGGAACAGATGAACCCGGCCTCGCGAAGCGTCCCCTCGGGGCGCACATTAGGCGGATCATCACACGCAACAAGATTCCTCAACCGGCTGGACGACGATCAGGAATCGCTCGGCGTGCTCAGGCTGGGCTGCGCCTTCGCACTCGGCTTCGTCCTCATCTACCTCGTCTGGTTGATTGCGTCGCGGGGATTTTACACCGCGGGTATCGGGTACGTCTGGCTCGCGCTCGGCGAGCTCGCGATTTTTCTCGGCGGCATGTGGTGGGAGCTAGTTCTGCGCAGCTGGCGAATCTGGACACTCTGCTTCGGCATCCTCCTGGTCGTCACTTTCTCGCTGTTTGGCGCTGCGGAGAATGATTCGGCCCTGCCGTTCGTCAGTGCCCTTCTGTGCTCGCTGGCAACCGCGGCCTACGTGGCGTGGGGATGGCGCTGGCAGCTCGCGATGAACGCGGCGAGCCTCACTTCATTCGTGGTCGTGCCATGGCTCACCCACAATGTGTCGCACAATCGAGCCTCGCAATCTCTGGGCCTCTTGATTGCGCTCGCGTTTGCGCAGTCAGGTGCATACTTCCTCGATCGCTATCGCCAGCGCATCGGGCGCCAGCTTATAGCGCTGGAGGAGGCGGCGCGCTTTCGAGAGGCGCAGATGGCAACCATGGTCCACGATGTGCGGAGCCCTCTGGCCGCGTTGCACGGCTACGGCAGTTTGCTCGAATCCGATGACATGGCGCTCGGCGAGCGTAGCGAAGTACTGGCGCGTCTCTCTGCCACGGTCTGGAGTATCGACCTGGTTATTTCGAATCTGCTGGACCTTTACCAGGTTCAGGGCCACAAGCTGTTGGCGTCGCCGGCCGAAGTCGATCCCAACGCGCTGATGGCCGACGTGGTCGAGAACTGCGCGAAGCAGGCCGAGCGGCGTTCGATTGCACTCAAGTGCCAACTTGACAGGCTGCCGCGATGCCGCCAGGACCCGCGCCATCTTGAGCGCATCGTCCGCAACCTTCTTGGCTTTTCCATCGGCCGAGTCAACTCCGGCGCGGTGCAGATCAAATGCGGCGAGAACTACGGCCGCATCGCGATCGAAGTGGTCGATGATGGTCCTCCGCTCTCCGATTCGGAGCTCAGGGCACTGGTCAGCCCGGAGCCCAACGGCGCCACCAGCCGTGCGGTCGGCCTTGGCCTCTATATCGCGCGCGTCATGACCGAAGCCGCGGGCGGCACGCTCGAGGTTCGTCGCGTCGGGCCGCAGCGAATGGCGCTGGTAGTAGAGTTGCCGACCGAGGCGCCGACGGGCGCGTCGGAACCTTCGGCATGAGGCGCTATTGCCCGTGATTTTCGGATCGTTTAGCGTCTAGGGCGTGACTGAACCTCCCGATTCTGCGCGACCAGCGTCGTCCGCGGCGCATCGTCCCTGAGGACGCGCGCCCTCGACCGTTGAGGCGATTGGCGTCCCGCTCTAAAGGCCTGCCTGGCGAATTCGAAGTGATTGCGCGGCTCTCCGCCGGTCATCGCCTTTCGCGGCGCACGATCCTTGGCCCCGGCGATGATTGCGCGATCCTTCGCCCCGCACGCAGCTCCCAATTGCTCACGATCGATTCGCTGGTTGAAGGCGTGCACTTCAAAGCCGGATGGGGCAGGCCGGAACAACTGGGAGCGCGCGCGCTCGCCGTCAATCTGAGCGACGTTGCGGCGATGGGCGGAACTCCGACCGCGTGCGTGGTCAATCTCGCAATTCCGCGGACGGCGACGATGCCGTTCGTCGACCGGCTTAATCGAGGACTAAGGCGGGCCGCGCGCGGCGCCGGCGTCGATATCGTCGGCGGCAATATCACCAGCGCGCGCGAATTCGCGATCACGATCGCGCTGCTGGGTGACGTGGGCGTGCAGGTTATGCGCCGAGATGCGGCGCGTCCCGGGGACGATATTTTCGTCACCGGGACGCTCGGCGATGCGGCCCTCGGATGGCGCATCCTGGCGAATAAGGTTCGCGCGCCTGCGCGCGCGCGAGCGTTTCTCGTCAATCGATATCTCTCGCCAAGCGCGCGGATCGAAGCCGGCGCTCGACTGGCGCGACTAAAACCCGTGCCGGCTGCGATCGATATCAGCGACGGACTCCTGCAAGATCTTTCGCATGTGCTCGACTCAAGCCGGGTCGGTGCCAATCTGGATGAGACCAAAGTTCCGTTGTCGACGGCCTATCGCGAGGTTGCGCGCGACGATCTCTCTCACGCGCTCACGGGCGGCGAAGATTACGAACTGCTGTTCTGCGTGCGAACGAGCCTCTCCGAACGCGAGCTTTCGCGCCGCCTCGGTGCGCAAGTGACGCGCATCGGCAGCATTCGACGCAGGCACGGCCTCCAAATGGCGCACATCAAGCTGCCGGCTTCGGTCGGGTACGATCAACTGCGAGGCTGACGGCGTGCACGTGCTGTTATTCATCCTTCCCTACATCGTGATCGCGCTGGTGCTGATGAGCGCGATACTCGCCGCGTCAGAGACGGCGATCTTCTCCCTGGCCCGACTCGAGCACACCCGCGAGCAGTTGCGCGCCGGTGCGCGCCGCGCGGTCGAGCGCCTGATGCGCCGCCCGGTTGAGTCTCTGGTCGTGATCATCGGGCTGAATGAAGCCTGCAACATCTTCGCCGAGTGTCTCGCGACGAGTTTCCTCGTGCTGTGGATCGGACCACGGATCGCGCCGTACATCGCCGCGCCGCTGATGTTCGTCGTGGTGCTGATATTCTGTGACATCACGCCGAAGACGTTTGCGCTAGCATTTCCCGGCCTCTTCGCCACGCTTACCGCCCGGCCGCTCGCCATCATCACCGACCTGGTACATCCGATCGCGCAATACTTCGCACCGCTCCAGGAAGCGCCGAAGCCCGAGCCGGTTTCAGAGAGCGAATTCAAGGCTCTGCTTCGGATCGGCGAAGACCAGGGGCAAGTCGAAGCGCAAGAGCGTGCGATGATCAACCGCGTATTCGATTTCGGTGCGCGCCGCGTCTCGGAAGTGATGACGCCGCGCGAGCGGGTTTTTATGATGCCGATCGATTTCCCGCCGGCAATGCTGATTGCCGAAGTCGCGCACGAAAACTTTTCTCGGGTGCCCGTTTACCGCGAGAGTCCTGACGATATCGTCGGTATCCTTCACGCCAAGGATCTCGCCGCGCGCCGCCTCGATCCGGCTCTGCCGCGTATCGATCGCCTGCTGCATCAGGCCTATTTCATACCGCCCAACAAACCGCTCGGCGAGCTCTTCGACGAGATGCGTCGCGGCCGCTTCCAGATGGCGCTGGTGGTGAACGAGTACGGAAAACTGCTGGGGCTGGTCACGCTGGAAGACTTGCTCGAGGAAGTATTCGGCGAGATTCGCGACGAGTTCGATATCGAGGCGCCAGATCTCACGAAGATCTCCGACAACGAGTGGACCGCCTCTGGCGCAGTCGATCTGGCCAAGCTCAACGCCGAGCTCGCGCCTGCCACTCCGATTCCCGACGCCGCGGGCCACACGCTGGCGAGCGTGATCCTGCGCCGCCTCGGGCGCGTGCCGCGCGTCAAGGAGCGACTAAAGCTTGGAGACTTCGACGCTACGGTGGAGCGTGTGCGCGGCGCGACCGTCGAGCTGGTGAGGCTGCATCGATGATCATCGCTGGCGTAATCGCCGCGCTCATCGCGTGTGTCGCGATCCAGGCTTTCTTCGCCGCGAGCGAAATCGCGCTGGTCTCGGCGGACGAGCTCAAGGTGAGAGCGGAGAGCGAGCGCGGCTCGAAGCCATCGACCATGCTTGGGCGGCTGCTCGAGAGCCGCGATCGAGTTGTAGCTCTGACTCTGACCGGCGCCAACCTCGCGACGGTCTGCGCCGCCGTGCTGCTGACCGCGTTCCTCAGTCACTACGGGCCGAGCAGCTCGTTCCTCGCGCCTGTTATCCTCACGCCTGTGACACTTCTTCTCGGCGAATCGATCCCAAAGCTGCTGACGCTACGCGATCCGCATGGTTACGCGTTGTTCGCGGCGCGGCCGCTGAGGCTGCTGTCGTCGATTCTCGCGCCGCTGCTCAGCCTGGAGACAGTCATCAGCCGGATGCTCCGCCGTGTTGTCGGCGTGCCGGCCGACGTGCAGAGCGTATTCCTGACGCGTGAGGATCTGATGCGCCTGGCGCGTCGCCCCCAGGACCTGGCGGGTGCGCCCGATGGTATCGAGCCGGTCGAGCAACAGATGATCACCCGTATCTTCCGCTTCTCGCGCGCGGGCGCACGCAAGGCGATGGTGCCTCTGGTGCAGGTCGATGCGATCCCGGAGGAAACCACGCTTGCGGGCGCCATCGAGGCGGTGCGGCGCGACGGCTTCAGCCGGATCCCGGTCTTCCGCCGCCGGATCACCGATATCGTCGGCATCGTGCATGTCTTCGATCTGCTGCAGGCGCCCGACCTGACGCGCCCGGTGAGCGAAGTGATGCGCAGCGTGAGCTACTTTCCCGAATCGATGCCGCTCGACGAAGCCTTGGTTGCGATGCAGCGCACGGGCGAGAACCTGGCAGTGATTGTGGACGAATACGGCGGCGCGTCGGGGATCGTCACACTAGAAGATCTGCTCGAGGAGATCGTCGGCGAGATTCACGATGAACACGATCTGGCCGAGGAGGTGGCGCGCGTCGCCGGGCCGCGCTCGCTGCTCGCGATGGGGCGAGCATCGATAATCGAATTGAACGATCGCTTCGGCCTCAAGCTCCCCGAGGGCCACGAGTATGCTACGATCGGCGGGCTCGTGGTCGAACGCCTCGGTCATATTCCCAAGCCCGGTGAACAACTGCACGCCGGCGATATCACGATCACCGTGACCCGCGCCGACGCGCGCGCGGTCAACGAAGTCGCATTGCTATTGCCGCAGCCGCTTCGGCCCGATCTCTTGAAGCGACGATGACGCCGCGGCAAATCGGCGAGATCCTGAAAGCCGTCGCGGCCGGCCGCGTCAGCGCGGACGACGCGCTGGTGCAGCTGCGCGAGCTACCTTTCCATGATCTCGGCTTCGCCAGGATCGATGGCCACCGGATGCTCAGGCGCGGCGTGCCAGAAGTCATCTTCGGCCAGGGAAAATCGGTGGAGCAGATAGTCGCCATCGGCAAACGGCTCGCGGCCGCGGGCACGACGCTGATTGTCACGCGCCTCGATCCCGACAAGGCGCGCGCGGTGAAGAACAAACTTCGTGCACTTGTTTACCATCCGGATGCTCAATTGGGCAGCATCGTGCGCCAGCGCCTGAAACCCTCGGGGCACGGCACCGTGATGGTTATCAGCGCGGGAACTTCGGACATTCCCGTGGCGGAGGAAGCTGCCATTTGCGCCGAGCTTTTCGGCAATCGCGTGACGCGTCTCTATGACGTTGGCGTCGCCGGAATTCATCGGCTCACGGCGAACCTCGATGACGTGAAGGCCGCCAGCGTGCTGATCGTCGTCGCCGGTATGGAGGGCGCGCTGCCCTCGGTCGTTGCGGGCCTGATCGACAAGCCCGTCATCGCCGTTCCGACCAGCGTCGGCTACGGCACCTCGTTCGGCGGCCTCACCGCGCTGCTTGGGATGCTCAACTCATGCTCGAGCGGCGTGACGGTGGTGAATATCGACAACGGTTTCGGCGCGGCGCTCTCGGCGACGCTGATCAACCGCACCGGCCTTTTGCGGAGCGACTGATGAGTCCGCACAATCCTCTAACCCAGGGCCGCGTACGCCGCGCGATCAAGATCGGCGAGCTCACGTCGCAGGTCGGCACCAGCTACATCTGGAATCAACTGCGGCGTCCTTTCCAGAACAAGTCGACGCGCGAGCGCGACCTTTACGACACGCATCTGCGCAACGCGCGGCGAATCGTCGAGAGCTCCAAGCAGCTACGCGGCGCCTTCATGAAGCTCATCCAGATGCTCTCGATGCGCCACGACCTGCTGCCGAGCGAAGCGCTCGATGTGCTCAGTGCGACGCAATCAAGCGTGCCGCCAATGAGCTACGCCATGATTTCCGAGCAGATTCGCAAGGAAATCGGCAAGCGCCCGGAACTGCTCTTCCGCCGCTTCGAACACACCGCGTTCGCCGCCGCATCGCTTGGCCAGGTGCATCGCGCGACGCTCAAGGACGGCACCGACGTCGCGGTCAAGGTTCAATATCCGGGCGTCGATCGAACCGTCGCCGAGGATTTGCAGAATCTGAAACTGGTGCTGCGCGCGCTGCAGGCATTCGGCCGCGACGTAATGCGGCAGAAGATCGACACGGCCGCCATCTACAAGGAGCTCGATTTGCGCCTTCGCGAAGAGCTCGACTACGTAAACGAAGTGCGTAACATGAGCGACTTCGGACGCGCTCTCGACGGCGACGACGAAATCGCGATTCCCCGCCCCATTAAGGACCTGTGCTCGCGCCGCGTGCTGACGATGACCTACGTCGAAGGATACGGCCTTTCCGACGTGATGAATCCGGCGGTCGATATCGATGTGCGAGCGTGGGTCGCACGCAAGATACATCTGCTCGCGTGGCGCCAACTGCTCGAGTTCGGCATGCTGCACACTGATTTTCATCCCGGCAACTATCTGGTGAGTCATCATCCACGCCTCGGTATGCTCGATTTCGGATCGATTCGCCGTTTTCCTGAGGCGGTGAGGAAGGCGAATCTGCAGGTGGCGCGCGCGCTCGTGACTCGCGACGATCGATCGCTTGGCGCCGCGATGGCCAAGCTCGGCTACCTCGATCGCGACCAGGATCCCGCGCCCATGGTCGAGGTCATGCATATCTTGTTCGAACCGATGATTTTCGACCGTGCCTACGATCCCGCCGACTATGACACCGTCGCCAAGGCGTCGAAGGTGGGCGAGATTGCGCTCGAGCACAAGCTCTACAAGTCACCCGCGCACAGCGTGTTCACGATTCGCGCGCTGGTCGGTCTCGAGGGCATCACGCGCGGACTTGGCGTGAAAGCCAACTACCACAGGATATTCGCCGAATGCTTGAGCCGGATTCGCGAATAAAAGAATCGCGCAGGGCCGCGCTCGGCGAGGCGCTGGAGCGTCATCGCGACCATCATTTTCGCCGCATCCCGTCGCGCCGCGTCGCTGGCGAGCGCACTGCTCTTCGCTTTATCGAAGATGTCGGATTCTGCACCGCGTTTACCGCCGGGCTCGGCCTGCCCTGTCTTCGCGAGGCGATCGTTGGCGCGCGCGAGCCGGTTGCCGACGAGCATATCCAGCACGACTACGGAATCGTGATGACGTGGCGGTTCAAGGACACGCTGCCGGAACGGCGTCTTGTGTACTACGGCAAGGTGATCGGTGGACGGCCGAGTTTTATCGCGCGCGATCTGCTCGGCGCATTTTTGAAGCTTCGCGTTGAATCGGGAAGTTATCGCAAGCTCTACGAACGCGGGATGCTGTCGCATTGCGGCAAGCTCGTGATGGACACGCTCACCAGGCGCGGCGCCGCCGAGACCCGCGTCCTCAAGCTCTCGAGCGGGTACGCGCAGCCTTCGAAACGCGCGACATTCGACCGCGCGATGCGCGAGCTGCAGGAAAAGTTTCTCGCGCTCAAAATCGAGGAGCGCGCCGATCCCTTCTGCTATGTATGGGACACCGTGGAGCATCGATGGGGCGACGCGATACGCGAGGGGCGCGAGCTGAGCCGTGCCGAGGCGGCCTACCGGATCGTCAAGCGCTACTTCGAGGTGGCCGGGTTCGGCGCTGAACGAACGATCGCGCGCTTGCTCGCGATCGATCCCCAACTGGTAGCGCGGGCGGCGCGGCGCCTCGAGCGCGAGCGCGTGATCACGCGCGAGTATCGAATCGACGGCTTCCCCGGCACTTATGGCATCCTGAGGCAATTTGCAGAGGCAGCGCCGCGCGCTTGATAGCGCTCATGCTTCCGGTTTAAACCAGAACGTCTTAATTGGTCACGCGCGAGGCAGCATCCCGCGCCGGAGAATCGTCGATGGCACTCGACCCGCAAGCCAAGGCCCTGATGGATCAAATGGCCGCTTTGGGCGGCCCCAAAATCGAAGAGCTATCGGCACCCGAGGCGCGCAAGGTCATGGGCCGTGGCTTCGTCGTGCCCGATGACAAGTTGGAGAAGCCCGCGCGCATCGAAAATCGCAAGATTCCGGGACCCGCTGGCGAAATCCCGGTGCGCATCTACACGCCCGAGGGACACGGTCCGTTCCCGGTGCTGATTTTCATCCACGGCGGCGGCTGGGTGATCGGCGACCTCGATTCGCATGACGCGCCGTGCCGCTTTCTGACCAATCATGCCAGGTGCGTCACGGTTTCAATCGACTACCGGCTCGCGCCGGAGCACAAATTCCCCGCGGGAGTTGAGGACTGCTGGGCCGCGGTCCGCTGGATCGGCGCCAACGCCGCCCTCGTCGACGGCGATTCGGAACGAATCGCGATCGGCGGCGACAGCGCGGGCGGCAACCTCTCGGCCGTGGTTACGCAGCTTGCGCGCAATTTCGGCGGGCCGAAGCTGCTATTTCAACTGCTCGTCTATCCGGCGACTGAAACGGGCCTCGATACTTACTCGCATCGGACGTTTCGCGATTACTTCCTCACCGCCGACGCGATCAGGTGGTTCTGGGGGCAATACCTGAGCCGCGAAGAGGACAAGAAGGACCCGCGCGTTGCGCCGGCGCTCACCGATGATCTCGCGGGCTTGCCGCCCGCGCTGGTTATCACGGCCGAATTCGATCCGCTACGCGACGAGGGTGAGGCTTACGGCGAGCGGCTTCGCGCCGCCGGCGTGCCGGTCGAGATCACGCGCTACGACGGCATGATCCACGGCTTCTACTCGATGTATCACGTGCTGGATAAGGGCCGTGAGGCGCTGCAGCAATCGGCGGCCGCGCTCAGGCGCGCCTTCGGCACCTGAGAGTTCACCACTGCTCGTAGTGGACGGCGCGTCGCTCGTAGCCCGCGCCGCGCAGCAAATCGCGAAGCTTGATAACGCCCGGACCGACGCCGCAGATCCAGAACTGCCGCGAACGATCAGAGTCGGCAGCGATCCATCGTTCATCGGCGACATCGCCGAGCCGCTCGTGGAGCCGTATAGCGGGTGCGATCACGATTTCATGGCTGAAGTTCAGCGCACGCTTTGCCCACTCGTCGAGTTCCGCTCGGTAAGTGATGTGCTCATCACGATCGGCGCCGTAGATGAGATGGATCGGCGCTCGCCCGGTTTCAATTGCCCGGCGAATTATCGGACGAATCGGCGCGATCGCGGTGCCCTCGGCGATGAGACCGATTTCCACCGCGGGCGCGCGCTCCATCGAGAACGCGCCGAATGGTCCCGTGAATTCGAGGGTGTCTCCGACTTTGCGCTCGAAGAGCCATCCGACGCCTCGCCCGCCCGCGACCATGTTGAAACAGATTTCGAATGGGCCGCGATCTTCGGGGCTGGTCGCAATTGAATAGGCACGGGTGCGGGTCTCGTCACCTAGCGGAATCGAAATCGAGATGAACTGGCCGGGAAGAAATCTCAGGTGGCGGCCATCGATGAGGGTGAGAAACAGCGAGCGCGTGTCCGCGCAGTGATCATGAATCCGCGCGATGCGCGCAGTGAGCGTCGCGCGTCCACGAAGTGCAGTTTCCCCGCCGCTCATGCTTATTCCTCGGCCGCCTCGCTCACCTGGTTGATCGTGTAGCGTGGTACGACGATTACGATCTCGGCCTCGGGATCGGTTATCACCGCCTGGCATCCGAGCCGCGAGGTGGGAGTCAGACCTGGAGCTTTGTCCAGCAGATCTTCTTCCTGTTCGGACGCTTCGCCGAGCTTGTTGAATCCCTGCTTTACGACCACGTGGCAGGTGGTGCAGGCGCAGTTGCCGCCGCATGCGTGCTCGAGATGGATCTTATGGCCGAGCATGATGTCGAGAATCGAACCGGGCTGACCGTCGTGGTGAAACGGCGCCTTGTTGGGATCGAACTCGATCACTCGCTCTGGGTCGCCGTTTTCGTACTGGATGCGAAGTTTTGCCATTTGCCGGGCTTGGTGCTCAGATTAACGGGCGGGAGAGAACATCGATAGGAGAGGCGCTGGATTCCCTAACGAAGCACTTGCATCTTCGCCCGATTTTCGCCATCATCTGGGCTCTGCAAGGGGACGACCATTATGGCAACGCTCACGCGGCGGCAGAAACAGCTGATGGATTACCTCAACAATTATATCAGTGAGCACGGTTACGCACCGACTCTTTCGGAGGTCGGCGAGCATTTCGGGCTCTCGTCGCTCGCCACTGTGCATAAGCATCTGCACAACCTGGAACAAAAGGGATTCATCAAGCGCCAGCACAATCACAGCCGCGCGCTCGAAGTATCTGAATCCGAGCGGCCCGCTCCCATTCGCACTCTGAAGTTGCTCGGCCAGGTCGCGGCGGGCACCCCGATCGAGGCGATCGAGGGCAACGAAACCATCGCCGTGCCCGACGACTTCGTGCGCCGCGACAACACTTTTTGCCTGCGTGTTAAGGGCGATTCGATGATCGAGGACGGAATTCGCGATGGCGATTACATAATCGTCGAAGGCCGCGAGACCGCTGGCAACGGCGAGACCGTGGTGGCGCTAATCGGCGACGAGGCGACTGTGAAGCGGTTCTATCGCGAGTCCGACGGTCACATCCGCTTGCAGCCGGCTAACGCCACGATGCAGCCGATAATGGTCAACGAGGGTGACCTTTCGATTCGCGGCGTAGTGGTCGGCCTCATGCGGCACTACCGTTAGCTACTTCCGAAAATCGGATAGTCAGTCACGTTCGCCGGCCCTCCCCGTTCGCGCGTCAGCCGATGATATTCTTGGGTGCGCCGTTTGATCGACATCGATCAGCAGTGGAAGCAGCGGATGCTCGACGCTGTGCAGCGATGGCTTGGGCGGAAGAGTCACCACGAACGACGAACCTCCTCCCGGCTCGCCGTCACGGTGAGTCGCGCGCGCCCATCATCTCGACGCCGAGCCAATGCGCCTTTTCAACTTCGGTTCGCGCTGGACTAAACACGCGCCTTGCAAACCAAACGTCACCGAACCATAGAAGATCGGCGAAGGGGCAAGATCGGAAATAGACCTAGATTGACTGGGAAAAATGCCTAGAAGGCCACTGCATACAAGCAGAAGATCGACTGGCCATGCTTTTCTTCGGTAGTCTCTAGTTCGCTACCAACTATCCACAAGCTTTCAACAGAGAAATCCACACACGACGAAAAAGCGGCGCGGGAATCGATCCCGCGCCGCCTGTTGCAGCGCCTACTGAAGCTGGTCGACTTGCTTAAGCCTTGTCGGCTTTGACCTCGCTCGTCTTCATCTCAGCGGTCTTGGCTGGCTCCTCGGCTTTGGTCACCACCTTGTTCGGCTCGTCGTCGGCCATCGCACGCTTGAAATCCTTGACCGCTTTGC
>JASHPB010000102.1 GCA_030038355.1 Candidatus Binataceae bacterium
TGCCAACGTGGACGGCAACTACTCAGGCAGCACCGACGACCTGATTCGAATCACGGCCTGCAAGTGGGGAATCGACGAGGATTACATCCGCGCGCGGGCGGAGATCGAATCCGGATGGCATCAGGACTGTGCCGCGGCTAACGGAGGCACCACCTGCTACGAAGGCGGCGACTTGAACAATCAAGAATGGATGCACGCCCGCGTCGATAAACCGGCGGAGTAGTTACCGCCATCACACCACAAGGCATATTCTGCGGCCTGCAGGGTTTCGGCGGCGTCGCCGCGACCAGCCAATACGCGTCGTGGAGCATCGTACAGAGCAAGGTTTACTACGAGTGGTTCACATGGCCGATGATGTGGCAGTCAACGCCATTCGGCCTCGACTACCGCTACGCTGAGATGCGCGGATGCATCAACGGCGACCAGTACAGCTATTACCATTCGCAGAGCGCCTCGGCGGGAACTGATTATCAGAATGCAGTCAGCAACGCGCAGAGCAATCCGCAGGGCGCGTCGAGTGTCTCGGCATGGACGAATCTACAGTATCTCGCTTACGGCTGTATCGAAACGCACTACTCGGGCAGCTGGTATAGCGGCGCTACGGACGACTATCTGAACGTCTTCGTTCAATCGCTCGAGAGCGCCAATTGGCCAGGGGGTGAAAAGTAAGCGCCTGGCGCGACTCGATTCCGGCTAGAGAGTGCGTGTTATGCGGATATCGGCACAACACGCAGTTCTCCGTCCCGGGTGATCTCGGCGTTTGTCGATGTCCCGCCCTTCTCAAGCCTGTTCGTCATTCGAATTCATGGCGATTGTCACGCGCGGCTCCTTTCGTGTTAGGGGAAAGGCGACACTCGCTTTGTCAGCAGCAGTTCGGAGAGAGGGTCGTAGGATACGGCGAATATGAAGACCGAAATCACGAAGCGCCTCTACAACGAGATCACACGCATCGCTGCGCGGGCTGCCGCCTCGGTCGGAGTGTGCGCAATTCACCTGGAATCTGAAGTGCGCATCCTCTTCAATGCCGACCGTTCTTTCCCGCTTGCCAGCACCTACAAGATTCCGATCGCGATGCGGCTGCTCATGCTCGCGGAGCAGGGTCAATGTTCGCTCGAACAAATGATCGAGATTACTACGGAGGACCTTAGCCCGGGCTCGGGAGCGATAAAGGATCTCTTCGCTATTCCCGGAGTGCAGCTTTCCGTTCAAAACCTCCTCGGCCTGGCGATTCGCTTCAGCGACAACACCGCGAGCGATATCGTTCTGCGCCTGGCAGGAGGAGGGCATGAAGTCACGAAGATGCTCAGCGAGCGCGGCATCAATGAAATTCGTGTTGACCGTCCCGCCCGGCAGATCATTTGTGACTTCTACGGTTTTGGGGACCTTAGCTCCGAGCAATCGTGGTCGCTGCTACGCTTTCGAACTCGCCTTAAGGAAAGCACTCCCGAACAACGTACGGCAGGGATCGAGGCGTTTAGGAACGATCCGCGCGATCGAGGGACGCCGGCGGCCCTTGCTTCCGTCGTAGCGCGTTTGCAGAAGGGAGAGTTCTTGAGTCCCAAGTACAGCGACCTCTTGCTGAACTTGATGCGACGGTGCCGGACCGGGCCTGGGCGCTTGAAGGGTCAGTTGCCGGCGGGCACAATCGTCGCGCACAAGACGGGAAGCCTCGAAGGCCTGGTTGCGAACGATGCCGGTATCATAGAGTTGCCCGATAATCGGGGGCGCGTCGCCATTGCGGCTCTGGCTGAGAGCATAGAAACGCCGACATCGGACCTGGAGCTCACGATCGCCAGAATCGCCAGATCAATTTACGATGCGTTCCTGTTCGCAACGGATTGAACGTAAACAACTCGCACAGAGGAATCGAGGACAAACCCGATGAAGTACACACGCATCTACGCCGACGCCAAAGGCGAGTCACATCTGCAGGACGTCGAGCCCGAAATGAAGCCGACCGATCACGCTTCGACAATGTCGGAGCTGATCGCCGCCAGGGGCGTGATCTTCCGCGACACGCGAAGCGGCGAATATCTCATCGACTGGCACAACGCGCCGCGCCGGCAGTTCGTCGTGAATCTGGCCGGCGAAGTCGAAATCGAGGTCAGCGACGGCGAGGTGCGCCGCTTCGGAGCCGGCTCGATCCTGCTGGCCGAGGATACGACGGGCAAGGGGCATATCTCGCGCGGCATCGGCACCGGCACGCGCCACACGCTTTTTATTCCACTGCCTGACGCGAAATAGTTCCGGGCCCGACTGCCGCATCGCGCGCGATGCTCACGATTCGTTTATCGGCGCTTCGCCGGGCGGGCAACTGCATCACGCTGCTCGACGCGTATGGGTACAAATCAATAGCGATAAGTGCCAACATATAAGGGACCGCGGACGAAAATTCGCGTCCGACTCGATCCCGGCCGCTCGTGCGCGCCGTTTCGTGTCTTCCGTGGACAACGAACCGCACCGTTTTCATAGCTCGCTGACTCGTTGCGCTCGGAAATTAAGGCGCGTGGCGGGCCCTGTTGCCGCGCTGGCTGCCTGTGCGCTCCTGCTTGCCCTCCTGAACGGTCTGTCGCGCGGCCTCGATTATCGCGGCGTGATCCAGGCGTTGCGCGAGACTCCGCGCGCCTGGATTTGGCTGTCCATCCTGTTCACGGCGTTGAGTTACCTGGCGCTTGTTGCGCGCGATCAATTGGCGCTCAAATACGTGGGAGTCAAGGTCGCGACACCCGCCTTGCTACTCGCGTCGTTTTGCGGCTCTGCTCTTGGCAACGCAGTCGGGCTTCGCGCGCTGACGGGCGCCACCGTGCGCGACCGCGTCTATGGGGCTGCCGGCGTTAAGCCGGAGCACACCGCGCGCGTAAAGCTCTTCATCAACGCAGCGTTCGCGATCGGGCTCGGCGCGTTCATTGCCGGGAGCTTGACGCTCGCGGGCGGCACGGGCGCACGATTTTTGGGAATATCGATCGTTACTTTCAGAATCATCGGCGCAGCTGAACTACTTGCAATCCTGGCCGTGCTGCTGAGGCGCGTGCACCGGCGCAAGCCGCTCCCGATCGGCGGCGTTTCGATCGAGATGCCCTCGCTTGCGATTACTTTGCTGCAGCTTGTCGCGAGCACCGTCGATCTTGCGGCGGCCGCTGCCGCACTCTGGTTTCTGTTACCCCGTGGCACGGTGGGTTTTTTCAGTCTGGCCGCGATTTTCTCCGCGGCGATTGCGCTGGGCGTCGTAAGCCGTATCCCGGCGGGACTCGGCGTCTTCGATATCGTGGTGCTGGCCGGGCTGCGCGGAATGGTGCCGTCGAATCAGTTAGCCGCGGCGTTGTTGATCTACCGCGGCGTTTACTTCCTGATGCCGCTGATGCTGGCCGCGGCATCGCTCGCATGGCTTGAGCTCCGAAGCGTGCCGGGACGCGGCTCGGGGGTGGAACGGCGCGTGTCGCTCGGGGCAGCATTGCTCGCGCCGGTATTTTTGAGCGCGATCACGTTCGTAGTCGGCGCCATGCTGATCGTGTCGGGCGCGACGCCCGCGCTCGACTGGCGCCTCGCTGCGGTGCAGAGCGTGCTGCCGCTCTGGGCGGTTGAGATTTCGCATCTGCTCGCGACCCTCGCGGGCGTGTTCCTGCTGTATGTCGCGCGCGGACTCTACCATCGCATCGACGGCGCGTGGTGGCTTGCGCTGTGTATCGCGGCGATCAACGTGGGATTCTGTCTCGCCAAGGGCCTCGCTTTCGCCGAAACTGCGGCGATGGTTTTCCTTGTATGCCTGCTGCTTGCGACGCGGCGCGAGTTCACGCGGCCGGCAGCATTTCTGCATCAGCCATTTCGGCTCGGCTGGTTCGTCGCTATCGCGGTTGTGATCGCCGGTGCGACCGGCATCCTCTTCTTCGCTTTTCGCGATGTGGCGTACCGGCGCGAGATCTGGTGGCAGTTCGAATTCGATGCGCAGGCGTCGCGCTCGCTGCGTGCGATCCTGACCGCCTCGATTCTCGCGATCGGGCTCTCGCTCTGGCAGTTGCTGCGCGCCGCTCCCGGCCGCGTCAAACCGCCGACCAACGACGACCTTGCTCGCGCGGCCGAAATCATCCGCACGCAGGATCGAAGCGCGGCGATGCTCGCCTTGATGGCGGACAAGAGTTTCCTCTTCTCGAGTTCGGGAGACTCCTTTCTGATGTTTGCTAAGCGCGGACGCAGCTGGGTTGCGCTCTTCGATCCTGTCGGACCGTACAACGAATGGCCCGAACTGATTTGGCGCTTCGTCGAGCTGGCAGATGAGCACGGCGGCCGCGCGGCTTTCTATCAGGTTCCACCTGAGAGCCTGCCGTTCTATCTAGACGCCGGACTTACGGTCGTAAAAGTCGGCGAGGAAGCTGTAATCGATCTCGATCAGTTCAATCTGCAAGGTCCCGAGCGCTACGGACTCAGGCAGGCGCTCAAGCGGGGCGAGCGCGAAGGCCTCACCTTCGAGATCCTGTCTCCCGACGCGACTGGTCAGCGGCAGGCGGTGCTCGGCGGAATTTCCGAGCGCTGGCTGACGAGTCATCATACGGCAGAGCGGCGCTTCTCCGTGGCGGCTTTCGAGCCGCGCTTTATCGCGGCGCAGTCCGCCGCGATCGCCTGCCGTAACGGTGAGCCGCTCGCGTTCGTCACGTTCATGGCGACTGATCTTCAGACGCAGGCGACGATCGGCTTGATGCGGCAAGTTCCCAACGCGCCGGCGTGTACGATGGAGTTCCTGTTCACGCAGCTCGCGCTCGCGTTGAAGGAGCGAGAGTTTAAGAGCTTAAGCCTCGGCATGGCGCCGCTGGCGGGAATCGCGCGCACGCCTCTTTCGTCGAAATGGCATCATCTTGCGGGGTTGCTCTGGGAGCATGGCCGGCCGATCTACAACTTCCAGGGATTGCGCATCTTCAAGAACAAGTTTCGCCCGGCTTGGGAGCCGCGCTATCTTGCGGCTTCGGGCGCCTTCGGTCCATTCCTTAGCATTGCCGATGTCGCCGCGCTCGCCAGCGGAATCGGCCGAGGTTCTTCGGCAGCATAACTTCCGCATGCTCGTACTGGTTTCGGCGCTCGTAATCTTCGCGCTCGCGAGCTTTGTCGGCGCGGCTCCGGCGCGCGCGGTGGACGTCGGCCGCTACGGAAAAATCAAGCTCGTCGCGCCGAGCCAAAAACCGCGCGGCCTCGTCGTGCTCTTTTCCAGCGCTCGAGGAATATCTACCGCCGACAATGCCGATGCCAATGCGATCGCCAAAGACGGCGCTTTCGTTGCCGAGGTCAGCAGCCGCGACTACCTGCGAAACCTGGAAAAGAAGCACGAGGATTGTCACGAGATGGTCTACGATGCTGAATGGCTCAGCCGCCAGATTCAGCGCCAACGGCACTTTCCCAATTACCTCTCGCCCGTCCTCGCGGGCATCGGCGAGGGCGGCACGCTCGCCGAGTTGAACCTGGTCCAGGCGCCCTCCGCGACGATTGCGGGAGCAGTGTCGCTCGACCCCGCCGAAACGGTCACGACGCGAAAGCCGTTTTGCTCCGAGGTCACGACCAAGAAACTTCGCCACGGATATCGCTACGGGCCGCCGAAAAAGCTGCAAGGCAAGTGGACGGTAGGCCTGACTCCCGGCGTACGGAAGGCTGACCGCGAGTACATCATGAAGCTCAACAGCGAGGGCGCGCCTTTCGATCTCCGCGAGATTGCCAAGGGTATTACTCCGGGTGACGCACTACGCTCTCTGATCGAGCCGTATCTCGCGACTATCCCAGCGCCGGTTCCGGCCAAGCTTCCCGCGCCGCAAGATATCTCCGGCTTGCCACTCGCGATACTCCCCGCCGAACATCGGTCGAAGCTGATGGTTGTCGAAATTTCAGGTGACGGCGGATGGCGCGATATCGACCAGGCTCTCGCTGAAGACTTCCAGCGGATGGGCGTGCCCGTCGTCGGCGTCGACAGCCTGCGCTACTTCTGGAGTAAGAAGACGCCGGCAGAAACGGCGAACATGGTCGCCGCGGTTGTCGAGACTTTCATGGCAAGATGGCACGCCGATAAGGTCGCGCTCGTTGGCTATTCGTTCGGCGCCGACGTGATGCCCTTCGTTTACAACCGGCTGCCGCAAAGTGTTCGCGATCACGTTGTCATTGTGTCGCTGCTTGGCTTCTCCAAGACCGCGGATTTTCAGATTTCCGTCCGCGATTGGCTCGGTGAGCCACCCGGCCCCGATGCTTTGCCAGTGCTGGCTGAAGCGGACAAGATTCCGTCCAACGTGATGCAGTGCTTTTACGGCGAGAACGAAGAAGATACCGCCTGTCCGACACTCCAGAAACGCGGCGTCGAGACCTATCGACGCAACGGCGGTCATCACTTCGACGGCAATTACGGCGCGCTCGCCGATCTTATCGCGGCGGGTATCAAACAGCGCACTGGGATAACTGTCAGCGCAAAAATGGCTACGGAAGTTCCGTGCGCACGACCACGGGACGATAAATTGACATGTCTCCGGCAGTAATTCCGAAGTTCCGCGAATTGCACGCATAGCTTAAGAGCAGAGCGCGCGGCCCAGCATGGAGTTCGGCGTGCTCTCTCGCCGCATAGCAGAAAATCTCTTTGGCCTGTGCATCTTGGCGGATCATTTCCGGTTCGGATGCGAGCGGCCGATAAGCAGACCACGGCCCTTCCATTCGGTCCGCAAAGCGAACGTCGATCTCCGCTGATCCGAACCGCGGATTCTGCTGCACGAGGACCCACTTGCCGATTTCGGGATGATACCTGACGCTGAACTCGGGCGCGCCGTCTTCGACCATAATGCGCTGGTCGTGAGCATCGAGACCATGTTTCCAGCTGCCGTCGCGTGCCAGGTATTCGATCGAATCCGCAGGCCGGTCGAGCCTGCTTAAGGCCACTCTCGTGAGCACGATGCTATGCCGTCGATGGCTCGCATCATCAAGGACGGCGAACAGATACGCGTAGGGCGGCTGCAGGACTATTGAAGCGCCTGGGAAAAAGAAGAGACTCTCAGTCAGCCTCAAATAACTGATCGACCATCGCTGCGGATTCTCAGATGAATTTGCGACTTTCGCGAGGTCCGTGCCAACAATTTTGAATCCGAATGGTCCTTCGCCTGGGGGCTTAACCACACGTGTTAGCACGAGGTAGACTTTTCCTTGGAAGCTGAAACCGTCGAATGGCCAGTAGCTGACCGACGGATCGGCGGCAGTGAAGTATGCTCGCGCGGCGCGGCCGGCGCTCGCGCGCTGCCAATAGTAATTGATGTGCCAGCGTCCATCTGTGCAATCCGAAATGCCGATCGTGTTCGAGACCATGTGAGAGCCTGCGCGCGTCTTAGCGCGATTTCCGCCGACAAAGGTGTCGGCGAAGAGCCAGAGGGTGACGCCATTTCTCAATGGAATCGAGTAGCCGCCGTCGCCACCTAGCCATCCGTCAGAGGCTGGCAACGAAGGCGTACAAATCTCGGCGCGCGGCGCCGATGACTTTGCCGCGATGCATAAGGTGGCGGTGCACACGACCGCTAACACCGATGCGGCGCGGCTGCGTAGCTCCTTCCACACCCTTGCGACTAAACGCTTGATTTGCCCGCTGATCAGCCGAGGAACTCAGCGAGCGCGGCGGCGAACTTCTTCGGCTTCCCGTCGTGACCGCCGAACTTGATTAGCGCGTAACGCTGATCGTAGCCGAGCGACTTCCATCGCGCGCGCGTGAGGCCATAACCCAATGACTTCGCCTTCTCCGCAATCTCAGGCGGCAGCTCCTCGGGTGGCACGGCCGCGGTGCGCTGTTCATCGGGGAGCGGCTTCAGCGTTTCGCCACAGCGGCGTTGCACCGCCCCTACCGCGAAGGCGCTGAACTGTCGGCGCTCGGCGTCGCTGTCCGTCCGCATCTCGCAGAGCCGCCGACGCTCCTCAGCATCGAGCGCTTGCCACTGCGCACGGCTGATCTTGAGTCCAACAGTGTCGAAAGCCATCTTGGCCGCCAGCGGCAGACAAGAAAGCGACGCATACATTTCGGCTTCAAATGCGAATTTCTCTTTCATGAGTTGCGCTCCGTCACCCGGGCGAGCCTTTCACCTATCTGAGACTCACCGAGCTTCGGATGCAAGTCCGCCGCATTATCACGCCCTAGCGCCGTTTGAGCGCCTCCAGTTCCTCGAGCGTTTGCGGCCAATCATCGTGCAACAGGCGCGAGAACGCGCGATCGGCGAGCAGGCGTCCACCAGTTTGGCACTTGACGCAGTAGTTGGTCTCGTTGCTCGCATAGCGGATGCGCTGGATCTTCGAGCCACATCGTGGGCACGGCCTATTGTAGCGCCCATGCACGGCCATCTCCGGCCGAAACGCCGTAACATTCTCCGGAAACCCATCGACCGATTCCGCTCGCAAGCGCTCCGTCCATTCGATCAGTATCGCACGCGTCGCATCGTAGAGTCGCGCGACTTGCTCCGCGCTCAGCTTCTGGGTCATCGCGATCGGCGAGAGTTGTGCGCGATGCAGGATCTCGTCGGAGTAGGCGTTGCCGATACCGCTGAAGATATGCGGATCGGTGAGGGAGCGCTTGAGCGTGTGGTTCTCCTCGCGAAGCGCCGCTTCGAATTCGGCGAGGCTCGAATCGAGCGGCTCGATACCCCCGGGATTCATCGCGCGGAGTCCCGCTTCGCCGTCAACCACGTGCATCGCGGCGCGACGCTGCGTCCCCGCCTCGGTCAGCCAGAGCCAGCCGTTGTCAAATTCGAAGGCCGCCAACACGTTTCTGCTGCCGAGCTTGGGCTTGGCGGTATCCCAGTGCAGCCGCCCCGCGATTTTCAGGTGAAGCACGAGCCACAGGTGATTCGCGATGCCGATAGCAATCTGCTTGCCGACACGTCGAATTTCAACCACGCGCTGACGTTCCGCGGCGCTTAGCGGTGGAGCCGCCGAGCGCAGCAGGAAGAGCGACTTGACGATCACTCTTCTCAATTCATGACCGACGACACGCTTTGCGAGCGCTTCGACATAGACTGTAACGTCGGGTAGTTCAGGCATGAGGCTAAGCGTACGCTGGCCGACGGCTTGCGCGTCAGTTTGCTCTACTTTAAATCACGACTTATGAGGACAAGTTATGAACTATTTTCTGGCCAAAACCGACCCTGATACCTATTCGATTGACAATTTGGAGCACGACCAGCACACGGCGTGGGACGGCGTATCGAACCCGCAGGCGGTGCGCGCGATCCGGCAGATGCGTCCCGGCGACCGCGTATTCATTTATCATAGCGGCGGACTCTCGAGCGTGGTCGGGATGGCAACGGTGCGCTCGGAGCCGCGTGACGACCCGAATAATCCCCGGTCGGCGGTCGTCGACATGGAATACGCGGGGCGCCTCGATCCTCCTGCAACACTCGCCGAGATCAAGAAATCGGGTAAGTTCAACGACTGGGCGCTGGTCAGGCAGGGCCGCCTTTCGACGATGGCCGCGCCAGAGAAGTTCGTCGCCTGGATGCGCGAGCGCTATCCGAAGGCCGGCATCTAGTCTGCGCGACGATCGACGAATGCCGAAAGATCGGCTTGCGCCTCGCCGAATGCTGGTAGGCAATAGCTTGATGGCGGAGTGTGCTACAAGGCCGATTCGGATCGAGCCGGGATTAGTTGCGTGCGCGTCCATCGCCGATGACGGGGAGTATGATATCGGGCCTTTTCAGACGAGTCGGCCTACTCGGCTGCATTGTCCTGATTGTATACGCTGGCGCAAAGGGTTGGACAGGAGACTCAAAGTGCCCCCGCGCCGCCCGCCCAGATAGCCGTCTATCCTTTCGGCGTCGATTCCTCCGGCATGAGCCTCAAATTCGAGCATCTTTCAGCGCGCCTATCGTAGCGTGTCGGACACCAAGGTCGATGCCGAGCAGACGCGGGTTGCCCATGACACCGCGCAGTACCTATACCTCAAAGTAGGGTCAGCTCTGATAGCGAAAGGCTACAACGAGATCTGTCAGAAGCGTGGGGTTCCGCCCGGCACTGGAAACATTCTGATCGTGGAGGGCGAGTTCACCAATATCAGCGAAGGCAACGGCTGAGAAGGCTCGTCAAAGGCTTCGGCGGCGTGCTTCGACGCTCGACACCGGCGTCTATGTCTATCAAACGAGCGACAAGGCCAGCACCGGCTGACGGCCTTCAACACTCACGCTGACAGCGGCAAGACGCCCGGGGCTGCAATAACCGGCTCCGCGAGCGCGGGCGGCGCCACTGCGGCGGCTACGCTTGGAGCGAACGTCGCGATGGGTGGCGCAAAGACGATGACCTCGTCGACGGGGTTCCTGGCCGACAAGACTTCACAACAGATCGCCGGGGTGTTGAC
>JASHPB010000103.1 GCA_030038355.1 Candidatus Binataceae bacterium
GCGCCATGGAGGATCACGCCGGGGAGCTTGTTGGAGAGCGCGAAATCCTTGTCATAGTGAATCTGGTAGAAGTCGCCGGAGGCGCCAGCGTACTTCACGAGCTGCTGCGTGGTCGGATGTTTTTCGAGCGGCCCGATTTCGCTGCCGACTTCGACGTCTTCGTAATAAACCTGTTTCGCCATCGCGATTTTCCCTCCGGCTAGTAGCGAATTCCGGTCGAGCGTTGCGTCGCGCAGAGCTCGCCGAACTGATTGGTGTAGCTGGTCTCGACCACGATAAAGATCATCGGCCCGAGGCGGCCTTCGGACTCGCGGAGATCAGCCAGCTTCGATTGCACCGTGATTCGGTCGCCGGGGCGAATCGGATGGAAGTATTCCCAATCCGAGCCGCCGTCGAGGCCGCGGAACGAATCGCCAAGCGCCGGGATGTTGACGCTCGGGATCGGCGAGCCGAGCGAGCGGTAGAAGGTGGGCGGCGCGATCATGCCGCCGAAGCGGGTTTTGCGCGCGCCTGACTCATCGTTGAAGAGCGGGCTGGTGTCGCCGATCGCCTCGGCGAAGCGGCGGATTGCGCCGCGCTCGATTTCATAAGTCCGCGCCTCGCCGGTCTTGCCGATTTGCTTGCGGACTTCGTCCGTTATGACCTTGTTTGCCATCGCGGAGTCCCTTTCCTCTAATCGCAGATTTGCTTTCCTATTAGCACACGGCGCACGATCAGGTTAATGGCGCGGCCGATTTATCGCATCCGATGCGCCGATCCGGAGGGAACTTCGATGCCGACTCTCAGCGCCGACCAAATCACCGACCAGCTGAAATCGCTTCCCGGCTGGGAATACAAGGGCAACGCGATCGTGAAGCTCTTCCGCTTCAAAGAATTTATGGACGGAATCGAGTTCATCAATCGCGTCGCCGAAATCGCCGAGGCTGCCGATCATCATCCGGACATTACGATCAACTACACGCGCATCACGTTCGCATGCTCGACGCACAGCGACGGCGGCGTGACCGAGAAGGACTTCAAGCTCGCCGGCAATATCGAGGCGGCGTACTCGGACGCGAAACGCTAGCGCATCAATGGCATAGCCACACCGAGTACTTCGGCGGCCAGGTGCCGTGGCTTCCGGGATACTTCGCCCACATCACACGCTCGATCGCGAACTCGAAGGCCTCCTCGTCGTTGGTGGAGGTCATGCCGCGGGCGACTTGATCCGCGCGGATCGCGTCGGCGACCGCGCGCGAGGCGACGTGCGTTGCGCGGCCCATCACGAGGAACTCGTCGTCCACTTTCTCGGGTGGGAAGGTGTGCAGCGCGTAGCGGCCGTCGCGCATCAGGTCGCCACACTTTGGCGATGACGGCAGGATGAGGGCGTAGAGGCGGCCGTTGACCACAGTTGGACAAATCGGATGCAGGCGCGGAGCGCCGTCCTTGCGGAGCGTGGCGAGAAAGGCGAGACCGGGACCGTGCTGGTAGAGCAGTTTGCGGCCGGCGTCGGCCATTTCGGGGTCAGAGTTTTCGAACTCCTGCCAAGAAGCCATCGCGAGTGAACCTCCTTTGGGGCTGGGCGGCCGAGGCTGGGGAAGCACCGGCGCATCCGCGATAGTTTCGCTTTTATTTCGCTGAGTCAAGCAACGAATCTCAGCCAATGAGTCCAATCAGGCTAGCGGTCTCGCGCCACGCGATCGCGGCCCTGGCTCCACGGCGATGGGTGACGCTTTCAGAAATTTTGCCGTGAAAGCCCAGACGTCGCTCGCGACGCACTGTGAATGTCGAGCACTCCTCCATCCCCTGTCAGAACATATCGTCTGACGGAGCTTCAGGTTGGTCAATCGGAGCATTCCATTGAGGACGCGGATTATCGGTGCGAGCGCGGCGCAGCTGGGCTCGGCGATTTGCGTCCAAGGAAAGGTGGGAAGGCAAAAGAACAAAAATGGTGAAGCGGGCAGAGAGTCCGAAAGCGCGCGCAGACAATTGAAGCGAAGACGGAAAAGCACCTAAGTGCCGAGCGATCATTCTGAACGGAACATCGTTCTCAACTTGGCTAGATGTTATCTAAACCTCGGACTCCAGCACTTCCTCCCGCTGGCGGCTGGCGTTGAAGACTCGCTGAGGCACGCGGAGGCGAGGGTCGTCGTAGATCGCGCGAAGCTCGGGGAGAGCCGCGTCGCCGGCGAGCGTCAATTCCGCGACCCGATCGAGCAGGCGCGCGTCATCGTCGCTGATTTGATCGGTCGGCTTCGGCATCATCCCCCAGACATCCCAAGGCAGCATTTCCATCCGATTGAGTGCCGCGAGATCGCGGATGAGATTTTGCGCTATCCACCACGTGCCCTGCTCCTTCAGGAATGAGAGCCCGAAGAGATTCGGATCGGCTTTGCCCGCGCGGCACATCTGCCACGCGTCGCCCGCCAGGATGAAACGATCGTGCGGCACATCAAGCGTGTCGAAGTCAGGCTTAAACGCGCCCCGCTGAATGGCGTCGAGCTGCGCATCAACCAGGATCCAGCGCCTTTGTTCGGCGTTCCAGTATTCGCCAACCCAGTGATCCTCGTACCGGCCCGGATTGAAGTACGCGCCGAAACCGCATCGCGCGCGTGCCGGCACACCCTGCTCGCGGAGGATCGCTGCGAGCATGGTCGAGAAATGCCAGCATACGCAGGGCATGCGGCCGGCAGGTTGGCGCGCGTCGCCGAGTGGCCGGGCGTCGCGGCTTTGAATCTCGGACAGCATGCGTGCCACGGGGCGGATATTGCCGATGTCGTACTGCTCGGGAGCGAGCTTCAGATTGTAGAGCCACGGTGCGATATCGCGATGGATCAGCACGCCCTGGATGATTTGCGTGAGCGACGCTATATCAGGTGGCAAATTCTCGAATGCCGCCGCGTTGGCTCCGGGCGCGGTCATCCGGCCGTGATTGCGATAGTAATCCTGCGATGTTTCCATGGTCGATGCCTCATGCCCTCTTCGAGACCGCCTGCAGGAGATGGTGCAACACGCCGAGATCGTGGGCGACGAGCAGCGCCGCGAGAACGATTGCGACCGCCATCCCGGCGAACGCATACTGAAGCTTCATCCTCACCTTTGTAGCGCCCCGCTCGGCGTATCTGAAGCCCGCACCCTTTTAGCCGCGCCCGCGATGTACACGAGCAAACTGCCGTGACTGCGAATTGTCTAAAGCGTGGAGTTAGATAACCTTTCGGTTAAATATCCCGTGGCGTGTGCACCTGTCAAGCCCGAGATTTCGCCAAAACCAAAGGTGCTGGGGTAAGAAAGCCTGTCATCCTTTGCGAGGGACGAAGTATTGCGTGCCGGGGCCGGCGCTATCGATCTCGCGCACGAGATCGGCGAGGTCGTCAGGGTTGGCGACGAAATCGATCTCCGAGCTATCAACCACGAGCAGCGGCGCCTCGTCGTAATAGAAAAAGAAATCTCGATACGCGGCCGAAACACGTTCCAGATACTCGAAGCTGATATAGCGCTCGAAGTCGCGATTGCGCTTGCGGAGCCGCTCCGCCAGCACCTCGATATTCGCGCGCACGTAGACGACCAGCTCCGGCTTCGCCATCTCGGCATCGAGCAGCTTGTAAACGCCCTCGTAGAGCTGCAGCTCATCGGGCAACAGGTTCATGGTGGCAAAGATCCGATCTTTGGCGAACAGATAGTCGGCGACCGTCGCTTGCGCGAAGAGATCCTGCTGCAGCAGATCGCGCTGCTGGTTGTATCGTGTCAGCAGGAAGTAGAGCTGCGCGGGAAACGCGTACTTGTCGGGATCCAGGTAGAAGCGCGGCAGGAACGGATTACTGTCGGCGTCCTCGAGCACGAGCCGCGCTTTGATCTCACGCGCCAGCTTTTCGGCGAGGCTGGTCTTGCCCACCCCAATCGGGCCCTCGACCGCGATATAGCCGCGCCGGCGCATCGGGTCTCGATTGTGGCGCTATATCATTCGTCTGACGAGCCCAACTGCGCCCGTTGTTTCGCGTTCTAGCGGCTAGCCCTTGCGATGCTTCTTGGCCTCGGCGCGAAGCTTCGACACTTCGTCGTCCGGGGCGCCGGCGCGCTCTTCGAGGTCGGCCGCCGTGTCATAATCGGGGGGACTACGGCGCAGATAGACCTGCGCCAGTTCCATGTTGGCGGTCTTGTTATCAGGATCCACGGCCAGCACGTCGTTCAGGATTCTGAACGTCGCGTCGGGCGTGCCGGCAGTCTTTGCGGTGTCATTGATCTTGTGCAGCATCGAGTCAGCTTCGGGGCCCATCTTGCCGCCAGAGGTGGCTTGCGCGAGCAGCATGCAGGCGCGGATTCCCTCCTCGTAGGTCTTGAGTGCGTCCGGATACTGCTTGTTCTGTACCTGCTGATCGCCCTGTTGCTCGACGATTGGAATCGACTCGGACAGCGCCTTGATCGCCTTCTGCCGTGCGGCGGCGAAGCGGGTCTGGATGAGAATATCCTTCAACTGCCGTTCGCCATCCTCGACCTTGCCGGATTTGATATCGGCCAGCGCGCTGTCGGAGCTGTTGGCCATCTCTTGGAGCTGCTTATAGTAACGCGCCTTGGCCAGGAGCTTCTGATCGGTGGGATCCAGTTCGCTCGCGTTGTCGTAATCCTTGGCGGCGTCTTCCTCGTGGCCGAGGACGTCATCGATTTGCGCCAGCAGCTTCCAGCCGTTCAGATTTTTGGGATCGTCCTTAACCGCTTCCTGCAGCTCGGTGCGCGCCTGTTCGAGCAGCTTCTCGCGATCGTCGGGCGAGGATTCAAGCGCTTTCTTGGCCTTGTCGTTGGCGTCGTAAACCAGTTTGTCGGCCTTCGACATACATCCTGCGAGGACCAGGGCCAGGCTCAAAATCGCGAGCAGAGACCCGCGCGCTATCGCTCTTCGCATATCTTCCTCGTTTGCGGTTTGGCCCCGGGCGGGCGAATTTTCGCTTGAGTCTTTAGGTAACGCGGCAAAATTGTCAAGGCACGTCGCTATTGCAGTCGCGCGGTAACGGCGCAGCTTTAGCGACGATCTAATCGGCCGGCATCGGAAGCGGGAAATGCACGCGCTCCTTGGCGACGCTCAAAAGCTCGACCTCGGCGCCTGTCCGCTGAAAAGCTCCGATAATCTCCTCGACGAGCCATTCCGGCGACGACGCACTCGCGGTGAGACCGAGTGAGCGCACGCCATCGAGCATCGCGGGCTCGACATCGGCCATTGAATCAACCAGGAATGCGCGGGCCCCGCGCATCCGCGCGACCTCGACCAGGCGGTTCGCGTTCGAGCTTTGCTTCGAGCCCACCACCAGCACGGCGTCGCTCACCTCGACCAGCTCCTTGACCGCGTTCTGCCGGTTCTGGGTCGCATAGCAGATATCGTCGGTCTTTGGCGTGAGGATCTGCGGAAAGCGCCGCTTCAAAGTCTCGAGGATTTCGCGCGTGTCATCGACACTGAGCGTCGTCTGAGTAACCGCCGCGGTGCGCTCCGGATGCTCAACCGCGACAGTGCGCGCCTCCTCGACACTCCCGACTAGAACCACCTTGCCGGGCGCAACGCCGAGCGTGCCTTTGACTTCCTCGTGCCCGGCGTGGCCGACGAGAATCACGGTGCGGCCCTCATTGGCGTAGCGCTGCACCTCGAGGTGAACCTTGGTGACGAGCGGGCAGGTTGCGTCGATGACGCGCAGATCGCGGTCGCGCGCATGAGACCACTCACTGGGGGCGACTCCGTGTGCGCTGAAGATCACGCGCTGGCCGGTCGGAACCTCATCGAGCGTTTCAACGAAAATTGCGCCTTCCTTCTCGAGCGCTTCGAGCACAAAGCGGTTGTGCACGATCTGATGACGGACATAGAGCGGCCTGCCGTAGGCGTGCAGCGCGCTGCGGACGGCCTCGACAGCACGATCGACGCCGGCACAGAAGCCGCGGGGCTCGGCGAGGATGATTTTTTCAACCGATGTTTCAGCAAGAGCCATTAATCCTGAGTTACCTGAGCCTGTCCGTGCGGTCAATATCGGCCCTTCGCCCTCGCTCAAATGATGCAGGCGTCTCATAGATTGCTCGATACTTTCCTGCGGAATTCTATTTGACTTCGAACGCGGCCGGATGCGACGTCTGGCAGCCAATCCATAACTCGCCCCCTTCGAAGTACTCCTTCTTCCAGATAGGCACGATTTCCTTCAGCCTATCGATCGCGAAGCGGCACGCCTCGAAAGCTTCAGCACGATGCGCCGCTGACACAGCTATCGCAACGGACGTTGCGCCGATCTCAACCGTGCCGACCCGATGGGCGATCGCGATGCGCACGATTTTCCATCGCTCACCCGCTTCGCGTGCAAGCTTTCGCATCTCGGACAGCGCCATCGGCTCGTAGGCTTCGTACTCGAGCTTCACAACGCGACGGCCCGCGTTGCCCTCCCGCGTCGTACCCGCGAAGGTCACGATCGCGCCCGCTGCAGCAGCCGCAACCTGCCGCTCGAGCCAGGCTACATCGACGGTTGCACGTCCAATCGTAATTGGACCGACCCAAGGGGCATCCGCTCCCCCACTCACAGGTGGGATGAACGCGACCTCATCCTCGTTGTGCGGACGGAAGTCGCCTTCGACATACTCCTGGTTGACGGCGAAGCCGACGGAGTCGTGATGGCCGCCGAGTGCAGGAAACTCGCGCACGAGCTCGCGCCAGATCTCGGCGACGGTCAGGCCGTCAGGATACTCGCGCGCAAGTTCCGACGCATGCGCCCGCTCGCGGAGCGTCGCAAATAGCTTGAGCCTGAGGCGAGTCATATGTGGAGCAGGTACATCATGTGTGGCAGCTCGGGCAGAATCAGCTTCTCAATTGCCAGCCTGCACGCGTCCGGCGAGCCAGGCAAGGCCGCCAGGAACTTGCCGTGACGAACACCGGCGAGCGCCCGCGAGAGCATGGCGGCAGAGCCGATCTCCTGGTAGGAGAGCATCCGGAAAAGTTCACCGAAGCCGGGCAGCTCGTGATCGAGCAACGAGTTGATCGCCTCGATCGTGCGGTCGCGGCTCGTGATACCGGTGCCGCCTGTCACCATAATCGCGTCGAGATTGGGGAGATTGGCGACGATCGCCGCGGCGATTTTGGCTGGCGCATCAGGCAAAATCTCGTAATATGGCACGTCGTGTCCCGCGTTGGCGAAGAGCTCGCGAATCAGCTTTCCGCTCGCGTCGCTCTCGGGCGTGCGCGTATCGGTGGCGGTGATCACGCCAACTTTGAGAGGACCCTGGGGTGCCTGCCGCTTATGCTCGTGGACCGACATGATCGTAACGATTACCTGATCGCGAGCCTCATTATAAGCGAAATCACGGGTCCGAGCGGACGCTGAATCCGCACCATGGACGCAAGCTCCGAACGCCGTCTGAGCAAGTC
>JASHPB010000104.1 GCA_030038355.1 Candidatus Binataceae bacterium
AAGTTCTACTGCGGCGTGCTTGGCTCGAAGCTGCTCGAACGGCGGGAGATTCCGAATCGTACGCGCAGCGCATTCGTCGCGATCGGCGAGGACACCGTCTTCGAACTCGCGCAGCCTACGTCAGCAAGCAGCCGCGAGGCGCGCGACCTCGAGAAAAACGGCGAGGGCGTTCATGGGCTCACGTTCAAGACCAAGCACCTCGCGCGCGCTGCGGACTTTCTGAGGTCGAAGCAGATGCGGCCCGAGCCCGATGGCTCCGATTCGATAGTGCTCGGACCCGAGCAGGCGTTCGGCATGGTAATCGGGTTCACCGAGCGCCGGCTCCAGAACGATTCGCGAAGGTGAGGCGCGTCACTCGCCTTTGAACTTCGCGGGGCGCTTTTCGAGGAAGGCGCGCACGCCCTCCTGGAAGTCGGCGGAGCTGCCCGCACGCCGCTGCATCTGGCGCTCGAGATTGAGCTGCTCTTCGTAAGAGTTGCCGTCGCTCTGCCAGTAGAGCCGACGGATGAGGCCGAGCGCGAGCGTCGGTCCGCTCGCCAGTTCGCGCGCTAACTCGTGGGCACGATCCATCAACTCTGCATCATCATAAACGCGCGTGACGAGGCCCCACTCGAGCGCTTTATCCGCCGGCAAGCGCTCGCCGAGCATCGAAAGCTCCATCGCGCGCATCTTGCCGATTAGCCGCGGCAGGAGCCAGGTCGAACCGCCGTCGGGAATTAATCCGATGCGCCTGAACGCCTGCAGGAAGTAGGACGTGCGCGCGCAGAGCACGAGATCGCCCATCAGAGCAAAGCTCATCCCGACTCCTGCGGCCGCGCCATTGACTGCGGTAACGAAAGGCATGGGCAGTTCGCGGAGCCGCCTCAGGAACGGATGATAATGCGTCTCCAGCACCGAGCCCGCGTCTCCCGAACCTTCGCCGCTCGAGCGCGGCTGCAGATTCGCGCCGGCGCAGAAGCCGCGCCCTGCGCCCGTCATGACGAGGCAGCGCGCGCCGTTCTTCGGATGCTCGACGTGGTCGATCGCTTTCATCAGGCCGCCCAGCATCTCCTGCGATACGGCGTTCATCACCTCGGGATGATTGAGCGTGAGAATCGCGACCTGTCCGTGGATATCGAGTTTGACGCGTTCAAATTCCATGGCAGTGTCTTAGCAGGACACGCGGCCGCTCGCCATTGAGCGAGCATGCCGCGCGCCTCGAGCGATCACTATAGTGCGCGATTTCTGTTCGACCGGGCGCTTCTCGCCAAGATACTTGAGATGCAGCGCGGCGACTCCCGCAGCGACGTTCAATCCAGTCTGCCCTGCGAACGAAACCGGCTGCAGCGCGACCGATTTTTGCAAGCCTCCCACCAGCACATTGGCGCCCGCGCCAGCTCCCAGACTGAGGCTCGCAGTAGCGCCCGCGTATTCGCCGGCTAGTGCGCCAGGTTTGAGATCATTAGTGGTGGCAGCGACCGCCCAGACGATAACCGCTGACTTGAGGTAGCCAATGTCGGCGCCGAACTTCGATATCGATCCTTTGTAATACTCGACGCGCCCGCCGCTAGTTGAATAGCGGCAATTTACGTCGGGTGATGAGCCGATGATGAAGCCTCATCCGGAGCTCTCATCGCAGCTTAGGTAGCCAGTTTTGATCGTGTAGCCTCCGACGGCCGCGTTCGCGGATGGCAGCATGAGAGCGATCGAGAGAATCGTACTCGCTGCACGCACGTTGAGAACCTTGGTTGTCATACTGCCTCCGCTAATCGAATAGTCACTAAGCCAACACTAGAGAGTCGATCCGGCGCGCGACAACATCGTTTGCTATGGCGGCCACGATGTGCGCGTGCCAGCGGCGCGACGGGGCGAAACTTACAAACTGCACGCGAACGTAGTAATAGTCTCAACATCGAATGTATGAGTTACCCGCCCGTCAACGAGGAACTGATCCAGAAATTTGAACGCGACGGCTTCGTCGTGGTTCCAGGTTTGTTAACTGAGAGCGAAGTCGAAAGGTTCGGGCGCGCGGTCGATGCTGCCGTCGCCGATCGTTCGCGCAATGACCGGCGAGCGCTGCACGAGCGTTCGCCATACGAACAGTCTTTTCGCCAGTGCATCAATCTGTGGGAGGATAATCCGGAAGTTCTGCTCCTCACATTTCACCCGAAGGTTTCCGCAGCGGCCGTAATGCTCGCGCGGGCGCCCGCGCTCCGCCTGTGGCACGATCAGGCGCTCTATAAGGAATCGGGCGGGCGCTATACGGAGCCCCACCAGGATCAACCTTACTGGCCGATGGACGAAACCAATACGCTCACGGCGTGGGTGCCGTTTGATGGTTCGACGCGCGCGAACGGATGCATGGGCTACGTGCCCGGATCGCATCGCGTGGGACTTCGCCGCTTCGTGAACATCTTCGCGGCGGACGAGCAGGTGAAGATTCTCGAAGATCCCAAAATCCAGGGGGTGCCTCCCGTGTACGTGGAGGTGCCTCGCGGCAGCGTCGCGTTTCATCACGGGCTCACGGTTCACATGGCAGGCCCGAACCAAAGCAATCGCACGCGGCGCGTGCATACGATGATCTACTTCCGCGACGGAGCGACACGCACCAAGCCCTACGTGCATCCGAGCGTCGATCGTCCCGGCATCAAGCTCGGAGAGGCGATCGCGAGCGATTTGACGCCAATCGTGTGGCCGCGCGCGATCGGCGACTGGCCGAAGCCTCCGCGGATGCCGCTGACACCGGTTCTCGAGCGCCTGAACGCGCACGGCGCTCTGCCGACGATTAAGTAAATCCGCCTTGCGCATTCAACGCTGCCGCGTGAAAATTTCGGCCAGTCATCGTGAATTCGACATTCTGGAAGATTGGCTGGCCGGCGAGTTTCGAGCATTTTGTGCCACGGATGAGTAACGCCGCAGACGGCGGTTGATGTCTTCTTCCTGTACCCGGGCGATTCCGATGCGGACGATCCGAGCGGCGGCCTCGAAGGCGGCCGTATCACTCTTCACTCGACCTCCGTGAACACTCAGACCTGGAGCACCAATGGCAAGACGACGGTGACGCGAACCTGCCTGGCGAACTGATCGAATTCCTGCCGGCGTGGAGCTTAGCGCGATACGCTGCGACCCTTGGTCGGCGGTCGCAATATGAGGACGATCGCGACCGCGATCAACCCCGAGATGCAGCCCGCGAGCGCGAAGGCCAGCCACCACTCGAGCCAGTGGTGCAGCAACAGGACCAGCGCCGCGAGCAGGCAGAC
>JASHPB010000105.1 GCA_030038355.1 Candidatus Binataceae bacterium
GCAATGTAGTTGATCAGGTCACCCATCGCTCAAAACTCCTAGAGGGGACCCGACATTCCGTCGCGGCGGATACGCCAGAAGTGCACCGCCATGAACAGGCTCGCCAGCAGCGGGAAGAAGATGCAATGCAGGATGTAGAAGCGGAGCAGCGTATGCGGCCCGATCTCGGCGCCGCCGAAGATGAACGCTCGTGCGTCGTAAATCGGATTGACGCCTAATACTTCATGGAACGGTCCGCCGTGACCGAGCAGCGGAGTGGCGCGCGCCATGTTCGAGCCCACGGTCACCGCCCAGATCGATAGCTGGTCCCATGGCAACAGGTACCCGGTGAACGAGAGCAGGAGCGTCAGCACCAGCAGGATAACGCCGACCACCCAGTTGAACTCGCGCGGCGGTTTGTATGACCCCGTCATGAAGACCCGGAACATGTGCAGCCAGACCGCGATCACCATGCCATGCGCCGCCCATCGATGCATGTTGCGCATCAGCATCCCGAACGGCATGTCGAATTCGAGATACTTCATGTCGGCATACGCGTACTCCGCGGTCGGCCGATAGTAGAACATCAGGTAGACGCCGGTGATGACGGTGACGAGGAAGAGTAGGAAGGTGATACCGCCCATGCACCACGTGAAACGGAGTCGCACGGTGTGCTTCTGAACTTTCGACGGATGAAGATGCAGCCAGACGTTGCCCGAAACCATGAGGATGCGATTTCGGGGTGTGTCCTCATAACCGTGACGGAAAATCGAGGTCCAGGCCTGCGATTCGGTTATCTGTCGCTTGATCTCGTCCCAGTCAAACTTAGCCATCCCCTAAACAGCTCCCTGAATGCCGCTCACGCGTCCGGATTTGGTAAGAATTCAACGATGATTGTCTAATCTCTATCAGAAGAAACGTCCGGCGCGGATGTGAGCCTACCTAATATTGGGCCATCTCTTCAATGATCACCGCTTACTCAAACTGCATCGCGTTATGATGTCATCGACTCGTTTTGCCGGACCGATTCCAGACGCGGCTAAAAAGCGAAACTATAACTCCCCACAGCACCATCAGCAGCGCTATCGCCATCACGCCGAGACCCGGCCCAATCAGGATTCCCGTCGCGCACAATACTGCGCCGATGACGAACAGCGGAATTCCGAATGCTATTGGATTGAACGGGTCGCGCTTGCCGGCCGCGGCGCGGCTTATCACCGCTTGCTCGGCCTGGCCTGCATCCTCGTTGCTTTCTTTGAGAATCGATACCGCGTAGTCGGTCAATTCCTGGCGATTCGGCATCTTACGAAGCCGTTCGGCGAGCTCGCGCGCGAGCGCTTCAACGCCCTCGTCCGGGGTTTGCGATTCGTCGTCCTGTTTGGTCGAATCAGCCACGCTGCGAAACTCGCCTCAGGCCCTTTGCGCGCTAACACCTATCGAACTAATGCCGAAGGTGTCAATGTGAGCCCAGACGCGAGGTCGAGATAGTCAAGGAATTATCGCGATTGGGGTGCGTCCGCTCTGCAAGCCATCGCGCGCGCTTCGAGTGCCGCTTAGTCGTGGCATGGAAGAGACCTCGATTCGGCGCGCGCAGGGCGCTAGAGAGAAGTTCATGCCCCTCATCAACACTCTCGACTACATTCTCGGCGTGCATGGCCTCGCTCTGCTGCGCAACTGGGCGCGCGGCGGCGAGGCAGCGCATCACGCGGTGCACAAGCTCATCGAGTTCACGTCGCAGTATGGCGACAGCACCGAGCGCTTCGCGCGCGATGTCACAGAATCGGACGTGCGCGCCGGCTACGCAGCCTGGTCTGCCAGTTACGATCAGCCGGGCAACCCACTAGTCAGCGCCGAGGATCCGATCGTGCGCGAGATGATCGATTCCGTAGCGCCCGGTCGTGCGCTCGACGCGGCCTGCGGCACCGGACGGCATGCGAGCTACCTCGCGGAGCGCGGCTTCAAGGTTTCAGGCATCGACGCCTCGCCCGAGATGCTCGCCCTGGCGCGCGCGAAAGTGCCGCAGGCAGCGCTCGAGATTGGCGAGGTCACGCGGCTTGCGTTCGGCGCGGCGACCTTCGACCTGCTGGTCTGCGCGCTCGCGCTCGATCACGTGAGCAACCTGGCGGGAGCGATTAACGAATTCGCGCGCGTCACGCGGCCGGGCGGCTGCATCGTCATCTCGACGCTACATCCGATGGGCCTGCTGCTCGGCGGCGGCGCGTTCTTCCGCACGATGGCTGGCGCGCACGGACTGATAGCCAACGAGCGCTACCTGGTGAGCGACTATGTCGCGGCGTTCGCGAAAGCCGAGCTCGCGATCGAGGCATGCGTCGAGCCACTCTGGACTGACGAGACAATCGCGATGCTGACCTCGGCGGCGCTTGCGCCCGAAACCTTTCGCGTCGCGCTGACGGGCCTGCCGATCGCGCTCATCTGGAAACTGGCGAAGCCCCAGGCAGTCAACCGTTAATCGTACGCCTTGGACCGCAACGAGGCGGCGTCGGCGCGCCGCGTGAAGGGCAGCCGAACTCGAGGGATCTCATCCAGCTGTCGAATCAGCAGATGATCCCAAAAAGAGTCACGCCCCCGGCGTCAGCCGTGGACGCGTATCTCGAAGCATCAATCGAATCGCGCTCAGGCGTTCTTGCGCGCGACGATCAGAGTATGCACCCAGGCCGGGCCGCATCGCTCTTCGCGCTCGACCGTGATCGCCTGCCCCGCCAGCATCCGGCTCTTCTTCAGCTTCGACGTCCAGCCGAGCACGCGCGTGATCGGATTGACGATCGTATTGAAGATCGCGAGCAACGGATTCTCGCTCTGAAAGTGTGAGACGATCACGATGCGGCCGCCGGGTCTGCACACCCGCACCATCTCGGACATCATCTTGTACGGATCGGGAACCACGGTGATGACGTGGAACGTGGTCACCCAGTCGAAGCTGTCGTCGGGGAAACCGAGATTGAGCGCGTCGCCAACCTTTAGCTCGACGTTCTTCAGACGGTTCTCTTCCACCCTCTTTTTCGCGTGCTCCATCATGTCGGGCGATGGATCGATTCCGACGACGTGAACATACGACGGGTACGCATCGAGTGAGATACCGGTGCCAGTGCCGACCTCGAGCACATTCTGATCGGGCCGCAGGTTCAGCTGTTCGATTGTCTCGTGCTCGCGATCGACGAAAACCCGCCCGAAGAAAAGGTCATAAAAGCGCGCAAAATCCGAGTAGATGCGGCTCTCATGCGGTTCGGCCATTCCCCAACTCCTTATGGCGGCGCGCTGCGCAGGAGGCCCGCAACGCTTCGCTCTCCACCCAACGCCTTCGGCCGCTTCGACTAGGCGGCAGCGTTGATTCCTCTTAGCTGACGTTTAACGGAAGTGATGTCCCGCTTGCGAAAGCGCCATTGCCGGCCCTTTTTGAAAGCGGGGATGATGTTGCGGCGCGCAAACTCATTGACGGTGTCCGGGCTCAAGTCGAGTAGAAACGCGACTTCCCGGGAGTTCAGCAAGATGTCGTCTTTATCGGCCATCTTTAGTCCAACAAGACGCCTTTCCCGATCAGGTTTTGAGTGACGCGCGTTTCTAGTACGCCGCTAACAGCAAAGTCAAGAAAATGATTCCAGCACGCACACACGTGCCACTTTGGACCTCTCTCATCACTTCAGCTCTAGCGACCTTACCCAACGAGTTATAACCGCTTGTGTATCCTAGCTAATTAAAATTATCAGACGCTTATGCGGTCAAGCCGCCTCATCATGATCTTGTAGTCGTACCATGCTCTGGTCACCACGATACACGAGAACAACCCTGTCAACACGCCGACGCAGAGCGTCACCGCGAAGCCCTTAACCGGGCCGGTTCCGAACTGAAACAGGATTAGGCCCGCGACGAAGGTCGAGATATTGGAATCGCGGATCGCAGACCACGCGCGCTGATAGCCGAGCTTCACCGACTCGCGCGTCGATTTGCCGTTGCGCAACTCCTCGCGCATCCGCTCGTTCACCAACACGTTGGCGTCGACCGACATACCGAGGGTCAACACGATACCCGCTATACCGGGGAGAGTGAGCGTCGCGCCCATCGCGGCCATCACGCAGAGCAGCAGGACGATGTTAAGCGAGAGGCCGAAGTCGGCGACGAATCCCGCGCCGCTGTAGTAGATCGGCATAAAGATCAGCACGGCGAGCGCGCCGATGATGAACGAAATCTCGCCCTGGCGGATCGAATCGCGGCCGAGCGATGGGCCAACCGTCCGCTCTTCTTCGATATCGACCGGTGCCGTCAGTGCGCCCGAGCGCAGCACGAGCGCAAGGTCATGCGCCTCCTCCATCGAGAAGCGTCCCGAAATCTGCACGTGGCCGCCCGGGATGCGCTCTTTGATGACGGGATCGGAGTAGACGGTGTTGTCGAGGATAATCGCGAGCTTGCGGCCAACGTTCTCCGCGGTCAGCGTGTCGAAGATGTCCGCGCCCCGCGGATCGAGTTCGACCTCGACGTATGGACCCTCGAGGCGCGCGCCCGGCCGCACCACGGCCTGAGTTACGACGTCACCGGTGAGCAGCACGGGGCTCTCGACCAGATACTGCGCGCGTCGATCGTTGCCGTAAAGCAGCTCGTCACCTGGCGGCGGGCCGTTCTTGATTGCGTCGCCGAGGTCATGGCTATCGTCGATCAGCTTGAACTCGAGCACCGCCGTCTTGCCGATTAGCTCTTTGGCCCGTTCGGGATCCTGGATTCCCGGCAACTGAATCAGGATCTCGTTGTTACCCTCCTGGGCGACGGTAGTTTCGCGCACACCGAGCTGGTCGATCCGGTTGCGGATCGTTTCGAGCACCTGCTCCATCGCGTTTCTCTGGATATCGGTGATCTCGGCAGGCTTGAAGTTCAGGCTGTAGGCTGGACCGCCGCCCTCATTTGGAACGCTAGTGACGACGAGATCGCTGAAGCCCTGTGACATCAGGTCGAGAAACGGCGAACGCTCATCGCTGGTCTTGAGCTTGACGATCACGGCACCGGAGTTGTCCTGCGTGATCGAATCGACCTCGAGCCTGCTTTTCTTGAGCTCGTTCTTGAGGTCGTCGCCGCGACGTCTTAGCTGCGTCTTCACCGCATCGTCGAGTTTGACCGCGTACAACAGATGCGTCCCGCCCTGGAGGTCGAGGCCGAGCTCGATTTTCGCGTTGCCAAGCCAGGTTTTGTACCAATCGGGTAAATCGACACTGAAACTGGGCAGTAGAATCACGGCTGAGGCGACCACCAGCGCGATCGCGAGATAGAGGCGCGTAAGACCGCTGCCTCCCGTGAAGTGCAGGTAGAGAAAGGCGACCACCAGCGCCAGCAGGATCAGCATCGAAGCGAAATTTTGACTTTGACCTTCCACGACAACTCCCGAATCGCGGCGCCGCCGCTATTCGCTTTTTTCCTTCTTGGTTTGCGTCTTGCCGTAGGGCGATAGCGAGGCGATTTGCGAGCGCTCCATCCGCACGCGGACGTTGGGCGCGAGCTCGATCGTGACAACCTTGTCGCCGAGCTCGGTGATGCGCCCGATGATCCCGCCGGTTGTGATGATCTCGTCGTTACGCTTGAGCTCGTTGAGCATCTCGGAGTGTTCCTTGGCCTTCTTGGTCTGCGGCCGAATCAACAAGAAGTAGAACACGGCGAAGATCGCCGCGAGCGGCACGATAGTCGTAAGCAGCGTCTGCTCGCCGCCGGGGGCAGCGCCGCCAGCGGCCTGCGCCCATGCAACTCCTTCAAAAAACATCAGTCCTCGTTTGCTCCGGCGGCGTCGCCCGCGGCGAGATCGCCGACAAATTCCTTCACGTATGCCGCAAAATTTCGTGATGCGATAGCAGCTTGGGTGTCTCGCATCAACCGCGCATAGAAATAGAGATTATGCTCCGTGAGCGCCCGCGCCGCGAGTATCTCTCCAGACATAAATAGATGCCGTAAATAGGCCCGCGAATGGCTCCGGCACGGGCGGCATTGGCACTTTTCATCAAGGGGACGCGGGTCGCGTGCATGCGCGGCCCGCTTGATCGAAATCCGCCCCGCGCTCGTGAACGCCGTTCCATTGCGCGCGTTTCGCGTCGGCATCACACAGTCGAACATGTCGTAGCCCATGCCAACCGCGGCCACGAGGTCCTCCGGCGTGCCTACCCCCATCAGGTAGCGCGGCCGCGCTGCGGGCAGCATCGAGGCCGTGAGCGCCGCCATCTCGCGCATGGCCTCCTTCGGCTCGCCGACCGAAAGCCCGCCGGCCGCGAAGCCGTCGAACTCGAGCGATGTGATTTGCGTCGCGCTCGTTCGGCGAAGGTCGGAATAGACGCTGCCCTGCGCGATTCCGAATAGCGCCTGTGTCGCGCTGCGGCGCGCCGCGATGCATCGCTCGGCCCATCGCGCGGTCAGCTCGAGCGACTTCCTCGCGCGTTCGTGCGCGGCCGGATACGGCGTGCACTCGTCGAGCGCCATCATGATATCCGAGCCGAGCTGTTCCTGAATTCCGACCGCGCTCTCGGGCGTGAGCATCACGGCAGCGCCGTCGAGATGAGACCTGAAGCGGATGCCATTTTCGTCGATCGAGTTGATCTTCGCGAGGCTCATCGCTTGGAAGCCGCCCGAGTCGGTGAGCACGGCGCCTGGAAATCCCATGAACTTCGCGACGCCGCCAAACTCCTCGACCAGCGCGGGTCCCGGCCGGAGCGCCAGATGATAGGCGTTCGCGAGCACCATCCTGTAGCCCATGCCCCAGAGCTCGTCGGGCGCCATCGCCTTCACCGCGGCGCGAGTTCCGACCGGCATGAAGGCGGGCGTGGCGACCTCGCCGTGGCCGGTCAGGAGGCGGCCGATACGCGCGTTGCCGTCGGTGGAAGTTACGCTAAATACGATTGGCGTCTGCATCAGAGGATCAGCATCGCGTCGCCGTAACTGAGGAACCGATACTTGTGGCGCACCGCCTTGCGATACGCCTCGAGCATCAGCTCGCGCCCGCTAAGCGCCATCACCATCGCAAGCACTGTGGTGCGTGGCATGTGGAAGTTGGTGATCATCGCGTCGATGAGCTTGAAACGAAAGCCGGGATAAATGAAGAGCCCTGTGAAACCCTCGCGGTCGCCTGTGATTGCGAATGACTCGAGCGCGCGCGTGGTCGAGGTGCCGACGGCGATCACGCGCCCGCCCATGCGACGCGCATGCGCGATCGCGTTCGCGGTCTCCGGCGGAATTGTGAACCACTCCGCTTCCATCGCGTGCCCTTCGATCTCGGCCGCGCGCAGCGGCGCGAACGTGCCCGGTCCGATATGAAGCGTCACGCGCGCGGTGCGGATTCCCGCGTCGGCCAGCTCCTTGAACAACTCGTCAGTGAAGTGAAGGCCGGCCGTAGGCGCAGCGATCGCGCCCTCAGCGTCGGCGTAGACGGTCTGGTAGTCGTCGAAATCCGAACGCTCGACCGCGCGACGTATGTAATGAGGCAGCGCGAGCTGACCGGTGGATTTCAGAATCTGCCCGATCGATTCGGCACTCTCGGCAACGACGATCGGGCGCCCGTGCCGCGCATATTTCACGATTCGAAGCGCGCGCCCGTCGTCGAGCTTCAGAACCGCGCCGTCCCGAAGCGCTCGATGCGCACGGATCATCGCAAGCCAGCCGCCCGGCGGGTCATCGAGCGCGCGCACCATCAGGAGCTCGACCCTGCCACCCGACTCCTTGTGGACCATCAGGCGCGCAGGCAGCACGCGCGTGTCGTTGAGCACGATCAGGTCGCCTTCGGCGAGATGCCGCGCCAGCTTGTAGAAGCGTGAATGCTCGATCGCCCTGGCGCGGCGATTGACCACCATCATGCGCGCCGCGTCGCGCCGCTCGAGCGGAGCCTGCGCGATCAGTTCCTCGGGCAAATCGTAGTCGAGCTCGGTCAGTCGCATTCGGGAGGGAAAGTCCGGTCGCTCTGGCCGATACAATATCATTGCCGATGCGGCGCGCCATATCGGATGATCTCATCAGTCCGCCTGCATGAGTCGCGCAGAGCCGGGTGAAGACGCGCCGGATGCTCTAACGCTCCAGACCGGCGAAGACGCGAGAATCAGGCCGGTGGCCGCGAGACCGACCGCTCCGGCGTACATGAGGGGCCGCAGTCCGATTAGTTCGGCTGCCCCGCCCGCAGTCACCGCTCCAGCGAGCATCGCAGCAATCGACACGAAAGCGATCGTCGCGCGCACGCGGCCGAGCATATTAGTCGGCACAATCATCTGCGGAATCGCCGAAGCGGTGATCATGTACACCGTGCCTCCCGCGTCACCGAGGAGCTGCTGTGCGATCAGGAGCGCCGCCGCGAGCATCGTGGCGCCGCGTGCGGCCGGCACGCAGATCCAGGCGATTCCTTGCAGAATAGCTCCCAGAGCCAGTGCACGTCCCTCACCGAGGCGGCCGATGACGCGCGTCGCGGCGAGCGACGTGACGAAGGAACTGACCCCGCCGACGGCGAAGATCATGCCGAGCACGCCCGGACTGAAGCGCAGCTCGTCGACGACGTACAGCATGTAGAGCGTGGAAAATGTCGCGTAGCAGAGCGCCGCGAGACCGTTGGCTGCGGTCAGCGCGTAGAGTCTCCGATCGGCGCCCACCAGCTTCGCGCCCGCGAGCGCCTCGCGATAGAAGCCCTCGCGATTTCTCCGTCCTCCCACGCTCGCTTCCGACTTCTCGATCGAACGAATTGCAATTGCCGATGGGATAAACGAAACCGCATCGACCGCGATGGCATAGGGCGCGGTGAGAAGCTGCACAAGCCATCCCGCAAGCGCGAATCCTCCTACCTCGGCCGCGGCATAGCTCGCCGAGAGATTGCCGTTGGCCTCGACCACGTCGGCGGCATCAACGAGCGACGGCAGGTACGCGCCGTAGGCGACGTCGAACAACAAATCGAGCACGCCGACCGCGAGAATCACCGGGTAGAGAAAGTTCATCGCGAGATGCCCCATCATCGCGGCGATCGGAATCGTCGCGAGAAGTGCGAAGCGGCCGAGATCGGCGCCGATCATCAGCGGCCGGCGCCGCACGCGATCGACCCACACCCCGGCGACAAGGCTGAAGAGCAGTTTCGGGACAAGACGCACGGCCGCGAGCAGACCCATCTGGACAGGAGTCGCACCGAGCGCAATCACGGCGGCGAAGCTCACGGCGACGTCTCCCATCCGCGAGCCAAAAACTGAAATCGTTTCGCCCGTCCAGAGGCGGCGGAAATCGCGATGCCGCCGAAGCAGGCTCACCCGGCGCGCACTCGCGGTTGAAGAATCATTCGTACTTTCGCGCATGGCCATGGCGCATCCTCGTCGGAAAGGAAAGAGCCCCGGGCATCGACGCCCGAGGCTCTTTTAAGCCAGGTTTCGAGTCCCTCTAGTCCGATTAGATATGCGGGAAAGTCGCCTTCATTGGATGATGGCGGAAAATATCGTTTGCGGCGCTGATCAGTCAAGAGAGGCGCAACGAAGTCGCTGCACAAGAGCGCGTCGTGCCCTATTCAGCGTCGCGGTGTGTCGGCCGCAGTGGCCCTGGATTCCTCGCGCAACGCTCGAAATGACGTACAACCAGCGCACGCGTCTTTTGGTTGTCAGCCTGGGCGAAGTGAGTTTGCCAACGGAGTTGCAGGATCCCGGCCATCACTTTTCGTGGCTCGTAACCATCGGCTGAACGTTCCACCGAACGGATCGCGTCGCTGCCACTCGCGCCGCGCGCACAGGATGACATCAGCGGTGCCGCGATTATCGCTGACGTCGCTCGTCAGAACCTCAGCACGATCTTTCCGAAATGCTCGGAAGCCTGCATGATTCGATGCGCCTCGCCGGCCTCGCTCGCCGGCAACGCTTTGTGGATTGGCGGTCGGAGCCGCCCCGCCTCGAGGGCGGCGCCGAACTGCCTGAGGAAGGCGCTCACGATTTCCGCCTTCTCCGCGGCAGGCCTGCCCCTCAGGGTCGAGCCGTAAATCCGGAGATGCCGTCGCAGCACGGCCGCCAGATCCAGCTCGCCGCGTGTCCCGTTCATCAGCCCGATCATCACGAGCCGCCCATTCTGCGCCAGCGCCTGGATATTCGGCGCGAGATACGCACCGCCGATACTGTCGAGGATCACGTCCGTGCCGCGACCGCTCGTAGCCGTCTTCACCGCGTCAGCAAACGATGCCGTCTTGTAGTTGATTGCCACGTCAGCCCCGAGCTTGAGGCACTGCTCGCACTTGTCGTCGCTGCCGGCGGTGACGATCGCACGCGCGCCATACTCCTTGAGCAGCATGATCGATGCGGTGCCGATGCCGCTGCCGCCGCCGTGAATCAGCACCGTCTCAGTCTTGTTCAAGCCCGCGAGCATAAAGATGTTCAGATACACGGTGAGGAAGACTTCCGGCACGCCGGCGCCTTCTTCATAGCTGAGCGGCGCGGGAATCTTCATCGCCGATCCGAAATGGGCGACCGCTTTCTGCGCATAGCCGCCGCCCGGAATCAGCGCCATCGCGCGATCGCCCACCTTCCATCCGCTGACGGCCTTGCCTGTCGCGATCACGTCGCCAGCGCACTCCATGCCGAGAATTTCCGACGCGCCCGGCGGCGGTGGATAGAATCCCTGGCGCTGCAAGATATCGGCGCGATTGAGGCCGGCCGCGCGCACGCGGATCAGAAGCTCGTCATCTTTGAGAACAGGATCGGGGATTTCGCCCAGCTTGAGGACATTCTCGTCGCCGGGCTTTTCAACGATTACGGCTTTCATCGATCGCAACCTGCATCAGCGATGATGCCAAGTCAAAGCTAGGCTCTCGGCGGCCCGGCCGCGATACGCGCGCGCAACGATTCGAACGACTGCTTCCACGGTAACGTGCTTTCAAGCCACCAAGTCGCGCCTGCGGCCTCGTAACCGGCGACGATCTCGCGAGCACGTTGGCGATCGCCGGCGGGCGTCTCGCCGTCGGCGATGATATCGAACGGTGGCGCGCCACGCCTGCGATGCTTCTTGAAGAAGAGAGCGATCTCTCGAGTTTGCTCCGCGGTCAGCGGCTTTTCGACATCACCGCTCATCGGCATCACGCCGTCATACTTCGCGGCACGGAGCATCGGACCTCGCCGTGGCCAGGTGCCTGCGCCCCAGATCGGAATGCGCGGTTTCTGAATCGGCGCCGGCAGGAATTGCACCTCGCGGACAGTGTAATACTTCCCGCTGAAGGAAAACTTCTCCGCGCTCCATAGCCCCGTCAGGATCGCGAGCCCCTCCTCGAGCATCGCGGCGCGCGCACGATCATCGAGCTCGCCGGCGAAGGAGCTGATCTCGCCGAAAAAATCCGCGCCGAGGCCATAGCCGAAGATCAAGCGGCCGCCCGACAGTTGGTCGAGCGTCACGGTTTCGCGTGCGAGCTTCCAGGGATTGCGGCGAAAGATCGGCGTCACCATCGCGCCGATGCGAATTCGGGTCGTGGCGCAAGCGATGGCGGCGAGCGCGATCCACGGGTCGGCAACGGGCGCCGGCCAGTTCACATTAATGTGATCCCAGATAAAGAAGCCGTCCCATCCCGCGTCCTCGGCTTGGCGCGCGAGCGACGCGAGCAGCCGCGGATCTCCGTAATCTCCAAACTGTGGAACGTCGATTCCGTAGCGCATGCAGATCGCATCGCAGACGTGCTCGCGTCGCGCAAGGAAGGTGGGGGCGCGAAGATGTTTTTTTCTGTCAGAGGGCGGAGGTCCACCGCTGGAGCCGAGCGTTGACTGTGGTCGGCTGCGATCCGCTGTGCAGAAACGACGCATCCGTGAACGAGGGTGGACCGAAACCGCGCGGCTTTGCATCGTTGGAAAATCCGTAGCCCGCCTGCGGGATGCCGAGGAAGTTTTTAGGCATCTTGTTGTTCATGTTGCGGTCGTGAAAAAAGGCGACCCCGTACGTGCCGCTCGGCACGTTCTTGAAGGTACAGGTCGCCGTCGAGCCCAAAATGGGCGCGGTGGCATTCCTGAAAACGTTTTTGTCTGTCGCCCAGCCATCGGCCTGGTTGTACAGCCCGCAGGATGCGCGGCCGACATTGTCAGGGAATCCCGAGATCACAATCATGATGGGGGCGTTGACGTTCGCACTCGGAGCCTGGGCCAGCGCCGGCGAGGTGAAGAACATCGCTGCCAGCGCCACCGCACTAACCAATAACGCAGCAACGGTTTTCAGCGACATGGTTTTCATAAAATTCGATCCCAACGATCGATGCAACGCAACATGCTGCCTGCCTCGTGTCCTAGAATTTCTGCAGGATCAACTTCAGCGTCGTCGGCGTGTTGCCGTCGTGCTGAAAGGCCGCATCGCTGAAGCTAGGCGGACTCATTGCACTCGGCTTGGCATCGTTGGAAAAGCCGTAGCCTTCCTGCGGGATGCCGAGCATGTTCTTCGCCATCTTGCCGGTCATCTTAGCGTCGTGAAAAAAGGCGATTGCGTAAGTACCCGTCGGCACGTTGTTGAACACGCAAGTGGCGCGCCCCTGGGAGATCTTGCCGGTCGAGTGCTGTATCGCCTTGTTCCGATCTCGTGGGAACCCGTCCGGGCCGTTATAGAGTGCGCAGGCGAGGCGCCCCTGGTCGTTCGGGAAACCGCCGACTGCGACGTTGATCGGAGCACCGGCGCTGGTTCCCTGAGCCATCGCGCGCGGCGCAAAAGTCAGAATGAGTGCGGCGACCATCAAGCATGCGATGCGTTTCATGAACCGGGTCCCGTGCGATGAAATGGGGTCCCCGTCGGGACCCCATTTCCTGATTTCGGGTCTAACCGAGCGGCGCCTCAGTTGTAATTGTTGATCACCGTGGTGCCGACGTTCTGATAGGTGTCCATCTCCTGGAAGATCTTGGTGATACCGTCGAGGCCGACCGTGCCAGTCACCATTGATTTCGGCGAGCAGCGCTTCGACTCGACCATCGCGAGCATCTGAGGATAGTGCGACGCCTGCATCCCGAGCGTCGCGATCACCTGCAACTCCATCGTGACCATGCGATCGATCGGCAGCGGAATCTCGCCCTTCTCGGCGGAAGTGGTCAGACCGATCTGCAGATGCCGTCCCTGCTTGCGGAGACTCATGATCGCGTTACGACAGGTGGTCGCGATACCGAGCGCATCGACCGAAACGTGTGCGCCGCCTTTGGTAATATCAAGCACGGCGCCAATCGGCTCAGTGCTCTTGGCGTTAATCACGTGCTGCGCGCCCATACCCTTGGCCAACTCGAGTTTCGCCGAATCGAGATCGATTCCGATCACGTTGGCTCCCATGGCGTTCGCGACGTTGATCGCCGCCAGCCCTATCCCGCCGCATCCATAAACCGCCACCCACTCACCAGGCTTCACCTGCGCGCGATCGACGACACCGTGGAACGACGTCATGAAGCGGCATCCCATCGATGCGGCCTCGACGAAGTCGATACTCGCCGGGAGGCTCACGAGGTTCAAATCGGCAAACGGCACCGCCACGTGGCTGCCAAATCCTCCCGGATAGGAAAAGCCGGGCAGCAGCGGAGTGAGGCATACGTTGGACTGGCCGTTGCGGCAGTACTCGCAGGTGCCATCGCCTTGGCTGAACGGCACGACGACCCGATCGCCTGGCTTGAAATTCTTGATTTCCTTGCCCACTTCTTCGACCACGCCGCAGAACTCATGACCCAGGATCGCGCCCTGCTGCGCGGCGAGGCCCATCCAGCTCCAATCTCCCGACCAGGCGTGCCAGTCCGAACGGCAGATACCGTTGGCCATCGTCTTGATGATCGCGCCGCTCGGCGGGCACTCCGGATCCGGAACGTTCTTGACGACGAGCGGCTTCTTGGTCGCTTCGAAAACTGCTGCTTTCATTGCCTCGATCCTCCTTGCTCGATCGCTCCCCGGCTGGGGTCGCTATCTCTTGGGACGGCGCGCTTGCTAGTTCACGCGTCCAATTTCTCGATTAGTTCGTTTTCGCTCTCGCGTCAAAGCGCATTTAGCCTATGAGCTTGGCAACGATTTTCTCGTAGGACGCCGCGTCGGGCGCATCGATTTCGACCGGATGCAGATCGACCCCGGCCGCTTCCTGAGCCTTGAGGCGCTCGAGGGCGCCATCGACGCCGCCGATATATCCAAGCTCCGACATCAGCTTCTCGGAAACCGCCGCCGTGCCCGCCTTCGCGCCACCCGAGTTCCAGGCTTCCTTGATCTGGTTGACATTGTCGCCGAAGCCGAAGCGCGTGAGCTGCTCGGAATAGAAGGTGCCCATCCGCGCCGCATAGAACGCGACCGTTCCGGCGTGGCCCGCCTTGGCGCGATCTAGATTGTCGGTGACCGTGACGTTGCCGGGGGATTTGACCGCGACCTCGCGCGCGCTACGACCGGCGGCAGTGGCGACCGCGCGGAACTCATCGATGGCGCGCTTCAAGCCAGAAAGCGGAATCATCACGGGCAGCCATCCGTCGGCCCTGCGCGCGGTGAATTCGACGCTGAGTTTGTTGAGCGATGCGATCCAAATCGGAATGTGCTTGCGTACCGGCTCGAAGCGCAGCGTGAAGCCGCGGCCGAGCTTGAACAGCTTGCCCTGGAAGTTGAGCGGCGTCCCGGCCATCAGCATGTTGATGATCTCGACGTACTCCTTGAGGCGCGTGAGCGGCGGGTTGAACTGGATGCCGTGGAAGTGCTCGATCACCTGCGGGCCGCTGGTGCCGAGTCCGATGATCACGCGGCCGTCGCTCAGCTCGTCGAGCGTGCCGAAGTGCTGCGCCAGCGCCGCGGGCGAGCGCGAATAGATATTCACGATTGAGGTGGCGAGCTGCACCTTCCTGGTGTGCTCGGCGAGAAGAGTCAGCAGAGTGAAGGCGTCGCGGCCCCACGCCTCGGCGACCCAGATTGAGTGGATACCGGCCTCGTCAGCGATCTTCGCGCGCTCGATCAGACCTTTGTAATCGAGCCGCCCCTGCCAGTTGACGCCGATTGCGAGTTTGCGAGCCATTTGCGGATTCCTCCTTGATCAGGCCAGGTCGCGGATTCGTTCGTACCAGCGGCGAAGATTCTTGAACCCGTCCGTGATAGCAAAATTGTTGGGGTTGAGGGCCAGAAAGAAAAACGGATGGTAGAGCGACGCGTCGGCCATCGTGAACCCCCCGCCGAGCAAATAATCCTGAGTCGCGACCTGCTCGTCGATCATGCGGCAGAAGCCGGTGAGCGCCTGGCGATGCGCCGGCGCGCCTTCGCGCATCCGCTCGGTCGTCATGCCAATGAGTTTCTCGCGATTCGCCTTGAGCTTCGGATCACCCGCGGTGTCGAGCAGGTCAGGAATGGTGAGCATCAGGATCGGCATGAACAACGTGTTGTCGGCCCAGTTATCGATAATCTCGCAGAGGCCGCGCGCGTTATCGGGAATCACCCGCGGTGCTGCAACCCTGCGATCGAGCCATCTGATGATATCGGCGGAATTGTAAACGACTTCGCCGTCCCACTCGAGCACGGGCACTCGGGTCCATGCGCCCTTGGTGACAGCGAGCAGATTCGTCTTGTCCTCGTAGTGGCAATCGATCGGATTCCACTTGAGCTTCTTGAAGGTCAGCACGCGCCGCACCTTCTCGGTGAACGGCGAGATTGGATACTGGTAGAGATTGATTTGACCCATCAACCGTCCTTGGCGGTTCAGAATCGGCTCACTTCGAGCGCCACCTTCACATCCTCGCGCACGAGATTGCGGACGTGGCAGCCACGCTCGGCGACCTCGACCAGGCGATGCAGCCGCTCGTCGTCGGCAGGAGTTTCAACCTTAAGTTCAACTTTAATTTCCTTCACATGGCCTTTCGCGTTGGCAACCGCGTGAACCGAGGCGCGGCCAACCTCGATCTTGCGCGCGCGCGCGGCAACTCTGAGCGACATCAGCAGGCACGAGCCGAGCGCGCCGAGAAACGACGACACCGGATCCGGGCCGACGGCGTCCTCGCCATCGAGCGACCACTGGCGACCGAGGTAGTTAACCTGCGTGCGCATCGTATCGCCAACCGCATCGATCGTCACGTCGCGATGGCGTTGGTAGGCAACCGCTCCAGCAGCGGTTGCCACGCCGAGGAAATCCGCCGCTTCAAGTATCGCTTCAACTTTGGTCGTGAAGCGTGACGCGATCGCGCCGTCGATCGCGCGATGGTCATAGGCAATCGCGATCTGCATCGCGGGTCGCACCTCCGCCCTGCCCTCGACCGCCAGCACTTCATCATGAATCGAGCCGACGAACATCAGCGCCGCCTGCGGCGCGAAGATGACGGGAGTACCGTTCTCGACACCGTATGCACCAAGATTGGAAACGGTGAAGGTCGCCAGCTCGAGGTCGGTCGGCTTCAGTTGCCGGTTGCGAGCCCGCTCGGCCAGCGCCGCGAGGCGAGCGCTCAGGCTCGCAAGATCGAGCGCGTCCGCATGGTGGACCACGGGCACGAGCAGGCCATCGGGCGTATCGACGGCGACGCCAAGATTGATGCGGTCGTAAATCAGCAGTTCGCCGTCCGAATAGCTCGCGTTGATGCGCGGGTTCTCCTTCAACGCGAGCACCGTCGCCATGAGAATGATGTCGGTGACGCTAACCCTCGTGCCTGCCGCGCTGAGAGAGCGGCGCGCGTCGAGCGCGCGGCTCATATCGACGCGAACCATCTGGACGAAGTGCGGAACCTCGCTCCAGCTCTTCGCGAGGTTCCGCGCGCCAGCCTGCTGGATGCGCGTCAGCTTCTCGCGATGCGCGGGGACAGCGTCACTCGGCGGCAACGACGCAACCGGCGCGGAGGCTCCCGGCATCGTCGTCGTCGCCGCCGCCGCCGACACGGCGTGCGGGCGTTCGCCGCTCGCGGCGAACGCCCGCACGTCGTCCTCGGTGACCATGCCGCCGTCGCCGCTGCCGGCGATGCGCGCGAGGTCCACGCCGCGCTCCGCGGCCAGCCGCTTCGCGCGCGGCGAGGCGAGCACGCGCGCTCGGGGAGCCGGGGCGGACGCAAGCGGTGAAGTCGCCGTCCTCCGCGGCACGGCTGCGTCGTTACTTGCAGTCGCGGTTGTTGCCCGCGGCGCGGACACCACGGCAGATTCGCCGTCGCGCTGAATCTCGCCGAGCGGCCCGCCCACCGCGACCACTTCGCCCTCGTCGGCGATTCGCCGCGCGAGCATACCGGCAGTTGGCGACTCAACCTCGACCTCTGCCTTGTCGGTCTCGACCGTCAGGATCGATTCGCCCTCGCGGACCGCTTCGCCCTCATGCTTGTGCCACTTGAGGACGGTTCCCTCGGTCATCGTGTGGCCGAGCTTCGGCATCTGGATAACAAACGGCATTGAGTAGAGACCCGGCGCGCCGCCGCTTTCAGTTCAGCAGTTCGCGGCACGCCGCGTAGATACTTTCCTCGCTTGGAATGACAAATTTCTCGAGCACCGGCGATGTTGGAATCGGAACATCGGGAATCGCGACGCGCTTCAGCGGCCGGTCGAGATACTCGAGCGCCTGCTCCATCAGCATCGCGCCGATTTCCGCACCGACGCCAAGCGTCTTGTAGCTTTCCTCGGCGACGACGATCTTGCCGGTCTTCTTGACCGATTCGATAATCGCGGGACGGTCAAACGGATTCAGTGAGCGCGGATCGATCACCTCTATATGATGTCCCTCGCTGGCGAGGCGCTCGGCCGCCGCCATCGCCTTCGGCACCATTGCGGAGATCGCAACCAGCGTGAGCGCGTCGCCCTGGCGGCGCACGGACGCCTTGCCCAGCGGCACCAGGTAGTCGGCGCCCTCGGGCACCTCGCCCTTGGTTGCGTAGAGCAACTTGTGTTCGAAATAGAGGACTGGATTGTTGTCGCGGATCGCGCTCTTCAATAGCCCCTTGGCATCGGCCGCCGTTGCCGGACAAACAATTCGAAGTCCCGGCGCGTGCATAAAGAATGACTCCGGGCATTGTCCGTGCTCTGGCCCCACTCCCGCCGCTCCGGAGGGGCATCGCACGACGAGCGGCACCTGGTATGCGCCGCCGTGCCCATATCGCCACATCCCGGCCTTCAACACGATCTCATCGCCGGCAGTGAAGAGAAAGTCCGCGAACTGCAATTCGACAATCGGGCGCAGCCCGGTGAGCGCCGCGCCCACGCCGGCGCCGACGAACGCGTTCTCCGAGATCGGCGTGTCGAACACGCGCTGCTCGCCGAACTGCTCCTTGAGGCCCGAGGTGATTCTGAAGATCCCGCCGAAATTCGCGACGTCTTCGCCGTAGAGGATCACCGTCGGGTCGCGGCGCATCTCCTCTTCGATCGCTTCCTTGATTGCCTGCGCGTAGCTTATGGTCCGCATCGTCATCGCTCCCGCTCAGGCGTAAAGGTCTTCGAGCGCGCTCTCGGGTTTGGGGAACGGCTGCTTTTGCATGAACTCGACGGCGCGATCGATCTGCGCGCGCGCGTCGGCCTCGACTTCTTGCTTGATCGCCTCGGTCAGAATCTTTTCGTCGCCAAGTTTTTTCTCGTAGATAGGAATCGGATCACGTCGCCATTGCTTCTCGACTTCCTCGCGTGAGCGGTACGAATCGGGGTCGCCGATCCAGTGGCCCCAGAGCCTGTAGGTCTTCGCCTCGACCAGCGACGGACCCGCTCCGTGCCGCGCCCGCGCGATCGCTTCGCTCACGGCCTTGTAAACCTGCTCGACGTCGTTGCCGTCGACGACCTCGCCGGGCATGGCGTAGCCCTTGGCGCGGTCCGCGATATCTTTCACGGCGGTGGAACGCTCCGTGGGCATCGAGACTGCCCAACCGTTATTCTCGCAAAGAAAGACGACCGGCAGCTTGCGCACCGCGCAGAAATTCGCGCTCTCGTGGAACGTTCCGCGATTCGACGTGCCATCGCCGAAGAAGCAGAGCACGACGCGATCCTCGCCCTTCACCTTGATCGAGAGTCCAGCGCCCGACGCGATCGGGAAGCATCCGCCGAGCGTGCCGCTCTCGCCGAGCACGCCGAGCTCCGGGTAAACGACGCGCATCACGCCGCCCTTGCCGTGATTGGTGCCGCCTTCCTTGCACGCGAGATCGCAGAGGACCTTGTCGAGCGGAATTCCGCGCGCGACCCAGTAGGCGACGCCGCGATGGGCATAAAGAAGGTAGTCATCCTTTCGCAGCGCCGCGATCGCCGCGCACTGGAGCGCTTCCTGGCCGACGCCGGGATGCATGAAGCCGCCGACCTGGCCCGCCTTGATAAGTTCGGCGACCCGTTCCTCGAGCCGGCGGCTCAGGATGATCTTTTTATAGATGTCGAGCGCGATTTGTTTGTCCATCGCGATTTACTTCCCGCTGGTTCGCCAACGGTCACTCTCCGTTGGGGAAAGGTCATTTGGCCGAATAGAAAATGTCGCTGTATCCGGCGCCCAAACTATCTGAGAGCGAGGCGTTTCTACAAACCGTTCGTTCGAGGAAATGCGACCCCGGTGCGCGCGCGGTGATTTTTTCCCGTCGCATTTTTTGCCTACGCGGTAGCGGTATATCGGCGGCGATCCGCGATTAACTCGGGCGCCTTGGGGCGTCCTTGATCCGTCAGGCAGGTGAGGGCTCGCTTTCCTTTCTCGCTGACTCGCCGTGATGGTTGGGTTTGTGGCGTTCCTATTCCTGGCATCGGCCCACGCCCACATGGAAGGAATGGACATGGGCGGCGACAACTTCAGCTCGAGCTCGAGCTCGATGGGCGGGATGGGCGCGCACATGAAAATGACGCCGCACATGACGATGACCGAACTGCGGCCCACGACGCCCGCCGACACCGCGGCGCGGCGAGGAAATCTTCCGCATGATGCGCGAAAAGCTCGCCAAGTACGAGGACTACAAGCTCGCCATCGCGGCCGGCTACGTTCCTTACTTGCCGAGCATCGCGCAGGACGTGTATCACTTCGCGAGCCGCGAGCGCAGCGCGTCGAAATACGCGGGCGATTTCGATCTCGCCGAGCCTGGCTCTCTCCTCTACGAGAAGAAAACCTTCGGCGGATGGAGACTGGTGGGCGCGATGTACGACGCGCCGCCGAGCGATACTCCCGAGCAGCTCGACAAATTGATCCCGCTCGGACTGGTACGTTGGCACACGCATACCAACATCTGTCTGCCCGCCGGCGTCACCGAACAGGACGTGTTCAACGGCGAAGTACACACGCGGCCATTGGCCCGCGACTTCGGCAGCACCAACTCGCAAACGCGGGTGCGGTTCGGTTACCTCGCAGACCCGCGCTTTGGTTTTAAGGGGGACGAATCGCGGATGCGGCGTCAGGCGCGGAGGCCGGCGGCAACTTTCACGAGCAGATCTTCGGCTGGATGGTGCACGTCTATCCTTTCGCGAGCGAGGACTTTAAGGTCGCGTTCAGTATGGAGGCGCCTTGCACCAAGGGTGATGAAGGCCGATGAACTTCGATCTTTGTATCGAGCTTGACCTTGTCGCTCGCGCGGTGCGCTTCTATGTCGAGGCATCGGCTTTGAGCTGGTGAAGCAAGAAACGAGTGGGCGCAGCTCAGAGCCGCCGACCACACCATCTGGATTATGAAGATCGATGCCGGCTAGACAGCGCGCGATCTCGCGAGACTACTCGCGACACTGGACCCCGCTTCAGCTGGATGTCAAGGTCACTGACATGGAGTCGGCGATCGGACGGCGCGCGGTGGCGGCGCGCGGGACGCTGCAGGGCCGGCCGCAGCAAGAGCTCGCTAACTTTTCGGATCCGGCGGGAAATGGCGTGGACCCGAGGCTGACCAAATGGCGCGTTATCCGCTCTTTCCGGCGGGCGCCGACTCGATTCGATACGCACAGCGGCGCGCCCCCGTGAGGATATGGTCGATCCGCTCGATCCTGGTGCGCGGGCCGAGCACTTCGCGAAAGAGATTCAACTCCTCGCGGCACAGGCCCTGGCAGGTCGCGGCTGCCGCGCAGATAGGACAGTGATTCTCGGCGAGCAGCATCGCGCCGTCTAAAGTCTTCCAACACTCCGCCATGTAACCTTGCTCGCGCCTGATGGCGGCGAGAACCTGCACGCGCGCGGCGAGCGATTTACCAGCGCCGCGGAGTCGTTTCCGATAGTCGTCGAGCTGGCGGCGCGTGCGCTCAGCCAGAAGCCGCTCCATCCCGGCTTCGCCGAACGCGCTTCTCACCGCGCTGATAATTTCGATCGTGAGATCGCCATGCGAATTGGGAAATCGTGAAGTTGCTGCCTCCGTCAAGCGCCAGATGCGTGCCGGCCGGCCGACTTTCCGCCGCTCATCGGTAAATGCGACCTCGCCCGCGTCGGCGAGGCGATACAGATGCTGCCGCACGGCCATCGGCGTGACGCCGAGACGCTTTGCGACCTGCGCCGCAGTCTGCGGGCCGCGCGTCTTGAGCTGGTAGAGCACGCCCTCTTCCGCCTTCACCTCATCAGTCATAAGCGGATCGTAACAAGCGCCGACGGGTAAGCAAAGGTGCGGCTTGACTTAGTTAATAAAGCGAGTACTTTACATATCAGATTTCGACTGGAGGGCACCGCGATGGATCGAGAGCACGCAACCGAAGCCCGTTTCGTTCGCGCATTCCCCTTGAGCGAGTTGCCCGAGATGGGCTGCCGCACGGTCACGCTCGAAGGACGCGTGATCGCCGTCTTTCAAACCATCGTCGGAATCTTCGCCGTGGACAATCGGTGCCCGCACATGGGCTTCCCGCTCGATCGCGGCAGCGTCAAGGATTGCATCCTCACCTGCCACTGGCATCACGCGCGCTTCGATCTGAAGAGCGGCGGCACCTTCGATCAGTGGGCCGACGATGTTGGCGTGTTCCCAGTCGAGGTTCGCGACGGCGCAGTCTGGATCGATGTCGCGGAGCACGGCGACCCGAATCGGCGGCGTGTCGAGCGGCTTCGCGTCGGTCTCGAGCGCGACATTCCACTCGTGATCGGCAAATCGGTGATTGGCCTGATGCAGACCGATGGCGGCGCGCGCGAGACCTTCAAGATCGGTCTCGAATTCGGCACGCGCAACCGGCGCGCCGGATGGGGCAGCGGGCTCACGATCCTGACCTGTATGATGAACCTGCTGCCGCACCTCGCCGCCGACGATCGCCCGCGCGCGCTTTATCACGGATTGAGTGCAGTCGCCGCAGACTGCGCGGGTCAGGCTCCACTGTTCGCGGTGCGGCCGCTGCCCGGACCAAGCGGCGATATGGCGACGCTCAAGCGATGGTTCCGCTCGTTCGTCGAAGTGCGCGACAGCGAAGGGGCCGAGCGATGTGTCGTGAGTGCGGTTCGCCAGCGAGCGTCGCGGCGAGAGGTCGCCGACATGATGTTCGGCGCAGCGACCGACCATCGCTATCTCACCATCGGGCATGTGCTCGACTTCACCAACAAGGCCTTCGAGGCTCTCGATCACGCCGGGTGGGAATTCGCCGAGCAGGCGCTCGCGAGCCTCGCCTCGAGCTACGCGAGCGGCGATCGGATGGAAGAATCGAACTCGTGGCGTAGTCCGATCGATCTCATTGAAATTCTGGAGCGCGCCTTCGAATCGCTGCCAGCGGCTCTGCAAGCGGGTCGTGGCGCTCGCCAAAGCTGGAATCGACCGGATGAGCTCGCCAACGTTGTGCTCGGCGAAGATCCCCAGGCGATCGCCGATGCGATGCTCGCCGCACTCGGCGACGGATGCTCACCCGCCGAACTCGGCGCCACGGTAGCTTACGCTGCGGCACTCCGAATTGGGCGCTTCGCGCTCAGCAACGAATTCGGCGACTGGGACACTGCGCATCACAGTTTCACCTTCTCGAACGCCGTGCACCAAGCCTTGGTGCGCACGCCATCGGCGGATTTAATTCGTGGCGCATTCGACGCCGCAATGAGCGTTTACCTCACGCGATTCCTCAACGTGCCGCCGGCGCGGCTCCGACAGAGCAACGGGCGTGCCATCGACTCGGCCGGGCTGCTCAACGAGCTGCCTGCGATTCTCGATCGTCAGCAGCAGGTGGACCAGACCGCGACCACGGTCGCTGCTTATCTGTCTGCGGACGGTAAGCCCGAGGCGCTGCTCGCGGCGCTCGGCGGTGCGATGCTCCGGGAGGACCGCGACTTTCATACCATCCAGAACATCGAAGCGGCCTTCCGGCAGCATTCGATGCTCGCAGGGACGCACGCCGCGAGCGACGTTCTGATCGCGACTGCCAGGTACCTCGCGGCGCATTCGCCGACCGCGCGCGCTCAGCGCCAGACTTATCAAATCGCTCTCAAGTTGAGCCGCGGCGAGCACATCTTCGAAGATGACGAGGCGGCCACCCAATGACCTCGGTCAAGTACGATATCCTCGACGAGGCGCTTTCGATGGTTGGTCCCGCCGCTTGCGAGTGGGGCGGCGGACTCTCGAATCACGGCCCCATGGTTTCGGAAGCGCTCTGTGCAATGGGCCGCGCGGACGCGGTCGTCTCATGGGCGCGGAAGTATTCGGACAAGCTCGAGCCTCGGCCCGCGGCTCGCGGTCGCCTCCGTGCTGAAGAATGGCGTCACGCTCTCGGCGACGGCGATCGCTTTGCCGATTGGAGCGTGTTCTTTGCGAACGAATTGCGAGAGCGGCCGTGGACCCAAGTACTCAACGATTGGATGAGGCGCCTCGCGCCGGGAATCGCAGCCGCCGCGACGCATGGCGCGATCCGCGTCGGCCACGCGGTGCGGGGCATCGAGCATGGCGAGACGCCTCAGCGGCTCGACGAGCTGGCCGACGGCCTCGCGTATCTCGCGGCGCGTTACCAGGTGTTGCCGGGCTCGCTGCGCCCCGCCGCTCCAGCTATGGCTTCTGCAGCCCTCGCGCGCGTTGCGATAGCTCCGCGCGAACTCAGAAAGCGCAACCTCGCGCTCATCACGACGGGACTCGACGCGCTGGCCGAATTCCCCGATTTTGAGCGCACGGTCAACCTCGCGGCGCCGGGCGACGATGCGTCGGCGTTCATTTCCGATCTGACGGAAATGTTCGCGCACGTCTATCTTGCGAGCGCGCGTAACTTCTTCACCACGATTGTCTTCGTTCACGGCGTGACCGGACCGTCTGCGCTACGGCTGATCGCGCCGCGCGTGAGCCGCGCTACCACGGACCTTGCGCTGCGATACATGTGGCAGACCTGCGCCGCGATGTACTCGATGTTCGGAGCGCCGCCCTTGACGAACGAGTCGCTTCTGGATGGCGACCGCGCAATCGACGATCTGTTCGATGCTGCGATCGCCTGCGGCGATGAGCATGCGATCAAATTCAGCGAGGCGTGCGTGCGCGAGCACGCGCTGAACGCGAAGCCCGTTTATCTCGCGGCAGCGAGCCACGCCGTCGCCTTCCTGAGCGGCGCGAGTTAGCCGTTACTTTCGTCCCGAATAGACGGTGAAGATCAGGTTCTGATAGGCGCAGTCAATGTCGCGGAATCCGGCCTCGCGCATCCATCGCAGCTGATCATCGAGCGTTGCCGTGCGATCGAGCTTCATCCGCTCGAGCGCGGGCGCAAGGTCGTTCTCGCCGACGCCGAGCTCGCGCACGCGCGCGAGCCATCGCCCGTGATGCAATCGCTCCAGCTCGGTGGTCATCGCGCGGAACTGATCTGCGTTGACGAACACGCCGCTCTCCTTCAGCACTCCGTGGATGCGGCCGAAGAGCACCGCCTTCCGCGCATCCGCAAGATGATGAATCGAGAGTGCGGACACGACCGCGTCATATGAACCATCGAGCGGCACGTCGGCGTAGTCACTAACTACGAATCGAAAGCGATCGCCGCCAAGTTCGAAGCGTTTGCGCGCCTGCGCCAGCATCTCGTCCGAAACGTCGAGCATCGTGATCCGCGCACGCGGAAAGTTGTAAGCGACGAACGCGGAGAGCAGGCCCGTGCCGGCGCCGAGATCGAGCACCTCGACCTCGTCTTCGCGTTCGAACGGAATCGAGTCGATCGCCGTGCGGTAGAAATCGTCGAAGCCGGGAACGAGGCGGCGCCGCGCTCGATCGTAATCACCCGCGGCAAGGTCAAAGGCGCGCTGCACGCTGCTGGCCATGTGCGATTTTGCCGACGCAGAGGTCCGCGAAGCAACCACTGCAATGAACGGCGGTGAATAGTCAGTCGCGCTCTGCCGCCTCTGCGTTGTGATTTCTGCTATCGTTTAGTATTAGAGTTTTCGAACCATTCGCCATTTCCGGTCAGGCGCTCGCGACGACGCGAGGCCAATCGAGGAGCAAGCGATGCGCAAGCACATCATTTCCGCTGATTCACATATCACCGAGCCGCCTGAGACGTACGTGGATCGCATCGACCACAAGTACAAGGACTCGGCACCTCAAATGATCCGCGACGAAAAACTGGGCGATGTTTTCATGGTCAAGGATTTTCCGCGCCCGGTGAACGTTGCGCTGGCCGCTGCCGCGGGCAAGGATGCGAGCGAGCTTCGCACCACGGGCGCACGATGGGAGGAGCTGCACAAGGGCGGATGGGATCCCGAGGCGCGGCTCGCAGACCAGGATCGCGACGGCGTGTTCGCCGAGGTCATCTACCCGACGGTCGGCATGATCCTCTGCAACCATCGCGACTTCGACTACAAGAAGGCTTGCTTCGACGCCTACAACCTCTGGATCGCGGAATTCTGCGATCGCCATCCGGACCGGCTCATCGGCACGGGTCAGACCGCGATGCGCTCGGTCGAGGAAGGAATCGAGGATCTGCGCAAGATCAAAGAGCTCGGACTGAAGGGCGTTATGATGCCGGGCAATCCGAAGCTCGAAGACTACGACCACGCGATCTACGATCCCTTCTACGAGGCGGCGATCGATCTCGGGCTGCCGCTCAGCTTCCATATCCTCACCAGCAGCACCGACAACTTCCAGACCCGCGGACCGAAGCTGAATTCGTTCATGTCAATCATCCGCGGATGCCAGGACATCATCGGCACGTTTATCTTCGGCGGCGTGTTCGAACGGCATCCGAAGCTCAAGGTGGTGTGCGTCGAGGCCGACGCGGGCTGGGTACCTCATTATATGTATCGCATGGATCACGCCTACGACCGGCATCGCTACTGGCTGACCGGTACGCAGCTCAGCAAGATGCCGAGCGAGTATTTCCGCGAGAATGTTTACACAACCTTCCAGGACGACTACATCGCGTTCCAGCTGAAGGATCTTTGCAACGTTCATCGGCTGATGTGGGCGAGCGATTTCCCTCATAGCGACTCGACCTGGCCGTGGTCGCAGGACGTGTTGAAGAAACAGACCGCCAACCTGTCGGAGACCGAGCGGGAGTACATCCTGCACGACAACGTAGCGGAGCTTTATCGTCTGAGCGTCTGAGCATCGCTTGATTCGAACGGGCGCGGTATCGCGAGTGATCGCGGCATCGCGCCCGTTTCTTTTTCCTTGCCGGCGCATCGAATGGCGCCCAGCACCGCTGTAAAAGGTCATCTCATGCCAGCCCGGCGACGGATTTTCGATCGGCGCGGCGACCAATGGTTGAGAACGGCGCTGAACAGGAGCGACGAAAGCGGCTCGCCTCAGATGCCGATGGTGCAGCGCAATCTTGCCGAACGGGCTCCGACCCAAAACCGCGGCGAAGGCGAGGATAGCTTTGT
>JASHPB010000106.1 GCA_030038355.1 Candidatus Binataceae bacterium
TCGGTCCAATACGCCGCGGTAATCAGGTTGGTGCACCCGAGGCGATCGGCGTACCTGGCGTTTTCGAAGTTGGCTGGCGCATCCACACTCTCGAAGAACGCCTGCACCGGAGGAACAAGCCGTCCATGGAAACCATCGTGGAACTGCGCGCCAAAATAGGCCATCACGATTGGCGACTGTTGGTCGGCAAAGCTGGACGCCCACGCGGGTTCCGGCGGCCTGAAACCTTCCGGCATGTTTCTCGGCGAAAGCGAAAGAGCTACTAGTCTCTTTGTGTCGATTGTTTCTTTGGGCACAGGAGTTTTGCCTCACATCGCAGTCGTTATGCAGGATGCTCGCACCCGCCATATGCGCAAGCGCGATGCTGTTCAATCTGCGGCAGCGTTCGTCATCTCCGCTTCCGCGTGTCGCCGCTTAAGGATCGCTTTCAAAAGGCGCGGCGGGGACATCGGCAACTCAGTCATCCGCACGCCAATCGCGTTGTATATCGCATTTGCGACCGCCGCCGGCGGAGGCACTATCGAGACTTCGCCCACGCCGCGAATTCCGAGCGGATGTGCAGGATTCGGGACCTCGACGATCACCGTTTCGATGAGCGGGAGGTCGAGGCAGGTCGGCATTCGATAGTCGAGCAGACCCGTGTTGCGAAGCCTGCCATCGCGGTCGTAAACGTATTCCTCGTTCAGCGCCCATCCGATGCCCTGCGCAGTGCCGCCCTGCATCTGGCCTTCAACATAGCTCGGATGAATTGCGCGTCCGGCGTCCTGCGCAATTGTGCATCGCAGGACCCTGACCTTGCCGGTATCGGGATCGACTTCGACGTCCACCATTGTGCAGGCAAACGCCGGCGCCGCGTTGCGTGCATTGATGGTGGCTTTCCCCGTAACCGGGCCGCCGGTTTTAGCAAGCTGCCGGCAGAGTTGCTTGACCGAGAGCGGCGAAATCTTTTCGTCGGCGCTGCTGAACACGCCATCAGCGAATTTGATCTCGTCGGGCTTCTTCTCCCAGAGCCGCGCCGCACGCTCTTTGAGTTGACGGAGGACGTCGTGCGCCGCTTCGTAAACGGCCTGCCCGCTTGCGAGCGTGGTCCGGCTTCCTCCAGTGACGTCGGTATGACCGATACTGTCGGTATCGCCCACCAGGGGCCTCACGGTGGTTACATCGATGCCCAATACTTCGGCCGTGATTATCGCCATCGAGGCGCGCGAGCCGCCGATATCGACCGAGCCGGTCATCACACTCGCAGTGCCATCGACATGAAGATTGACCACTGCGGATGATTGCAACCCGGCGTTGAACCAGAACCCTGACGCAACGCCACGTCCACGGAACAAACCTTCGAGCTTCGATTTGTTATGCGCTGAGTTCTTGATGGCCTCGAGAGTTTCAAAGTAGCCGATTCGCTTGAACGGCGGTCCGGCCGATTGCGCGCTCCCTTCCCGCACCGCGTTCATGATCCGGAAGTCGATCGGGTCGATGCGGCACAGGCCCGCCAGCGCGTCGATCACGGTCTCGGATGCGAACGCGGCATTGCTCGCGCCCGGAGCGCGGTAAGCCGCGGTCTTAGGACGGTTGACGATCACGTCGTAGGCATCGATCACAAAATTTGGAATCTGGTACGAGGCGATGATCGTCATCGCGCCCGCGCCTACCGGCGAACCCGGGAAGGCGCCCGCTTCGTAAGCCATCCAGATTTCGGCGGCGACGAGTTTGCCGTCGCGCGTTGCGCCCATCTTGCAGCGTATCTTCGAGCCCGAGGTTGGTCCTGTCGCGCGCAGAACTTCGGCCCGGGTCATCACCATCTTCACCGGCCGCCCGGTCTTCTTCGAAAGCAGCACGGCGAGCGGCTCGAGATAGATTCCGAGCTTGCCGCCGAAGCCGCCGCCGATTTCGGCGGGAACCACCTTGATTTGTCCCTCAGGAATCTGCAGGACCTGTGAGGTCAGCGATCGCACCGCGAAGGTGCCCTGCGTCGAACAGTAGATCGTCGCGAAGCCGTTGTTGCTATAAATGCCGACGGCGTTGTGCGGTTCGATGTACCCCTGATGCACCATCGCTGTCGTGAATGCCTGCTCGACGACGAAGTCGGCGGTGGCGAAGCCCTCGGCGAGTTCTCCGCGCGTGAAGCGGATATGGTTGGCGACGTTTGTTTCCTTGTCCGGACCTTCTTCTTTGTTCCTCAGCTCTTCGAGAATTATCGGCGCGGCCGGTTTCATCGCGGCGTCGACGGTCATCGCACTCGGGAGCACCTCGTAGTCGACTTCGATCAATTTCAGAGCTTCATCGGCGATGTGAATGTTTGAGGCGGCGACGGCGGCGATCGCGTGGCCGTCGTAGAGTACCTTGTCGCGCGCCAGTACGTTGAGCGAGATGTAGCGCGAGTTCACTACGCCTTCGCCCAGATTCTCGGTGCGGCTCGCAATAGTGGGCAGGTCGGCGCCCGTGATTACCGCGGCAACGCCCGGCAGGCTCGCGGCCTTGGCGGTGTTGATGGATTTGATTCGCGCGTGAGCGTGGGGACTCCGCAGCACTTTCCCGTGAAGCATGCCCGGGAAGGAGTAGTCAGCGCCGTACTTGGCGCGTCCGGTGACCTTGTCGATCCCATCGTGACGGATGGGCCGCGTGCCGATCACCCTGAACGAAGCGGAACTATCTGCCTGGTTGTCTTCTGCCATTGGCGCCTCACTCGGCGATGTTCCTCGTGGCCAGATTCCATTTGACCAGCTCAAACTTAAGACGCTATGCCATTATAGAAGCGTTTTGACAACTATTATAGCGCGCAACCTGACGGTCCTCGAAGAGCGCAGCACCTGGGCCGTCCGCCATATGACGAGATGAGAAAATCTTTAGAAAGGAGATTCTGAAATGGCAGCAGCAGTCCCGTCAATTGAACGCGCCGCGCACGGCGTGACATCCAGCGCGGTGCTCGACTTTCTCAAACGCCCGAAGAACCTGTTGATCGGCGGCAAATGGGTGCCGGCCAAGTCGGGCAAACACTTCGAGACCATCAACCCCGCCAACGAAGAAGTCCTGGCTCTCGTTCCTGAGGGTGACAAGGCGGACGTTGACGAGGCCGTCAAAATCGCGCGCAAGGCGTACGAAGAAGGTCCGTGGTCGAAGCTCGGGCCGCATCAGCGGGCCCGCTACCTTCTCAAAATCGCGGACCTGCTCGAGCAGCACGCTGACGAGCTGGCGATTCTCGAGACGCTCAACAACGGGATGGCGATCTCGCTCGCGCGCGGAATGGCTTCGGGAGCGGCCGATACCTTCCGCTACTACGCGGGATGGGCCACCAAGATTTACGGCGAGACCAACCCGTCCGATCCTTCGATGTTCAATTACACCCTCCGCGAGCCGGTGGGTGTGTGCGGGCAGATCATTCCCTGGAACGGACCGATCGCTATGCTCGCGTGGAAGATCGCGCCCGCGCTCGCGTGCGGAAACGTCTCGATTCTGAAGCCCGCTGAGCAGACTCCGCTCACCGCCCTCCGCATCGGCGAACTGCTGCAGGAAGTCGACCTTCCTCCGGGCGTCGTCAATATCATCACCGGCTACGGCGAGACCGCGGGCGCCGCAATCGCATCGCATCCCGACATCGACAAGGTCGCGTTCACGGGATCGACCGAAGTCGGCAAGCTGATTCTGCAGGCCTCGGCGGGGAACCTGAAGCGCGTGTCGCTCGAACTAGGCGGCAAGTCTCCAAACGTGATTTTCCCTGACGCCGATCTCGAAAACGCGGTTCCGACGTCGCTTTTCGGCTTCTGCATGCTCTCGGGTCAGGTCTGTTGTGCGGGCACTCGAGTATTCGTGCAGAGCGACTTCCACGATCGCTTCGTCGAGCACCTGACCCGCTACGCCTCGAACGTAAAGGCGGGCGACCCGCTCGACGCCAGCACGACAGTTGGTCCGCTGGTATCAAAGGAACAGTTCAACCGGGTCAAAGGCTACCTTGATATCGGCAAGAAAGAGGGCGCCAAACCGGCACTCGGCGGCGAAGCGCGTACCGGCAAAGGATTCTTCGTTGATCCTACGATCTTCACGGACGTGCGGAACAATATGAAGATCGCGCGCGAGGAAATCTTCGGCCCCGTCGCCTCGGTAATACCATTCAAGGACGAAAACGACGCAGTCCTGCAGGGCAACGATACGACCTACGGCCTCGCCGCTGCCGTCTGGACGCAGGACATCAGCCGCGCCCATCGCATCGCGCGGGCATTGAAGGCCGGCACCGTCTGGATCAACTGCTACAACAACATCGATCCGATCTCGCCGTTCGGCGGGTACAAGCAATCCGGCATCGGCCGCGAGCTGGGCAAGCATTCGATCGAGCTCTACACGCAGATCAAATCCGTTTACGCGAAACTCTAGAGTACCTGACTAACACCGGAGGAAATCAAAGATGAGCGCAACACCATCGGTTGAAATCGCGGCCCAGGGAGCGAAGTCCACGGCCGCGTTGGAATTTCTCAGACGAGGCCCGACCAAATTGCTGATCGGTGGCAAATGGGTTCCTGCCAAATCGGGCAAGACCTTCGAGACCATCAACCCGGCCAACGAAGAGGTTCTCGCTCTCGTCGCCGAAGGTGACAAGGCTGACGTCGACGAAGCGGTGAAGGCGGCGCGCAAGGCTTTCGAGGACAACCGCTGGGCGGGTATGAATCCGCACGCGCGCACCCGCTACCTGCTGAAGATAGCGGACCTGATCGAAGCCCATGCCGATGAGCTGGCGGAGCTGGAATCGCTGGACAACGGAAAACCGCTGTCGCAGGCCCGCACGATCGACATCCCGGGCTCGGTGCGACTTTTCCAGTATTTCGCGGGATGGGCGAGCAAGATCTACGGAGAAACCAACCCCTCCGACCCCTCTATGTTCAACTACACGCTGCGGGAACCGATTGGCGTATGTGGTCTGATCACACCCTGGAACTTCCCGCTGATGATGGCGTCGCAAAAGATCGCTCCTGCGCTCGCCTGCGGCAACAGCGTCGTACTGAAGCCAGCGGAGCAGACACCCCTCACGGCGCTGCGCCTCGGCGAGCTGATCCAGGAGGCAGGATTGCCCGAGGGAGTGGTCAACATCGTGACCGGATTCGGTCCGGGTGCGGGCAGCTCGATCTCTGAACATCCCGATATCGACAAGGTAAGCTTCACTGGTTCGACCGAGGTCGGCAAGATGATCCTGCAGGCGTCGGCCGGGAACTTAAAGCGCGTGTCGCTCGAGCTCGGCGGCAAATCGCCGAACGTTATCCTGCCGGATGCGGATCTCGAGCAGGCTATTCCCACGGCGATGAACGGCGTGTTCTTCAATTCCGGACAGGTGTGCGTCGCCGGCACGCGGATTTTCGTGCAGCACGAAATGTACGACAAATTCGTGGATCAGTTTGCCAAGGCGAGCGAGCGGATGACCGTCGGCAATCCACTCGATCCGAAGACCCGCCTGGGGCCGCTGGTTTCGCGCGAGCAATTCGACCGCGTGAACGACTATCTAAATGTCGGGCAGCAAGAGGGCGCCAGGATCAAAATGGGCGGTGGTGCGACGGAAGGGAAGGGATACTTCGTGAAGCCGACGCTCTTTACCGGCGTGACCAACAACATGCGCATCGCGCGCGAGGAAATCTTTGGCCCAGTGGCGGCCGCGATTCCTTTCAAGGATGAATCGGACGCCGTCTTCCAGGCTAACGACACCACCTATGGGCTGGCGGCCGCGGTGTGGACACGCGACATCAGCCGCGCCCACAAGATTGCGCGCGCGCTCAAGGCAGGTACAGTGTGGATCAATTGTTACGGCGCCGGTGATTCGAGTATGCCGTTTGGCGGCTACAAGCAGTCCGGTTTTGGCCGAGAGAATGGCAAGTATGCAATCGATCTGTTCACACAGGTGAAATCGGTTTACCTGAAACTGTAGTTCACGAC
>JASHPB010000013.1 GCA_030038355.1 Candidatus Binataceae bacterium
ACCGGCCCGCAGCACATACGTTCGATCACTTTCGCGACTACACTGACGCCGACCTCGAACGCTTCGCGCCGGATACATTCGTTGGGCTGATGTGCCTGCTCGAGGTCGCCCGGACCGCAGATCAGCGAGGTAATTCCGGCGCCGGAAAACCATCCGCCGTCGGTGCCGAAGAGCGCGCCGCCCGAATCGCGCGCGCCGGTCACATCGAACAGCACGCGCTCGAGCGCGGTGCCGCGCGCAGAGTTGAGTGGCGGCACGATCATCGCATCGCCGACTTCGATTGAGGCCTCGTGCTCGCGCGACGCGAAGTCGTGGCGATCGAGCGCTTGCAGACGCCGTGTGATCTCGCGATAGAGCGCCAGAGGATCGGCGTCGGGCAGCGAACGGTAACTCACCCTGAGCGTGGCTTCCTCGGCTATCATGTTAAGCGCGAGGCCGCCGCTCACAGTGCCGAAGTTGAGCACGTCATACGGGGAGCCGGGGAAAATCGTATCGAAGGCGGCATCCGGTTGGTTGCGATGCTCTTCCTGGATGCGGCCGATCGCGTCGATGACGCGGCCCATCACCGCGATGGCGTTGACGCCTCGCGCCGGCGCGCCACTATGGCCGCCGCGTCCGCGCACGACGACATCGAAATGCACGATGCTCTTGTGCGCGTGACAAATCGTGTACGAGGTGGGCTCGCCGATCCAGGCAAGGCGTGGCACTGGCGTTTCGCCGAGGATCCGCTTGAGCGCGGGGGCGACGGTCTTCGCGCCGAGGCATCCAACTTCCTCGCTGGCGGTGAACACGAACACTAGCGGGCGCGCGAGCTTCGCCGTATCGAAGGTACGCATCGCGTCGAGGCACTCGGCGATAAATCCCTTCATGTCGGATGTGCCGCGACCGAAGATCAGGTCGCCAGCCAGGTCGAGCTTCAGCGGCTCGCGAGTCCATCCGGGCTGACCCTCGAAGGGAACGGTATCGATGTGCGCGGAGATGATAAGTCCGTCGGGGCGCGGCGGCCCAAGCCATGCGACAAGGTTTGATTGCGCGACGCCGAGCAGTTCGGCGGGCTCGACTGCGATGCGAAAGCCGCGCGCGCCTAGTTCGGCCGCGAGGTATTCGATCGCCTCGGAGTCGCTCCTGGAGCTGACCGTATCGAACGCGACCAGGCGGCGCGCCGCCTCATATAGATAGTCGTTCATGATCGATACCTGCCCAGGTTGTGCAATCCTTCGTTATCACCTCGGCGTGCCATAGAGCACGCGCATCCAGATCGCAGTCAATACCTCGGTGGCGACACGAGTATCGGCGTGTCGATCGCTTCGGAAACTATCTGCCAGATATTGCGCGTTCATGACGACCAGAGCGCGCGCGGTTCCCTCAACGTTGAGCGGCTTGGTGCGGCGGCTCTTGACGTCGGCCCGGATGCGCCGGGCAGTCCCCTCAGACTGAGCGGCCAACAGCCTCTCGTAAGCTTCAGCTACCTCGCGATCCTGCGGCGCCGCGGCGGCCAGCGCGCGGAGCAGATGACCATGTTCACGATAGATGTCTATGAGACCAGTGAAGCCACGCCGCAATTCAGCGCGCGGATCGCCCTTTGTCGTCTTCCACCGCTCGGCGACGTCGTCGATCATGCGGTTCAGGCGCTCGACCAGTTTGAGGATCAGATCGTGACGATCACGGAAATATTCGTAGAAGGATGGCCTCGAAAGCCCGGTCCTGGTCATCAACTCGTCGATGGTCATCTCGTGGAACGGTCGCTCGCGAAGAAACGCCTCTGCCGCCTCGAGAATTTCGAGCTCGGCATCCTCGGGACGGCGGCGCCGGCGCGGCCTGCCATTGGAGGGTGGGCGCCCTGGGCGTGTCTTACGATCGATCAGAGAGGGCGAGACTTTTTTTGGCTTGTGCACGCGGAGACTCGAAAGCAATGGGCGCGGAATCCTGAACCGTTGGCGGGTGTCAAGATTCGTCTTGAGGGTCTTTTCGCACAGATCAGGCGCCGATAACAAACTCGCGGACCGCTAGCCGTTGAGCCACCAGAGCCGGCGGGAATAAGATCGCGACCGCGCCAGACCTGGTATCGAGCAGCACCGGGTCGAGGCGCAAAGACGACGGTTGCCGGAAGCCCGACACGACGTGGATTCGAGCAGACTTTTCTGCCCCACCCGACTCCGCCTACAACCTCGCGCGCTGGCTCGTAAAGAATGATCAGGACGCGCAGGACCTGGTGCAGCAAGCCTACCTGAGAGCGCTCAGGACATCGAGGGATGCGCCGGCTGCTGCGCGCGCGAACTCGAGGCGAAGCGTGCGCTGCACTCGCGGCGAAGAAAGCGGCGAGTTCCATTTCACCTCGCCGAAAGGACCCGAGCATCGCGTGCGCCGCGCGATCGCACGCGAGCCCAAGGTCCGGCGCGAGCGGAGCGTCCGCCGCATCCGGGCGCGGTTGCGCCGCTCGCGTTCGCGGCGATATTGCTGATTCTCTTTGTACCGATGCTGCTGCAGCCAGCCTTGAGCGATCGCATCGCCGACGAAGTCGTCGCAAGCCACCTGCGCTCGCTGATGGGCTCCCATCTGAGTGATGTAGTTTCGACCGATCAACACACGGTCAAGCCGTG
>JASHPB010000107.1 GCA_030038355.1 Candidatus Binataceae bacterium
CTGACCGCCCTTCTCTTCGGGAATGCCAATATACGAGGCGGTGTTGATCGGGATAAGCAGCAGGGCGAGGCCGAACGCGAGCCACACGCGGTAACTCGCAGAGCTGCTCGCGTTTGGCGAGATCCTCGCATGCCGCGAAAGGTCACGACGAACGGGCGAATCAGCTACGCGATGAAGAAGGTGGAAGTGCCACCAAAAAAACGGCGCGAGCGTTGGCTCGCGCCGGCATTGAGACGAGCTCGAATGCAAGGTCTGTACTTTACGAACCTGCGGCTGCGCTGCGCGATTCATCGTGCCCTTGAGCCTTGATCACCGGCATCACTTCCGCCGCAAACAGCTTGAGGCTCCGCTCGGCTTCTTCATAGGGCATCCCACCGAACTTGAAGACACCAACGAACTCCGACGCGCCGAGGATGTTCTGAACGTTGCGCAGCACCTCGATGCATCGCTCTGGCGTGCCGATCACCTGCGTGTCCGCGAACATCTCGGGGAAGCCGCCGGCAGACTTCACCACCTGCGCCATCTGCGCGTGGTACTCGTAGCCCTTCGCCGCCTTGAAATGCTCCGGCTCGTGATACTCGTAATGATTGAGCGCACTCTCGGCGTAGTTCTTGGACCACTTGCGGCCGGCTTCCATCGCCTCGCGCTCGCTCTTCGCGCAGTAAACCCAGCATCCTGCGATGGGCGCCTTGGCCTTGAATCCCGCGCGCGCGCATGACGCGACGAAAGCATCGTAGTCCTTGCGATGCTCTTCCCAGGGCTTCTGCGGAATCACGAGCATGCCCATCCCAGCCTTGGCCATGATGTCGCCAGTCTCCGGCGACACGATCGCTCCGTACATGCGGTTAACCAGATCCTTGTCGATTGGCTGCGGGCGGATGCTCATCTCCGGAATCTGGAAGAACTTGCCGTTGAACGAAAACCGCTTCTGCGAAAGCGCGAGCTTGATAATCTCGGCTGCCTCGGCGAAGCGCTCGCGCGCCTCGCTCATCGGCACGCGAAAGCCATCGAATTCGATCCGTCCTGCGCCGCGGCCGAAGCCGAGGGTCAGCGGACGTCCGTTCGCCATGATATCGAGCATCGAGATCTGCTCGGCGACGCGGACTGGATCGTGCCACGGCAGCACCACGACCATCGTGCCGAGGCCGATCCGTTTCGTGTGCCCGCAAAGATAGGTCAGGAACTGCAACACGTCGGGGACCATGGTGTACGGCGAGAAGTGATGTTCGACGCTCCAGATCGAATCGAAGCCGAGCGGCTCGAACTGCTCCGCGAGCCGGAGATCCTCGAGAAACACCTCGTGGTCGGGTTGTTGTTCGTGAAAGTTCTGAACGAAAACAGCTCCACTGATCTTCATCGCCATGCTCCTCGGCGGCGCGGCAGCCGCAGCTTTGTTTCGTTACAGGTTCTTCTCGCGCTGCGTCACCCCGGCTCGTCGCAAGATTTCCTCGGTGTGCTCGCCAAGCCGAGGCGCGCGACGCGTGTAAGAGAAGTGCGGATCGTGACCGTCGCTCGCAACGGTGCCCGGATAACGCAACGTGCGCCCCATTTCAGGATGCTCGATCTCCGCGAAAGTGTGACGCGCGGCGAAATGAGGATCGTTCAGGTTGTCCTCGGGCCGGCGAATCGGCGACCAGGCAAGGCCAAGTGACTGCGCGCGATGGAACAAATCGTCTGCCTTCAGACCCGCGATAATCTGCACCAGAATATCGTTGCGGTAGAGCGCCGCGGCGCCGGCGTCATCTTTGTCGAGCTGCGTGAACTCCGCAGTGCCGAGCACGTGCGCGATTCCCAACTGGTCTGCCAGCTCAGTGAGCGCACGCTGCTCGCGCACGAACGGGCTGATACTCGCGAGCATGTACACGCCGTCGGCGCTCTCGGTGAGGCGTGCATGCGTGATTATCGTCGCCGCGTGCCGCGCGGTCTGCCGCATCACCACCTGTCCGCTGTAGATGTAAGTGGGAATCGCGATTTCGGTGCAGGTGTTCACCGCCTCGTGCACCGACACATCGATCAACTGGCCTTCTCCTGTCAACTCGCGGAAGTTGATTGCCGCCATGATCGCGATCGCGGCGTATTCGCCGCCTAGGTGAAACGAATGCCACATCGCGGGCGCGATTGGTGGCGTATCATACTTGTGCTCCTTGTCCGGATCATAGCCGCACACCGCCATGATTCCGCCGAGCGCCATCTGCACCAGGTCGGTGGTCTTGAGCTCGCGATACGGACCGTCGAGGCCGAATGGTGTGATTGTGCAGACGATGAGACGGGGATTCTCAGCCGCCAGCTTCTGCCATAGCGGCAGGCGACGCCTCACGGTTTCATATTCGCCCGAGAGCAGCACGATATCCGCGCGCGACGCGAGCGCAGCCAGCGTAGACGCGGAGCTGGGAGCATCTGCGTCGAGCACGGCGCTCTTCTTGTTCAGGTTGTAGCGCCAGAAGAAGAGACTTTCCTCGCGATCGCGCGACTCCGACACGAACGGTCCGATGCGGCGCGACTCGGTGCCCTCGCGCGGCTCGATCTTGATCACTTCCGCGCCGAGGCCCGCCAGCAGCAGCGCGGCATAGTCTCCAGGCTGTTCGCCGATCTCGAGAATCGTAAAGCCGGCGAGCGAGTCGCTGAGGTTGCCGGCGCTCATATGACGCCTTCCTCTCTGAGCGTGGCGATCTCCGCCATGCTCAAGCCCACGAGCTCGCCGAACACCAACTCGTTGTCCTCGCCGAGCTTCGGCGCTGCGCGATGTGTCAGTCCGCCGACGTCGGCAGGCGAGCGCGACAATTTCGCGGGGAATCCTTCGACCGGCCACGTGCCGATGTCGCTCTGTGGCAGATCGACAAAGTAGCCGCGCGCCTTGAGCTGCGGATCGCGATCGAATCGATCTGGCGCCTTCTGCACGACGCCCGCGGGAATCCCGCGCGCTTGCAGGCGATTCATCAGTTGGTAGCGGTCGCATCCAATCGTGTATGCGGTGAGCTTGGCGTCGAGATCATCCTCGTGTTGCTCGCGCGAGGCGGCCGTCGCGAAGCGCGCATCGAGTGCCCACGCGGGCTTGTCCATCTCCTCCACCAGCGCGCGCCACTGGTCGTCAGATTGAATTGAGATGGCGATCCAGTGGTCCTCGCCCGAGCATCGATAAGCGCCGTGCGGCGACCAGTCGCGGTATGGCATGCGATTTCCACAGCGCGCGGTCGGTTTGCCCGTCAGTTGATGCTCGAGCGTGGACGTCCCCGAGAGCATCAGCCCGGTCTCGCTCTGTGACATGTCGATGTAGCATCCGCTACCTTCGAGGCGCTGGCGGCGAATGGCGGCCATCAGCATGATCGCGCCGAAGTAGCCCGGCGAGTGATCGAGATACGAGTAACCCCAGCCCGCGGGCGGCCGCGGCTCGGGCAGCCCGGAGAGAAAGGTCAATCCCGAAAGCGCCTGGGCCGTAGGACCGTAGCTGACGTAGTCTCTGTAGACGCCGGCCTTACCGAGGCCGGTGGTCTGCATATAGATGATGCGCGGATTGGTCTTGCGCAAGTCCTCGTAGCCGAGTCCCCACTTGTCCATCTGGCCCGGGCTGAAGTTCTCGCAGATCGCGTTGGCGTCGCGCACCATCCGGCGGAGCAGGTCGCGCCCTTTCGGATGATTGAGGTTGAGCGTGATCCCATACTTGCCGGGATTAGTGTTGTTGAAATACGCGCTTCGATTGTAGTTGCCGCGGATACCGCGGCCGCGCGTGACGCCCTGGCTTCTTCCGCCTTCCGCAGTTGCGTGATCGGGCGCGAACGGCGGAACGTAGCGGATGAAATCGATCGCCTTGTGCTCGCGCCATTCGATGCGGATGACTTGCGCGCCGAAGGTTGCCAGCAGGCGCGTCGCCTGCGGTCCAACTTGCAGCCACGTGAGGTCGAGAATTCGTACGCCCTCCAGCGGCCGTCGCGGCTTTGCTCCGTGCTCGCTCATGATCCTACCCGCTACTCGAATTCGTTTCGGATGTACAAGTCTCGGCCACCCGAAATGGTCAGTTGATGCCGGCCTCACGAAAGAACGAATGCATCGCTTCGAGCAGCGCGCGCGGATTGTCGCCCTGCACGTTGTGCCCCGACTTTTCGATCTTCACCCACCGCCCGTTGGGCAGCGATCGCGCGAACCGCTCCGCGATCTCATCCGTCAGCACGTCGCTCAACGCGCCGCGCACGATGAGCGTCGGACATTTGATGTTGCCGAGCTCGCGCGTGAGCTTGATTCGTTCGGCTTCGAACGAGCGCATCGCATCGTCGGATCGCCGACGCTGATCGTGCTTGAAGGTCCACCGGCCAGCGGGACTCTGGCGCAGGTTGTAGTAGAGGCTCCGGCGCAGCACGGCCGGATCGCGGATGGGATTGAACTTGACCGCGCGCTCGAGAAACGCATCGGGAGAATCGAGCTCGGGAGTTGATGCGAAGTCACGGATTCGATCGGCAGCGCCCGGATTGATCTCAGTCGCCACATCGACGATCACCATCGCGCCCATCGAACCGCTGTGGCGTGTCGCGTATGCAATCGAGTTGAGACCACCCATCGATTGTCCGACGAGGATCGGCCGCTCCAGCTTGAGCGCATCGACGACGCCCTCAACATCACCCACGTGCGACGCTATTCGATAATCGATCACGGGCGACCATTCACTGTCGCCATGCCCGCGCTGATCGAGTGCGATGCAGCGGAATCTATCGCGCAGCATAACGGCCATGCAGTCCCAGGTGTGTGCCGTGAGACCTCCGCCGTGCAGGAACAGAATCGGTGCGCCACTGCCACCCCAATCGAGGTAGTGCAGGCGCATCGAGCCGACGACCACTTGGCGATCTTGGGGCAGCGTTACCGCGCCAGCCTGAAGATCGGCGATGCGAAGCGCCGTGCGGAACATTTCGAGCTCTTCGCTGCGGTTCATTGCCGCTTCCTCCTAAAAGCAAAACGTGGCGGATAGCCGCGTCACCGCGGATATCCGCCACGCAAGTTGGCTGTCGTTTCAGAGCTTCGCGAACCTTGGCCCTAGGCCGACACTCCGTGGCGCAAAACCTTACCCGGCGTCGCGCCGGTGAATCGGTCGCCTTCCCAGGTGACCTGGCCATTCACGATCACGTGGCTATAGCCCTCGGCGCGCTGCACACGGCGCCATTCGTCGCCCGGAAGATCGTGCGCGATCTCGACCGGCAGCACCGCCAGTTTGTCGAGATTGTAAACCACGATATCGGCCGGAGCCCCCTCGCGCAGAAAGCCGCGATCCTTGAAGCCCGCGCAGAATGCGGGCAGGCCAGACATGCGCCAGTGGATGTCTTCGAGGCTGAGCCATTGTTTCTCGCGCACGAAGCGGATGATGCCTTCGGTGGGGTAGCGCCCCGCGGTCAGGAACTTGGTGTGCGCGCCGCCGTCGGAGACGCCGAAGGTGATGTAGGGATAATCGAGCAGCTCCTTCATCAGGTCTGATGAATTGACCGCGGGCGCGAAGAACTCCGTCTTGAGTCCTTCGGAGACCGCGATATCGAGCATCGTGTCGACGACGTCCTTGCCCGTCTCCTTCGCCGCGAGTCGGAGCGTCATGCCCTCGAACTTCTTGTTCTCGGCCTTCTGGCACTCGGTAATGATGATCTCGTCGAAGTAGTTGGTGATGAGGCTCTCGCGCGGCATCTGCACCTTGAGCGCTTGGCGGCGGCGCGGATCGCCAAGCTTCTCGGCGCGCTCCGCAACCGTTCCCGTCGTACATTCGCGCCACGCGTCGGAATCGTCGAACAGGTTCCAGTCTTCGAAGGTGAAGGTGAGGCCGGCGTCCGTCGTTGTGCCCTGGCCGTAGACCGGCAGCCCCTTCTGACGGCATCGCTCGAGCCACTTCATCGTGTTGCGATGCCGATGCGGATAGCGATCGTTGGTGACCAGTGCCTCGTACATAATCGGACGGCCGCTGATCTCCGCGATCTTCTCGAAGTGGTCCGCGTCCTTGCGCGGATCCCAGCTCGCGAGCGTGAGCTCCTGGAAGCCTTCGCCGCGCTCGCCGAGTACGCGCGCCATCTCGAGGCAGGTCTCGTCGTGCATCACGTCGGTGTTCATCGGCGAGCCATCGAAGTCGCGCTGCACGGCGCTCGGTCCGCCTGGGATGAGTCGCTGCGCGGACCATCCGCATGCGCCCGCGTCCATCGCCTCGTGCAGGATGCGCCGCATGTGGGCGTGCTCTTCATCGGTCGGCATGCGGCCCGTCTTCGATTCCTCGATTCCCATGACGTAGCCGAGAACAGGGTTCATCGGCACGTAGGGCAGCAGGTTGATGCCTTTGGGTAGACGATCGAGCTTGTCCATGAACTGCGGATAGGTCTCCCAGTCGAACGGCATCGCCGCCTGCATCGCGCGGAGCGGAATCGCCTCGGTGCGGACCATGGTGAGCATCGAGCGTTCGGCATCGTTGCGACGCACGGGGGCGAAGCCGAAACCACAGTTGCCGATCACGACCGAGGTGATGCCGTGGTAGCCGGAAATCGTGAGGTACGGATCCCAGAAGATTTGCGCATCGTAGTGGGTATGCAGATCGATGAAGCCAGGCGCAACGATTTGCCCGTCAGCATCGATTACTTTCGCGCCCTGATGCGGCTGGATGCGGCCGATCTTTGCGATCCTGCCATGCTTGATTCCGATGTCGCTACGAAAACGTGGCGCACGGGTACCGTCCACCACCATGCCGTTTTTTACGACCAGGTCGAATTCCGCCATGATCAGCACCTCAGTTAAGGGTTGAAGGGGCGAACCGCTCTACGCCCAGTATTTACCCGCGCGCGCGCAAAACACAAACCGATCGGTATGTGCAATTTTTCCAGGCCCGCCGGAGTTCCCGCGTTACCGGGTTGTGATCTATAGTCGCGGCGTCCTGCTCGGGGAGGTGCGCGCTTGGCCAGCAAAGCCCTCGAAGATCTGATCGTGATCGAATTCGCCGAGATGGTCTCGGGTCCGATGTGCGGCAAGATGTTCGCCGACATGGGCGCCGAGGTCATCAAGATCGAGCCGCCGGGCGCGGGTGACGAGATGCGCGCGCATCCACCGTTCCCCGGCGACATCCCGCATCCCGAGAAGAGCGGTGCTTTCCTCTACCTCAACACCAGTAAGAAGAGCATCACGCTCGATCCCGCTACGCCTTCAGGCGCCGAGGTGTTCCGCAAGCTCGTCGCGCACGCTGACGTGCTGATCGAAAATCATTCGCCGGGCTACCTCGACAGTATCGGCCTCGGCTTCAACGCGCTGAAGGCGATCAATCCGCGCCTGATACTCACGTCCATTACTCCCTTCGGCCAGACGGGTCCGTATCGTGACTGGAAGGGAACCGATCTCGTCGAGTTCGCCATGAGCCTCACCGGCTATAACACTCCCACGATGGTCGATGATCCCGAGCGCGAGAATCCACTGCGCGCTCCTGGTCATCAGGCCGAGATGATGGGCGCGACGGCGGCTGCAGCGTCGTCGATGTTCGCGGTCTTCCATCGTGAGGCCACGGGGGTCGGCCAGTGGATCGACGCGCCGTGCTGGCAGGCGATCGCGACCACGTCGAAAATCGAGATGGCGGCGTATACCTATGTGCGCCTGCCGTTCAGCCGCCTTCGCGGCAACGTTGCGGTGGGTCTCGAGCCGATGGCCTGCAAGGACGGCTACGTTTACACGCTTTGGGCTGCGGAGCCTCATTGGGTCGCGCTTAAAAAGTTGTTGCATAATCCGCCCGCGATGGAGAGCGAGGTTTTCGACAAGCTCGCAGGGCGCCAGGCCAACGATGACGTGCTCCGCCCGATGATTCGTGACGAGCTGAAAAAGTACGAGTTGGACTATCTCGTCACCGAAGGGCAGCGGCTGGGCCTCACGATTGGTCCGGTATTCACGGTGGCGCAGGCGGCGGAGCATCCGCATCTTCGCGCGCGCAACGCATTCGTCGCGATTGATCATCCAATCGCGGGTCGTCTTGAATATCCGCGCTCCCTGGTGCAGATGACGGCGACGCCGCCGACCTCGACGCGCGCGCCGATGCTCGGCGAGCACAACGCGGAAATACTCGGACGGCTCGGCTACTCGCTCGAAGAGCAAGAGGGGATGCGCGCGGCGGGCCTGATCTGACGGGGATGACGATGAGCCGACTTCCGCTCGAAGGAATCAGGGTCGCCGACTTCAGCTGGATCATCAACGGACCCGCGATCGCGCAATGGCTCGCGACGATGGGCGCCGAGGTGATCAAGATCGAGTCGCAGGTTTATGTCGATATCGGCCGCATCAATCCCTCCGGCATGGCCGACCATATTGCGGGACCGAACCGCAACGGCTACTACCACGCGCTCAACTACGGCAAGAAGGCGATCACGCTGAATCTCGCGTGCGAGCGGGGCAGGGCGCTCGCCGACGACATCATCAGAAAGAGCGATCTCGTGATCGAATGCTTCCCGATGCCCGCGGCGAAGAAGCTCGGCATCACCTATGATCGCGTCTGCGCCGTGAAGCCCGACATCGTGATGGTCTCGGTCTCGCTTCTCGGTAAAACCGGGCTCGAGCCGGCGTCGTGGGTCGGATGGGGGCCGATGGCGTGCTGCTTCGTCGGCATGTTTGATGCGCAGGGCTATCCGGGCGGCCCGCCGCGCCAGACCGGAGGTACGTGGCCCGACTATGCGATCGCCAACGCCGTCACGTTCCACGTCCTCGCGGCGCTCCGGCATCGCGCGCGTACCGGCGAGGGTCAGTGGATCGACGCAAGCATGGGCGAGACCGTCATCGGCCAGATGCCCGAGTGGTACATGGATTACGCGATGAATCACCGCAACCGCGGCGCGCGCGGCAATCGCGACGACAAGATGGCGCCGCACAACACTTATCCGTGCGCCGGCGACGACAAGTGGATCGCGATCGCAGTCGGCTCGGATAGAGCGTGGGACGCGCTGTGCGGCACGATGGGAAATCCCGCGTGGACGCGCGAAGCGAAGTTCGCCGATCAGTACTCGCGCTGGCACAATTCTGATGAGCTCGACGCGCACCTCGCGCGATGGACCCGCAGCTACGAACATATCGCGCTGGCGAAGAAGCTTCAGAGCGTGGGCGTCGCAGCGGGTCCAGTGCTCGACAGCGTCGAGATCCACGACGATCCGCATCTCTGGGAGTGGGGTTTCTTCCGCAAGATCAACCATCGCGAAGTCGGCGAGCGTATTCTGCCCAACATGCCGGTCAGGATGAGCAATGTCCCGCAGCTCAACTACTCGATGCCGCCAGATCTCGGTCAGCATAATCGCGAAGTCTTCGGCGGCCTGCTCGGCCTCTCCGACACTGAGATCGCGTCGCTGATGGAGCAGAAAGTCATTTACTGACCGTCTCGACATTCACGCCATTCACGCTGCAGCAGGGTAGACAACAGTGACTAGCCGCAAGTGCTATTCATTGTAGAACGCAAGAAACCTTATTTCCCCTTCCAAGGGGGCGCGACAGCCGTAACGATTCGAGGACTATCGCCATCATAGTATGGCGAATCCAATAAGGCAGATGAGTTTTCCGCGGCCCTTCGAATGGCTTGATTGGCTTGGGGCGTTGCTCGCGCGCGAGCTTGCGCCTAACTCTCGAAAAATCCGCACTGCCTGCCGCATGGCTACCATCGGCGCCATCGGTGGCGGTCTAGTCGCGGCCTGTCACGTTTACAGTGAGCTCGGTCTTTACCTCGCGTGGGTTCTCGTGGGTGCCGCAGGACCAATGATGTCTTCGCGCACCGCGGGAGCGCTCTTAACTGCGCAAGGGGTCGTTCTTGCCGCGTCCGTTGTAGTAGGTCGTTTGCTAGTGGAGGCGCCGTGGCTGAATGTCGCGTTTCTGTTCACCGTCTTCTCGACTTCGACTTACGCCGGAACAATTTACAGGATTGGTGCGGCGCTTGTTATGATCCAGGTCTCAAGCTTGTTCATCCTGTATCTTGTGGCATATGAGCCGCAGCAGGTGGGATGGTTCGCGGCTGGCGCCTTTGGCGGGAGCGCGATAGCTTTCGGCGTCATCGTCTTGTTTGATAACTGGCTTTGGCCCGATCCTTCAGAGGCAAAGCTGCTGGAGTCGCTGGCAATAGCTATCAGGCGCACGAGTTCACGGCTTCGTCGGGCCTCAGACTATTATTTGAAAGGCGACGCCGCTTTGCGCCCGCCGCTTCCGCCCCCGACTTCGGATCTAGCAATACAGCTGGCACTTTTGGATCACGCGACAGCGGAGGGCATATCCAACTTTCGCCGCGCGCTCCTGCTCGCCGCGATCACTCGAGTTGCGCGAATCGACATTGAATTGGATCGGCTAACGGTTACCGTACTTGATAGAGTGCCGCGACAGGTTCGGAGCCTGGTGCAGTTTGAGCTTGGCGCAGCGGTTAGCGCTATTGCTGCAGCCTTGGACGAGCTCGCTCAAGAACTACCCCGGGGGATCAGCACAGGTGAGGGCAAGCTTAGTCTCGCATCACTAGGACAGGCCAAATCGGCACTTGATATTCTCAATGCCCGCGCCTTGGAGGCGAGGCCGACTTACCTAACGACTGCGCTCTCCGCGGAGATCGCGAATTTTGCAGCCTTTTTGGACTCGCTCGTGGCACTGCATGCGCGTATTGAGCGCTTTCTCGAGCCCATAGAGCCGTCGACATTAGCGGTGACCAATAATAGCACCGAGCCGTTCCCCGCCTTTAGCGAACCTGCGATCATCCGCTACGCTTTGAAAGTCGGTTTGTGCGTGGTGATCGGCTATGTGATTGGCCTTACTACCCATCGGGTCGAACTTTCTACGATCCTGATTACGGTAGTCATAACGGCGCTTCCAACCTACGGCGCGGCGCTGAATAAGATGATTCTTCGCATTATCGGCGCGCTAATCGGTGGTGCGGTGGCACTTCTCGCGATCATAATCGTTTCTCCCAATTTTGAAACGCTGCCAGTGTATATGCTGGTGCTATTTGTAGTCTTCTACTTATCGGCGTACTCATCGCTCACCAGCGGACGTCTCTCCTACGCCGGAACTCAACTCGGTACGACCTTCGCAATCGTGGTCGCAGGTCTAAGTCCTGCGGTCGATATTTACGAACCGCTCTGGCGTATCTGGGGCATCTTGCTCGGGTGCTTTGTCGTGGCCCTCGTATTCTTTATTCTCGCCCCCGAATACGCCGCGGATTCACTTCTACCAAGGCTGCGAAAGGCTATCCGCGCTACGTTGGCGCTCACACCTGGAGGCTCATCATCGCAGACCGAGGAGCAAATCCAGCAAACAAACTCCGAAACGACGCGCCTGATCGCCGAGATTCTCGAAGTGGCGAATGATGCGCAGGTCGAAGGCCGCTCAAGCCTGGTCAATAGCCATGCTATCGTGGACGCGGCCGGTACGCTTCGCGGCATCGCCAATCGATTTTCCGTGATCGCGAGCGCGCGTTGTCTGAATCGATTACCTCAACTAGACCCGGCGACGGAAGCCGCGCGTGACCGAGCGTTCAACGCTGCCCAATGGCAACTCGAGAGTTGGCTGGAGTTCTTTGACGGCCCTGATTGCTTTGACGCCGCCGCGGCTCGAAAAATTGCTCAAGCACATCCGCGTGAGGAGCTGGCGAATCCGATCGACGAGTTCAGCTGGCGTCTCGAGGAAAACTCCTATGCACGAATGCAATCGTGGACTTTCGAACAGCGCCGCGTGATGCTTGCGGATCTGCAATCGATGCGACGGCTCGAGGTTTTATTCTCGGACCTGGATCGATATCTGGCGAAGATTCCTGGTTCGTCGAGCTCGGCGCGTGCTCTTTCCAGCAATCGGCTAAGCGACACGAGAGAGCTCGGCGCATCGGAGCGGTGATGCTTCTTGATAGTCTTGCCATGTGCGACGTTCATGCCGCGTAGGAGACAACAATGACCAGCCGTCGAGCGCAATGCTCATGCGGCCAGCTCTCGGCGACCTGCTCCGGCGAGCCGGCACGGATCGCGGTATGTCACTGCCTCGCATGCAAACGCAAGACGGGCAGCGGGTTCGGCTTCAGCGCGTGGTTTCGCGACCACGACGTGACGCTGGATGGCAAGGCAAGCGAATTCGTTCGCGTCGGCGACGATGGCGGCCGGATCAGAAATTACTTCTGCCCACGCTGCGGAGACACTCTACTTTGGAAGATCGACACGATACCCGGCGCCGTAGCCGTCTCAGCCGGCTGCTTCGCCGATCTGAGTTTTCCGGCTCCAACTGTCTCGGTCTATCACGAAAGCCGCCGCTTCCCCGGGCTTGAGATTCGCACCGCGCCACTCGAAACGCGCGGCTAACGGAAGCGCTCAGAGCTGGAGATTTCCTCCGCCTGGAGAAGAACGTTTCAGGAGCAAATACTTCCAGGCATCGAGCCCTCTATGTCTCAGATAGAGGAATCCGACGATTGCCACGCACGCAAAGAGATTGCCAAGGGTGACGCGTACTGAACTGACAACGTCGAACAGTGAGTCGTCAACCATGGTCATGACGCCGAAAAAGAAAATCTCGAGCACGGCGAAAAGGAGAACGAGTCCTATTCGGTATGGTGGCTGAGAATGTGAAGCTGAAAGGACAAAGGCCGACACGATGCCGAGCACGATGAAAACCGCGAAATGCATCACCGTGTAGCCCATAGCGAAGAAGGTCAGATGTTCGTTGGGATTCCCGTTGCCAAGGAATGCAGCACCGAGCGCCGCAGATGTTCTGAGCGGCTCTCCAAGGTTGATGTCCAACAACAGGAACCAGATGGCCACGATCGTTCCGCCTAGCAGCCCTGCCAGAATCCCTTCGCTGACGACGCTCAAGCGGGAGCCGAGCAAATTGCCGCCGATGTCCGGATTACGAATAAAGAAATAGGTGCTCATTACGGCGGTTGCGAGCAGATTTGCGACTAGCAGATTGAAGCCTTTAATCCACGGGCGGAGCTCAGGCCGCAGCAGCATCACCAGTGCGACGAAGAAAACTTCAAAGACCGCCAAGACTGCCACCAGGCCAAAGATATGGCCGGGTGTCGGCCGCGCGGCGATTAGCAGCCAAGCGACGATCAGCCCGAACAACCCGAAGCATGCGAAGTGAATCAGGCTGTACTCGCCCAACCGCAATACCAAGGCCACCGAACCGGCCGGTGCCGGCGATACATGCAACAGAGCAGCATCGAGCATCTCGGGGGTCCGAAATGGATGTCCGCTGGAAAAGTCGAAAATCAGGAACCAGACTGCAACTGTCAAGCCCCCGAGCAACCCCGCCACCAACCCATCAAGCAACACGCTCGCATGCTTTCTGCCTGCATTCATCAGTCATCACACCTATAATCAATCCCTCGGGAGGGCGTTTCGATTAGGAAAACGATTCGACTAAATGGCTTATCCGATCCCAGCCCGTCCTGCTCAGCGGCATCGGCGGTCGGAGTGTGAGCACTCGCGGCGGTCGGCGTCCGAACAAACGAAAAGCTCAGAGCAGCCAGCATGATTCGGTTCTGGCTACCATCGGTTGTCCTCCCTTCAGGATATCTTTCTGGAGATGCTCGCTGAAGGCGCTAAAGGCCCAGAAAAAGATTATCTAACCCTGATTCTGAAAAAGGGCTCACAGCGGTAGAAAGCCGTACAGTTTCCCCGCGTTGGTGCACACGATCTTCTGACGCGTTGCTGCCGGCAGATGCCCGAGCTCGCGCTGGATGTACTCATCAGAGTCGGGCCAAATGCCGTCTGGATGCGGGAAGTCCGAGCCCCACATGATGTTGTCCTCGCCAATCTCGTCGAGCATTTTGATGCCGACGCGATCGGTCTGGTACGTCGCATAGCACTGGCGGTGCCAGTACTCGCTCGGCTTCATCTTGAGATCAAGGTCCGCGAACTGGTCCTCCCATTCGAGGTCCATGTGGTCGAGCACATACGGCAGCCATCCGATGCCGCTCTCGCCGATTACCATCCTGAATCCCGGATGATGCTCGAGCACGCCGCCGAAGATGATCGCCATCAGCGGTACCGCCATGTACATCTGGAAGCTGCTGATCATCGTCGCGAACGCCGCCCGACCGGTCTTGCGCGGCAGCTTACTCAAGTCGGGCAGCGAGCCGCCGATCGTATGTAGATGCACCGGCAAGCGCGCTTCCTCCGCGATCGTCCATAGCGGCTCCCACATCGGATCCCAGAAGGGCTGGAGATCGGGGCGATTCGCGATGTCGATTCCACGCAGCGCGCCCTTGCGCGCGACGCGCTTTACCTCGGCCACTGCGGCGCCGACATCGTGACCAGGAATCGAAGCCAGACCCGCGTAACGATCTGGATGAGTGCGGCAGAAGTCCGCGAGCCACTCGTTGTAAATCGTGAGCATCTCGGTCGCCGCTTCGTCGTCGTTGAGCCGCATGCTCGCGCCGAGGATGCCGTAGAGAACCTCGCCCTGAACGCCGTCGCGCTCCTGGTCCTTGAGTCGCAGCTCGGGGTCGCTGAGCCGCCGGATGCCCTTTTTGCCGTCCTCGTAGAGCCCCGTCGAAGCCATTCGATCCGATCGATGGATTTGGCCAGGTATATACTCGCGGCCCGCCGAACCCATGCCGTTCATCAGGCCGAAGCGCGCTCCGTTCTTCGCCACCCACATCTTGCCCTTGCTCGTGTCGATCACGTAGGGCATGCGGTCTTTCAATTTGGCGGAGGACTGAGAAGTGAACAGGTCGGGCGGCAGCCAGATTAAATCGATATGGCAGTCAGCTGAGATTCGCCGGTAGTCCATCGCGCTCACCTCTGCGCGATTCTGCTCCGACCGCGTCGCTTTGTGCAACGTACGCCAACGGCTGGATGGTCAGTAATGGCGTTTTGATAGAGTGGAAACTTGTCTACCAATCGTCTTGCCGTTCACCAACTATGCGCGGCGGAGGATTGGCCTCCGCACGCGCAATCAAAAGCGCGGACCAGACCGCGACTGGATTTTTCCGCTCCCTTGTAAACTCGATTCTGAGGCTCTTTCTCAGTCGCTGTTTGCTCGGTGGTATCCGGTTAGTGGATACGGGCCGCTGCTGTACAACGGAGTTCGATACGGCCCCAGAGCAATTGCGCCGCAGCGCTGCGATCCGCATTGGCCAAGAAGTTGCACCCTTGCGATGTATAGACCGCAGTCACGGCGAGCGGCGAGCCGCTACTTTGCAGGTTCACGAAGGGTTATGAACTTCGGCGCCGGGACACCTCCTTCTCCCTTGTGTCACTGCTGAAGCAATCGACGGGCAACTAATGGCGGTTTCGTGTCCCCCGAATAGGCTAAGAGCCGGCGAGCTAAAGCTGACGCCGTTCGACAAGGCAACGAGCACGTTAACGGACTGGCCGGTCGCGTCGCTGCCGAACGATTCGACGTCAATAACGGTCCGCGTAGTTGCCCGGTTTGACGAGGGCTCAGCGGGAGTGATCGGGTTCAGATTAGGGTTTTGTGCCTCGCAGACAGATTTCACCGCGTTCTTGGGAAAGATTTGCTGCGCGTCACTGTCACGCACGGCGCTATGACGAAGATCGTGGCACCGAGCACGGCAAGCACGGTGGTTTAACGCATACGAATTGCCTCTCAAATTAGTTGTTGATGCGCTGCGCGCACCCAAATGCCTGACATCTGACTCGGAGATACATCATATAACGCCATATAATGCTAAATTCTAATAGTCGGCAGTTTTTGGTGCTCAGAGGTTGTCAATTTGGCAACGGCGTCAAGCTGATAGTCCATCGCAATCAGCCCTGCTGCGATGTTGCTCCGAGTGCTTACGCGAACGCCCGACTAGGCGATCAATGTGCGTTTTGATCCGCTTTGCGCTAGTAGGGGAGTCGAAACGTAGTTCTCGAAGAACCATTTGTCGAGACCCGCGATAGGAGTCGGAAAAAAATGGCAATCCTCGACGGCAAAGTAGCAGTGGTAACCGGCGCTGGGCGTGGAATCGGCCGCGCGGTGGCGAAGGCGATGGCGACGCACGGCGCAGCTGTCGTAGTCAATGATCTGGGCGTCACGGTCGACGGCAAGAAGGAACCATCGACGCCGGCCAACGAAGTCGCAGCCGGGATCAAAGCGAGCGGCGGCGCCGCAGTGGCCGATGGATCAGACATCGGGACCGTCGTGGGCGGTCAGAGCGTCGTCGATCACGCGATTCGCGAGTTCGGCAAGCTCGACATCCTCGTCAACGTCGCCGGAATTCTCCGCGACCGGATGATCTTCAACATGAGTGAGGAAGAGTGGGACGAGGTGATTCGCGTCCACCTGAAAGGCCACTACTGCACGATTCGCCCGGCGTCGGCGCACATGCGCGAGCGCAAAGCCGGCAGGATTATCAACTTCTCGTCGGGCGCCGCGCTGGGCGCTCCCGGCCAGCCCAACTATGCTGCCGCGAAGGCCGGAATCCTCGGCCTGACTTACAGCAGCGCCGTCGCGCTCGCCAAGTACAACATCACGGTCAACGCGATCATGCCGGGCGCATCGACGCGCATGACCGATTCGATTCCGGAGACCCGCGCACCCGGTGGAAATTTCCGGCCGAGCAACGAAGCGGCGAATTCGATTCTCGATCCGGCCAACGTTGCGCCCGTCGTGGTCTTCCTCGCGAGCGACGAGGCGCAATACGTCAACGGCCAAGCCATCGGCGCGATGGGCTACCGCGTGACGCGTTACTCCCACATCGCGCCGGAACGCGTGCTGATGGGCGACGGCCCGTGGACAGTGGAGAAGCTCGCGAAGTCGTTCAAGGCGGCGCTCGGCACGGATATGAAGCCGCCGCGGATGTTGTAGCTGGCCCCGGCCTACTGCGGCGCGCGAATCATATTCGCGCATCAAAGATGAGTAAGAACGGGATCGCCCTCACACCTCATCCGTCTACGCGTTCGGATGCGGTCCGCTCGATCCAGGTGCTCGCACGAAGGCTGCTTGGGACCGAACTGAAGCTGACCTACCGCGTCGATGGAGACATCGGTCGAATAATCGTCCCTTCGCCCTGCGCGCCGCGAATCGGCGTCGAGCTTTGGCGGCATACATGTTTCGAGGCGTTGGTCGCGCTAGAAGGTCAGCCTTCGTATTACGAGTTCAATTTCGCGCCGTCTGGCGAGTGGACCGTCTACGCGATGCGCGGCTATCGCGACGGAGCGCCGATGGGCGACGAGTCGATGCGCCCGGAGATCGCGCTACGCTCAGTCGATGCGCGCCTCGACCTGGACGCGCTCGTGCGGCTTGACCGGCTCTCAGCGAAGCACGCGACCGAGCCGCTTCGCATCGGGCTCTTCGCCGTGATCGAGGCGAACGACGGGTTCTCTTACTGGGCGCTGCGTCATCGCGGCGAGAGGCCAGATTTCCACGATGCCGCGGGATTCACGCTCGTCATCGAGCCACCTGGAGAATGACGTTTCGCCTCGATACGCATGCTACGATAATGCTTCGATGAAGCAGCTCCAGCCTCGAGGCCTCAATCGGCGGCGCGTGGAGCAACTCATCTCGAAGACCAAAGATCTGGACTCAATCGGCGAAAGAATCGAAGCTCTATCGCGCTGCTTGATCGGAAATCCATATACCCCGAATCCGCTGCTCGGCTCCGCGGACACACCCGAGGTGTTCACCGCCTCACTCGACGGCTTCGACTGCGTCACGTTTATCGAAACTATCATCGCGCTGGCTCGCGCGCGAAGCACCGATGACTTCTCTGCGCAGCTGAGAAAAATCCGCTACGAAAATGGCCGAGTCGAGTGGAATCGACGCAATCACTACACGACGAGCTGGATTCGCAACAACATCCGCGAAGAGATCTTGCGCCCTCTCTCGACGCGATCGTTTCCGACGATCACGCGCGAACGCATTCTTAAGGTCGTGGCGGGACTTCCGGCCGTGAACGTGCGGATCAGATGCATACCGAAGCTTGCGGCGCCGCGGCTCGAATCGCACTTGCAAACGGGCGACGTGATTTTCTTCGCATCCACGAAGAAGAATCTCGACGTCTTTCATTGTGGCATCATCGTGCGCGACGACGGGTCGGTAGTCATGCGTCACGCCTCGCGCTGCGCGAAACGCGTGGTGGAGCAGGATTTGAACGAATTCCTGACGGCAAACAGGATGGCCGGCGTAATCATAATGCGGCCGCAATGATAACGCGATGAAGCTCGTCTATCCACGCGATTACTCGTCGGCCAGCATCCAGGCGGCAATCGACGCCGCCGATTCCGACCTGCTGTTCATCGGCGATCCGCGCGTCAGCATCGAGCCGGGGCCGCGGATGTTCGAGCGGATGGCGCAGGTGTTTCGCGAGACGGGCGCCGGCTGGGTCTATTCCGACTCGACTGGCAAGCCGCGGATCGACTATCAAACCGGGAGCATCCGCGACGGCTTCGACTTTGGTCCGGTGATCGCCGTGTCGGCAGAAGCCGCCAAGAACGTGCGCATCGAGACCATCGGAAAATGGGGCGGATTCTACGATTTGCGGCTAAAAATCTCGGAAACTCACCCGATCGTGCGCATCCCCGAGCCCTTGAGCACCTCATCAAGAGTTGACGCTCGCCCGAGCGCCGAGAAGCAATTCGACTACCTCGATCCGCGAAACCGCGAGTATCAGATCGAGATGGAGCGGATCGCGACCGCGCACCTGAAGCGCATCGGCGCGTGGCTCGAGCCGCGCTTCGCGCAGGTCCCCACCTCGCCAGAATCATTTCCGGTCAAGGCTAGCGTCGTCATCCCGGTGCGCAATCGCGAGCGCACAATTCTAGATGCGGTCAGGAGCGCGCTCGCCCAGCGCGCCCACTTCGATTTCAATGTGATCGTCGTTGACAATCATTCTACGGATCGCACGACCGAACTCCTGCGCGGCATCGGCGATCCTCGCGTCGTGCACATCATCCCCGGGCGCAACGACCTCGGTATCGGTGGATGTTGGAACGAGGCGATCTACTCGAAGGACTGCGGCGAGCATGCGGTCCAGCTCGATTCAGATGACCTGTACGCCAACGACGGCGTGCTTGCGCGGATCGTTGGGGAGCTCGAAGCCGGACCATATGCCATGGTCATTGGCTCTTACACGATGGTCGATTTTTCGCTGAAGGAAATCCGGCCGGGCCTTATCGACCATCGTGAATGGACGCGCGACAATGGACGCAACAACGCGCTGCGCATCAACGGCCTTGGCGCGCCGCGAGCGTTTAACACCTCGATTCTGCGTCGCATCGGTTTTCCCAACGTCAGTTACGGCGAGGATTATGCGGTGGCTCTGCGCGTCAGCCGCGAGTATGAAATCGGGCGCATCTACGACTCCGTATATCTGTGCCGCCGATGGGAGGGAAACAGCGATAGCGTTCTGCCGCACGAGGTCGCGAATCGTTACGATCACTACAAGGACTGGCTAAGGACGCTCGAAATCGAGGCTCGCAAAGGGAGATGATCGAGAAGCTCGAGGCGCTCTTTGAGCGTCAGCTGCGCGCTTGGCCGCTGCTCGCGAAGGGGGTCGAGGGTCTTGCGCGTGCTGAAACGCGGCCCGTGCGAATCGATCGGTACGAAGTCTTGGTCCGCCACATACCTCATCGCGTCGGCAGCACGACCGCGGCCGTCGATCGCGAATCGATTGCACGACGGCCCTGCTTTCTCTGCGCGGCGAACCTTCCGGCTGAAGAGGAAGGCCTTCCGTTCGGCGACGACCTGACGATCTACTGCAATCCTTTTCCAATCATCGATCGCCATCTGACTATCACTTACTGCGAGCATCGCGATCAGCGTATCGCGGGCAACCTCGGCCGCATGCTCGATCTCGCGACTGCGCTACCCGGGTACTTCGTCATCTATAATGGTCCGGAATGCGGCGCTTCGGCGCCTGACCATCTGCACTTCCAGGCGGGCCTACGAAATCTGCTTCCGATCGAAAAAGACACGCAGTGCGCCAACGGCATCACGTTGCCCGACTACGGACGAAACGTCTTCATACTTCGCGGTCGCGGCCGATCGGCAATCATCGATCGGATCGAGCGCGCGATCGAGCTGCTGGCTGCAACCACTGGTGGGCGCGCAGAGCCCATGATCAATATCGCCGCCTTTCACGATAAAGATGAGTGGGTCACGTATCTCTTTCCGCGCGGCAAGCATCGGCCGAATGTTTTTCACACCGGCGAGCTGACCGTCAGTCCGGCTGCGATCGATCTGTGCGGCATTTTCGTCGTGCCGCTGGCACGCGATTTCGAAAGGATCAATGGCGCGGATATCGCCGCTATTTTTCGTGAAGTCACTTTGCCCGAAGATCAGTTTCGTGAAGTCGCGGCCAAGCTGGAGAACGAGCGTTGAACGTATCGGTCGGGCTAATCGAAAAGTGCTCCGCGGCCGACGTGGAACTGTCGGGGACCTTCAGCGATTCCACAGGCAAGGCCTACGCTCCGGGACGCCATACGTTTTCGTCCGAAGTTACGCTGACGCCGTCCGATGAAGCCTCGTGCTTATTCGCGCTGGACGACGTAAGAATCGGAATCGGCTTTCATTGGGAGCGGAAGGAGCGTCAGATTTTCCACGGCGGATTGCGCATCATCAAGCGCGCGTCCGGACTCACGGTGATCAACGATGTCTCGCTCGAAGACTACGTCAGCAGCGTGATTTCATCCGAAATGAGCGCCTCGTGTCCGCTCGAGATGCTGAAGGCTCATGCGGTGATTTCGCGGAGCTGGCTCAAGTTCCCGATGACGACCTCAGTCCAGGCGACGAAACGGAATACGGCGGCGGACCCTCATGAGATCGTTCGATGGTACGGGCGCGAAGCACACGCGGAGTTTGACGTATGCGCCGACGATCACTGCCAGCGCTACCAAGGAATCACGAAAACCTTTTCTCCGACGGCGGCTGAAGCAGTACGCGCGACGACCGGCCAGTTTCTCCGCTACAACGGCGCGATCTGCGACGCCCGCTTCGCCAAGTGCTGCGGTGGAATCACGGAGCGCTACGCGACCGCGTGGGAAGATGAAAGCGTTCCTTATCTGGAATCGACATATGACGGTCCCCCAGATGCGCAAACGCTAGATGCTCACGATTGGATGCGATGGAGTCCGCCCGCGTACTGCAACACCAACGACACCGAACTGCTGGCGCGCGTGCTGCCGGGATTCGATCAGAAGACGCAGGATTTCTATCGATGGCGTGTCGAGTACGCGCCGGAGGAGCTTGGCGACCTGGTCGAATCACGATTAGGTGTTAACCTCGGCCCGATCCGCGCGATGGAGCCGCTCGCTCGTGGACCCTCGGGCCGCATCTATCGCCTTAAGATCGCCGGCGATCGCGACTACGTGATCGTGGGCAAGGAGTTGGAGATTCGCCGCGCGCTTTCGCGCACACATCTATATAGCTCGGCGTTCGTCGTTGATAGGATAGGCAGTCGCTTCGTCCTGAGCGGCGCCGGATGGGGTCACGGCGTCGGCCTATGCCAGATCGGCGCCGCGGTCATGGCCAACCAGGGCAAGACCTGCGCCGAAATTCTGCGGCACTACTATCGTGGCACGACGGTCGGCGTCTGACACCCTAGTTCGGAACCCAGGTGATCGCGCGAATCTCGCCGAACTCGCGGCGAAGCTTGGTCCATGAATCGCCCGCATCGGTGCTGACATAGATGTAGCCGTGCAGGCTGTTGGCGACGATCACATCGGGATTCGCCGCGTTAGTACCGAACCAGTACACAACTGAGTTGGGCTCGACTGGTAGCTGGCATGCCTCCCAGGTCGTACCGCCGTCGCGCGTGCGCTGGATCGCGCCGCGCTTGCCCGGAATGAAATCACCGTTGCCCACAAAGATCGTGTCGGGATCACCGGGCTTGAGCGCGACTCCCCTGCAGTAGGAGATCGCATCGCGCTCGGCGAAGCGCGGGAAGCCGTGCACTGACCACGATTCGCCTTCATCGAAGCTGGTCCAGATTCCATCGGGCGTCGTCACGAGCACCTTGGTCTTGGGTCCCGTCGCGAGCGCCAGGCCGTGCACATCCTGATTGAGTTCCTTGTCGCCCATCTTCGAGTGATGCCACGTCGCGCCATCGTCGCGGCTACAGTAGATACCGTCGATTTCGACGCCCACCCAAATCGTGCGCTTGTCGCGCGGATCGATCAGGAGGTTCGTTACCTTCGGCGCGCCGGCAAGGCATCGCTCCGCGATTGGTATCTGGAGCCGGTGCCAGGTCTTGCCGCTATCTGTACTGCGATAGACGCCTGGTTCCTTCGTTCCAGCGAGAATCGTATCGGGATTGGCAGGATGGAACGTTGCCGACCAGATTTGCTTCCCTTCCATCGGCGAATCGATCCATTCCCAGTTCGCTCCATTATCATCGCTGCGATAGAGGCCAGCCTCCGAGCCGGCGAGCAGACGGTGCGGATTGTGAGGAGAAACTGCGAGCGTGCGAATCTGGATTTCGCCCGGCTCGGCGTAGAAGGGCAGCTTCATGCGGCTACGCCGCCAATGCTCGCCGCCATCCGGACTGAACCATACACCAGCGCCAACGGTACCCACGCAGATTGTGAAATTGTTCAGCATCGGCTTCTACCTCGTGCGCTCAGCGAAGGTGGACCTATTCGGAACCTAACGGCGCTATTGCGACAAAGTCAATCGGAGCGAGCGGCGAGGGCAGGAGCGATGTCGAAGAGCACCTCTGAATTCACACTCCTAGACGATGAAGGTGAGATTGTCGATCACCTCGTCGTTGTTGACGAGCACCACTTTCTTGCGCCTGATCTTCCACTGCCCTTCGACAAGTTGCAGACGATGCTCGTAGCGCCCGGCGAAGACGCGCTCCCTGCCGTGCCGCAGTTCATAGAGGATGAAGCCAGACCAGATAGCAGCCGCATTGTCGCTCGCATCGTCGATGTGCACATTCGAGATCAGGCGCCTGGTCGCCGAGGGCGGACTCTGGGCGTGCGCCAATCCCGATTCGAGCCGTTCGACGCGATCTCTGAGCCGTTTCAGGTCATCGAATACCAGCGAAATCTCGCGATTGGGATCGCTTCCTTCGCCGTTGCACGGAATCCAATACGTCGCATCGTCAGCCAGCATCTCAAGCCAGTCGCGATAACGCCGCTCATCGAGGATGCGCGCCTCGCGGTAGAGAACGTCTTCCGCGTCAGAACGACTGAGGATTGGCATCGCTGCGCTCAGAGGCTTGGGACGGCGCGAAGCGGTTTCGCCGGTTGCAGCGCGGCCGCGTCGCACATCAGCGCACGCCATCGGCGATAGAATGCACGTTGCGGCGTTTCATCGGTGATGTGCCCGACGATGTTGCCTTCCTCGTCGCGATGCTCGCGCTCGATCCCGCGCGACAGCTCGAGCCATTCGGCGCCCTTCACTCTTAGGCCCTCGCTGCATCGATTGAACATCTCGACGTCATCGGGAGCGCCGCCGCCGGCCGAGCCATAGAAGCTTTCATGTGCCCGCAGCCGCGCGACGTTGATTTCGTCGGGCACACCTTTCAGCGTCGTCGGCAGAAGATGCACCGCCGTTCGAGTGACGCTGACAGGTATCGTCTTGCGCAACTGGATACCGATAATCAACAGGTTCGGAAAGATCGCGAGATTGACGTTCGACGCGCCGAGGATCTCCGCGGTCCGTGCTTCGCCGTAGCGCTGCGTCATGCTGGCAACGTAGGCTGCGCCGCTCGATTGTGAGGTCGAGCCGCGCAGCATGTTGCGGACAGGCCTCGTCCCGTGACGATTCTTGATCGTCATGTCGAGAATCGAGTGCCCATTGGCGAGATCCTTGCTGTCGCATTCTGAATTGCCGGTGAAGAGGCCCATCACCTTGCGCCCGAGCTCTTTGCCCTGCGCTTCGAAATAAGCCTGATGAACGAAGTTGGGATGATAGCCGTCGACGCCGTTCTCCTGCTGGAACTTCCAGTTGCCGTCGTAGCCGTACTTGTGTTCACCGGCGCGTGCCTCGACCTCGCCGAGGGGAGAAAGATCCATGAATAGATCGATGTAGTACTTAGCGTTGCCTAGGTACTCGGTGAGCCGCTCGACGTCAGCCTCCAGGCTCGCAAACACGAGACCGCGATACTTTTCCACGCGCGCCGCCTTCAGCAAGCTGAATTTGCGCCGATCGAACCCGGCGCCGTAACCATCCGCGTAAGGCACGCCGATTAGCTCGCCCTTCGAGTTGTAGGTCCAGCCGTGATACCAGCAGCGGAAGGTCGGCGAGTTACCGCGCTCTTGCTGGCAAACCGTCGAGCCGCGATGCATGCATCGGTTCATCAAAACCTGGATGTCGCCGTGCTCGTCGCGCGTCATGATCGCGGGCTGCGTTCCAATCGTCAGTGTCTTGAAATCACCGGGCGCCGCAAGCTCGCTCTCATGACCGAGGAAAACCCAGTTGCTCTCGAAGATGCGCTCCATCTCGAGCATGAAGATTTCGTTCTCGAGATAGATCTTCCGACTTACCCGGGTATCTTGCACCAACTCCTCGAGCTTGAGCTTCGATTTCATAACTCACTCTCCCGCCGGGCGCGGCATTCGCCGCCTGAAACGACCTTGGTCGATCCCAAACTTTGCGCCGTCACTTAAGATTTGCAACCGCGCAAGTCAGTGCATGGAACTGGACGCGGCAGCGAGATTCAAAGCGGAGCCGGCGCGGAACCATGCGAGCTGGCTTACGCTGAACGAATGCCGTAACTGCAGCGATTCGATCGAACCATCTGCGTGCTGCAGACGAGCGTCGATTGATTTCCCGGGAGCGATTGCGGCCAGACCGACGATGTTTATCCGATCGTCCTCGCCGATTCGATCGTAATCCGCCGGATCGGCGAACGTCAGTGCGAGCAAGCCCTGCTTCTTGAGATTCGATTCATGGATTCGCGCGAAGCTGCGCGCAATCACGGCGACCCCGCCGAGCAGACGCGGTGAAAGGGCGGCATGTTCGCGGCTGCTGCCTTCGCCATAGTTGAAATCGCCGACGATGACCCATCGAACTCCACGCGCTCGATAGTCTCTCGCGATCTTCGAAAACGGCTGGCCGGTCTCGCCGCTCAACACGTTTTTTCCCTCGCCGACTTCGTTGGTGAACGCGTTGAGCGCACCCATCAGAAGGTTGTCGCTGAATTTCTCCAGATGGCCGCGATACCTGAGCCACCTACCCGCCGGAGAAATCTGATCGGTGGTGGTCTTGCCTTTGGCCTTGATAAGGATCGGCAGGTCGAGGAGGTCGTTGCCGTCCCAAGCCGGCCACGGATCGATCACCTGCAATCGTTCGCTGGCGGGGTTGATACGCGGCGCTGCCGCGTCGCCGTCGGAAGGCGGAAGCATGAGCAGGGAGCGCGAGTCCACGAAACAGCGCGGCGGAGCCTCCGGCGCGGCTTTCGGCGGCACGAGCTTGAACTCCTTGCCTTCGGCCCCGACCAACGAATCGGTCAATGGATTGAACGACAGGCGACCGGCGAGAGCGAATGCCGTCACGAGCTCAGGGCTTGCGATGAAGTTCATCGTTGATGCCCGCCCGTCGTTGCGGCCCGGAAAATTGCGGTTGTATGAGGTGACGATGGTGTTTGGTACCTCGCTCGCATTTGCTCTCTGCCACTGACCGATGCACGGGCCGCAGGCGTTGGCAAGCACGGTCGCACCAATATTCTTCAGCGTTGCGAGTTGCCCGTCGCGATCGATCGTTGCACGTATCAGCTCCGATCCCGGCGTCACCATGAGCGGCGTCTCAGCCCTAAGGCCGTGCGCGCTAGCCTGCGCTGCGACATCAGCGGCGCGGCTCATGTCTTCGTAAGATGAATTTGTACAACTGCCGATAAGCGCCGCTGAGATTTTGTCGCGGAGCGAATCGTCGGCGGAGATCTCGGCCGCCAACCTCGAAATTGGCCGCGCACGATCTGGAGAATGGGGTCCAACGACGTGCGGTTCGAGCTTCGAGAGATCGATCGTGAGCACGCGATCGTAGTGCTTCTCGGGATGCGCCGCGGTTTCGGCATCGGGTGCGAATAGATCGCGGTTAGCCTCGATGATCGGAACAAGCTCGCCACGGCCTGTCGCTCTCAGGTAGCGATAGATCCGCTGGTCGACGGGGAAGATCGAAGTCGTCGCGCCCAACTCTGCGCCCATGTTGGTGATCGTAGCCTTGCCGGTTGCGCTGATCGTTCGCGCACCGGGACCGATGTACTCGATGACTGCGTTGGTGGCGCCCGAGACGGTGAGTTGCCCGGCGACGAAAAGGATCAAGTCCTTGGGCGCTGTCCATCCACTCAGGGCGCCGGTGAGAAACACGGCAATGCGCTTGGGATAGAGAATTTCCCACGGCAATCCTGCCATCACTTCAACCACGTCGGCGCCGCCGACTCCGACGGCCCATGCGCTGAGCCCGCCAGAGTTGGGGGTGTGGGAATCAGTGCCGATTATCAGCTCGCCGGGAAACGCGTAATTCTCGAGCACGACCTGATGAATGATTCCCGCGCCGGGCTGCCAGAAACCCGCACCGAAGCGCGCGGCGGCCGAGCGCAGGAAATCGAACACCTCGCGATTCTCGGCGAGCGATTCGTCGAGATCTGATTCGGCGCCGTTGCCGGCGCGAATCAAGTGATCGCAATGAATCGTGGTCGGCACGGCGATTCGCTCGCGCCGGGTCTGCATGAACTGCAGCATCGCGCTCTGCCCGAGGACATCCTGCAGAACCACCCGATCTGGTCGCACGAGGAGGTAGCTCTGACCAGGCACAAGCTCCTGATGGTCTGGATCGTCGAGATGGCCGAGTAGGATTTTTTCGGACAGCGTGAGAGGGCGCACGAGCCGCTTTCGCACGACATCAAGATTGCGCCTCATTGTCTGGAAAATCGCGGTCGCCATCGCCGGAGTCGATTCGATCGTTATCGTGGTCTCTCCTCACGTCGTGATGACCGAATTTTGGAAACCGGCGCCCTTCTAGTAAAATGAATTTATTTCCGCTATTAATGAATTATGCGCATGAATATAGATGCGCTCGGACTCGAGGCCTTTCTTGCTGTCGCTCAAGAAGGCCGCTTTCAAAAGGCCGCCGACCAGTTGTACATCACGCAAACCGCGCTCACGCGCAGGCTGCAGAACCTCGAGGCGACGCTCGGAGTGAAACTAGTCGAGCGCACCACGAGATCGGTCGCGTTGACCCGTATCGGCAGCGATTTCCTTCCGCAGGCGCGGCGCCTGATATCGGATTTGTCTAATGCGTTGACCGAGATTCGGCACAGCGGACGGGCGCATCGCGGCGATATCGTGATTGCCTGCGTGCCGACGGTGGGCGTGCAGTTCCTGCCGCGAGTGATCCAGCAATACGCGGCGCGCTATCCGGACAATCGCGTCAAGATTCTCGATCACGCTTCGTCAGGGGTGGTCGACGCAATCCTGAGACGCGAGGCGGAGTTCGGCATCCATATCGGCGGCTCGCACCATCCGGAGTTGATGGCGATGCCGTTGCTGCAGGATCGATTCGTGCTCATCTGCCGCGACGATCATCCGCTCGCGAACCTGAAGAGCGTGCCGTGGAAGCGTCTTGGACCGTATCCGCTCATTTTCGCGGGCGAGGTTAGCGGCAATCGTCCGCTGCTCGACGTCGCGTTGGAGCGCAGCAACGTCACGCTGCACTCTCACTTTGAGGTGCAGCGGAGCTCGACCGCCGTAGGCTTGGTGGCGGAAGGGGTCGCAGCAGCCGTGGTGCCGA
>JASHPB010000108.1 GCA_030038355.1 Candidatus Binataceae bacterium
AATCCGCCGCCAGTACCGATCGCTCAGCGCACGCCCGCCGCGCCGTTTCGCCTTCAGCGCTGTGCGATCCGCAACCGTCAACCGCAATCCTGCAAACCTCTGCCGCCTCCGCTTCTGCTCCACCTCGTCTGTTTGATCAAATCGACCGGCTCAGCGCAAGCTGCCTCTTGATCGATGCGCTTGAGTCGAAGCACTAGTATCCACACTATCGACAGACCAAACATGGGCAGCAGGTCAGATGAGGTGCCAGAAATGAGCAGGATTTTTGGCGCACGGTAAAGTTGCCATGATTTAGCAATGCGACTTGGATCAATGTCCCATCCAGGTCGATCGAAACCGCTCGTTTGTGCCTTCGGCCATGCGAACTACAAGATCTGGATCAACAGCGATGGCGGCGGTCACAAGGCGATTGACGCTGGCCCCCGCGCCCATGCCGGTCGAGCCGGCTTGTATCTGGACACCGAGAGTAATCAAATCCAAGTTGCCCTGAGATTTGTAGCAACGCGCGGGAATGGCGCTCCCTATTTGGAAAGCCGCCGCGAACCCTGTTGAATCTCACCCGGAGCTCACGTTATTGCGCGTGATCACTGCCACGATGGTCGCGGAATCGCCTTCGACGAAAATTCCGATTGCGAACCCAGACATCGTCGCGCCCTTCGCTTTCACCAAGACGTTAGTTGCCATCTGGGTGATGATTGTGAAGCTTGCGAGCCGGATCAGCCCCCAATAACGCGCCGCACCAACGGCACGAAAATCAGGATCAAAAATGACGACGCCTGCGCCAACAAGGTATGGCAGGTAAGCGGGTAGTCCTTGGACCGCCTCCGTCCCGAGCGGCTCGGATAGCGTGAGTGCAAGGCGCTTGAAGTGCGGGGCCGGGCTTCATCAGCGGCGGGCCGCCTCGACACGGCGTCGGCCGACCCCCCGTGGCCGAGACCGATCGCGGCGGGGAGCAAATATCCGATCACATTCACGCAACAATTCATTAGCGCACCCGTAAGCCATCCACGCTATGACTCAGCGCTCGCAAAAGGGGCCCAGTTTAGCTGAGGAGAGTGCCAGTGGCAGCGACCCTAGAAAGGACCATTCCCGAGAATCAAGTAGTTGCTGAGAAACTCTCGCGGGGCCCCAGTGCGGGTGGAATTATCATCTTCGGCCTGATTTTTGCCGCCGGCCTCATCTACGTAGCAACCCACCTGATCTCCGACCTGTCGGTGGAACGCAACGTCACGATTCGCACTTTTATGCTGCTTGGCGGAGCGCTGCTCATCGCGCTCGGCTTTGAATTCGTCAACGGTTTCCATGACACCGCGAACGCCGTGGCCACGGTGATCTACACGCATTCGCTCGAGCCGCACGTGGCGGTGGCATGGTCGGGATTGTGGAACTTCGTGGGGGTGCTGATCTCGAGCGGCGCGGTAGCGTTCGGAATTCTGTCGTTGCTGCCGGTCGAGTTGATTTTGCAGGTGGGCAGCGCGGGCGGTTTCGCGATGGTGTTCGCGCTGCTGGTAGCGGCCATCATCTGGAACCTCGGCACCTGGTACCTGGGGTTACCGGCCTCGAGCTCTCACACTCTCATCGGATCAATCATCGGCGTTGGAATCGCTAACCAGCTCATGGCGGTAAAATCCGGTACCAGCGGCGTAGATTGGAGCCAAGCCGGCAATATCGGCAAGTCGCTGCTGGTTTCGCCGCTGGTGGGTTTCGCGGTCGCCGCGATACTACTGCTCATCGCCAAGGTGATGATTCGTGACAAGCGGCTCTACGACGCGCCGGAAGGAACTGCGCCGCCGCCCTTCTGGATCCGCACCTTGTTGATCCTGACTTGCACCGCCGTCAGTTTCGCGCACGGCTCCAACGATGGGCAGAAGGGCATGGGACTGATCATGCTGATCCTGATCGGACTCGTTCCCACCGCATACGCGCTCAATCGTGACGTTCCACCCAATGCAACCGCGGACTTCGTCGCGGTGTCGGCGCAAGCGGAAAAGACTCTGGACCCCTACGTTTCGAAGGCGGCCACGATCGGTGATCCGCGCGATGTCGTCGAGGAGTATATCCGGACCAAGCGATACAGTCCGGCCACGATGCTTGCGCTCGACCAAATAGTGCACGACATCGCCAACGAACTGAAGATGTACAAGGAGATGGCAAAGATTCCGCCTCAATATGCGCGCAACTTCCGCAATGACATGTACCTGACCAGTGAGGCCTTCCATCTGCTGGAAAAGCAGAATCCGACCGGAATGACCAAAGACGACTGGGTCACAATCGACAACTACAAGAAGCATATTGACATCGCCACCAAGTTCATCCCCGGTTGGGTGAAGGTCGCCGTTGCGCTGGCGCTTGGCCTTGGCACGATGGTGGGATGGAAGCGAATCGTCGTCACCGTCGGCGAGAAAATTGGCAAGGATCACCTGACCTACGGGCAAGGCGCTGCAGCCGAGATCACTGCGGCCTGTACGATCGCCGCCGCCGACATGTACGGCCTGCCGGTGAGCACTACGCACGTGTTGTCATCGGGAGTGGCCGGCACGATGATGGCCAACAAGTCGGGACTGCAGTTCGAAACGGTGCGCAATATCGCGATGGCGTGGGTGCTGACATTGCCCGCCTCGATCATGCTGGCGGCGTTCCTTTACTGGTTGTTCCGCAACATTCTTTAATCGCCGACTTGGAGACGCGATGGCTTTTCCATTCAAACGAATTCTAGCCCCGGTCGATTTCGACGAGAGTTCACTGTCAGCTCTCGAGCTCGCAGCGAAAATCGCGACGCAAAATGACGGCGAGGTCTTCGTCGTGCATATCGTGCCGGTGGACATGGACGTTAGCGGCATGCCGCAATACGTTGACCTCATTAAGCGCCAGGAAAATATTGACCGCGACAGGCTGGTGGAAATTGCCAAACAGCGTTTGGTCGACGTGAAATGCGACATTATCGACGAGATGGGCGATCCCGCCGAGGTTATCGACCAGGTCGCGAAACGTATATCTGCCGACTTAATCGTGATGGTGACGCACGGCAGGCGTGGCCTCGCGCGGCTTATCGAGAGCAGCATCAGCGAACGTGTGCTGCGGCGCGCGCCATGCCCCGTCCTCGCCATCCGCCACGACTGACTCTCTGCTCCGTCTGGAAATGACAACGCCGATGCGAGATCGCACCCGCGTTGTTGCTTTGCGCGTTAGACGCGACGCTAAGCCGGCGCCGCGAAGCGGCCGTCGGAGTCGCCGCGCAGGATCGCGTCAAGCGGCTGCCAAGGTAGAAGCGGCGGACCCCTTCGTCATTGATGGATTTGCCCCCGTACCAGCTCACCACCTCCAAAAATGCAATTCCTCAGCTGGTGATCGGCGGCGTCAGGTCGGCGAACGCCAGCATGATTGCCTCGGCCGACTTCTCCTCCGAAGTCGGATTCTGAAAGCTGTCAGATTTCGCGATCCGGCATATCGGCAATAACGGACGGGATCACCTATCGCGACGCCGGTGCAGTCCCGAACCTGGGCACCCAATGAGCAGTCGCAACTTTGAACATGTTCGAGTTCTACGCGAGAATTGAGCAGTCAGCACAGCTCCAGCCATCAGCTCGGCGTGCGCTATGCCTGCGAAGATCTCGAGACCTTGCGCAAACGGCTTAAGCGCTTGGACGAGGAAGTCGCGGACACCCTTCAACAGCACCAGGTCGGTCAGTCTGCTGACCAGCATTGGCGGCATCGGCGCCACCACCGCGGCGATGATCATTGCTGAACTAGGCGACCCGGCGCGCTTCGCGAGCGCCGGTGCGCCGGCCGCCTACGTGGGCGTATGTCCCGCACACAAACACTCGGGTAAGCATCAGCCAAAGAATTCTTCGCTTAGTCCGATTGGAAATCGTCGCTTGAGACGCGCTTTATGGATGCCGACGCTCAGTGCGGCCACGCAGAGCAATCCCTGGCTGATGGTCTTCTACCGTCGGCTGATCGACGCGGCAACCCTCACAAGGTCGCTCTGTGCGCCGCCATGCGCAAACTGCTGGCGGCCATATAGTCCGTCGCCAAACATCGCCGCCCTTTCAGCACGAACCTGAACCCACAGTCGGTGTCAGAGTTAGATATGAAAACACTTGATCACGACCACGGTATCTAATCGGCCCCTCGGAGAATTGCATTCACATCGGCTCGCAGCGTCGGCTCGCCGCTTATCAACGAGAATGCCGGAACTTACGTTGCCACAATCTTGCCCTCGGATGTGTCACACTCTAATGACGTATCAGATTTCGCTACTTCGTCGCCCTCTCAACGCGGTACTGTCCTAATCAGGACAGTACCGCAGGAACGGAACGGCTGGTCACTAGATGTCGCCACAGATCCGAATTGGCCGGATGAATATCGCGATCTCGCGATTAGAAACGGGATACTAAACAAAGGTAGCGCGCGAAGCTAAGCATTCGGAGCTTGGATTTGTTAGCCTAGGGAGAAGCATCGTGGAGAACAAACCAAACAAACCGATTGCAGTCGTAACTGGAGTTGGTCCTGGCCTCGGCGCTGCGCTCGCGCGGAGGTTCGCGGGCGAATATGCGCTCGCGCTTCTAGCGCGCCGGGAGAACTATCTGAAGCAGCTCGCGGGCGAGCTTCAGCGCGGCGGGGCGACCGCTTTAGATCTCGCAAGCGATGTCGGCGACGGAGCGCAGCTTGCGCAAGCATTTCGGCGCATCCGCGCAGAGCTGGGCGATCCCGAAGTCCTGCTCTACAACGCCGGTTCAGGAAAATTCGGTACCGTCACGGAAATTACTCCTGATCAGTATGAGTCGGATTGGCGGGTCAACGCGTTTGGGGCGTTCGTCGCGGCGAAGGAAGTCGCGCCGGCAATGATTGCCCGTGGCCGCGGCGTCATGCTCTTCACTGGAGCGACGGCTGGAGTGAAAGCCGGCGCCAAGTCGGTGTCGTTTGGTCCGGCGAAATTCGCGATGCGCGGTCTGGCGCAATCTTTGGCGCGCGACCTTGGTCCGAAGGGCATTCATGTCGCCTGGATTAACGTGGACGGCAGCATCGATGTTCCCGGAGCCAGAGGGCTGAAACCAACTCTGAAGGATGGTGATTTTCTCAAGCCCGAAGCCATCGCGGAGACGTACTGGCACCTGGCGCATCAAGATCCGAGCGCATGGACGATGGAGCTCGAGGTGCGCCCATTCAAGGAGAAGTTCTGACTCGTAACGCACCCCGTCTAGTCACAACCTAAACTCGAAGGCATTGATTATGCAGCACCAACGATGTGGCAGGGGCAGAAACCCGAAGTCTAGTCCCGTCGCGCCGAACCCCGCGTTGTCTCACTGACCTAATATGTGGATCGTCGAACTCGCTCTGAGGCGTCCTGTCAGCGTCATCGCCATGGCTGCGTTAATGATGCTTTTCGGTCTGTACTCGTTCTTCTCGATGTCCAAGGACATCTTTCCGGCGGTCGACCTCCCGGAGGTCAACCTGGTCTGGTACTACCCGGGAATGTCGGCGCCCGAGATCGAGAAGCGCATCGTGAACATCACGGAACGAGCGACCTCACAAACCGTCACCGGCGTCGACCATATCGAGTCCAACTCCTTTACCGGGATCGGGCTTATCAAGATTTATATGCAGGAGGGCGCGAGCACCTCGCTCGCCATCTCGCAATTGACGGCGGTCTCTAATGCGATCAGAAACCTTCTGCCGCAGGGCATTGCGCCTCCGACGGTTCTGAACTTTGACGCGACCAACGTTCCGATCATTGACGTCGTCAGTACCAGCGAGACGCTTACCGACTACCAACTCTACGACTACATGTTCAATTTTGTGGGGCTGTTCCTGTTTACACTACCCGGAGTCCAGAGTCCTGCTCCGTTTGGCGGCGCCACCCGGCAGGTGATGTTGAATCTCGATCCTGAGCGGCTTTACGGAAAGGGACTGTCGCCTCAGGACGTGCTGAACACTCTCCAGACGTCGAACGTGATTCTGCCCGGAGGCACCGCCAAGTTCGGCAACTACGAGTACCTTGTTACCCTTAACGGCAGCCCCATTCACGTTGACGAATTCAACCACATCCCGATCAAGTACCAGAACAACGCAACCGTTTTCATCGGCGATGTCGCTCCCGCAAGCGACAGCTACGCCGTCCAGACTGACATCGCACGAGTGAACGGGGTCAGAGCTTCATTTCGCTACGTGTTGAAGCTTGCGTCCGCATCGACACTCAATGTGGCGAACGCAGTGAAACAGGTAATTCCGCGCGTTCAGGCGCTGGCCCCCAAAGGAACCAAACTTTATCTGGCTTTCGACCAATCCGAGTTCGTCAGAGATTCACTGATTGACGTCTTTCAGGAAATTTTCATAGCGTCGGTGCTGGTCGGGATAATGACGATTGTGTTTCTGGGATCATGGCGCAGCACGCTGATTGTCATCACGTCGATTCCGCTCGCGATCATGACCTCGCTCGCCGCGCTGCACGTCACTGGGAATACGATCAACATCATGACTCTGGGCGGCCTGGCGCTGTCGGTGGGACTGCTGGTCGATGACGCCACCGTCGAGATTGAGAATATCCATCGCAATCACGCGATGGGGAAGCCGCTAGCGGTTGCAATCCTGGACGGTGCACATCAGATCGCGATGCCGGCGCTGGTCGGGACGCTTTGCATCTGTATCGTCTTTGCGCCGGTCGCCATGCTGAAGGGCGTATCCAAATTCCTCTTCACCCCTCTCGCGATGGCGGTGGTCTTTGCGATGCTGACATCCTATTTGCTCTCACGGACACTGGTCGCCACCATGGCGATAAACCTGTTGCCCGAAGACCCCACCCAGCATGGGATCGGCGGACCTATAGGCAAGTACCTCGAGCGCTTCGATCAGTCCTTCGAGCGCTTCAAGGAAAAATACAAGGGCGGGCTCTCGACCGCGCTCCACCATCGCGCCCTGGTGCTCGGATGCGTGGGCGGGGTGGTTTTGTCGTCGTTGCTGCTGTTGTTTGTGGTTGGTGAGGACTTCTTTCCGTACGTCGACGCGGGACAAATCAAGCTGCACGTGCGGGTACCGGCCGGAATTCGACTGGAAGAGACTGAGCGGTTGATGGCAAAGGTCGAAAACATCGCGCGCTCCGTCATTCCTCCGAACGAGCTGCGAGTGATGACGGACCATATCGGTTTGCCTATCTACTGGGCGCTGCTCTTCTACCAGACCGACACTATCGGCCCGCAGGACGCCGATCTGCAGATCGAACTCTCACAGAATCATCAGCCGAGCCTCGGATATATCAAGAAGATCCGCGAAGCTGTGAATGAGCAAATGCCCGGCGTGGAAATCTATTCGCAAGCAGCGGACATCACGAGCCAGGTGCTCAACTTCGGACTGTCGGCGCCGATCGACGTTCAGTTCCAGGGCCGCGATGCACATTCATCGTACAAACTTGCCCAGCAGCTGTTGCCCAAGGTCAAAACCATACCCGGCGTAGTTGACGTCCGAATCCCTGAAATTTTCGACTATCCCACGCTGAAGCTCGACATCGACCGAAGCAAGGCGCTGCAACTGGGGATCTCCGAACAGCAGGCGGCGGATAACCTTCTCAACTCGCTTGCCTCCAGCGTTGTGGCGTCGCCTAATAACTGGCTCGACTGGGACACGGGCGTCAATTACAGCGTGGCGGTGCAGACGCCGCAGCACGTGGTCGATTCGATAGATCAAGTGCTGAAGACTCCCATCACTTCAAGCTATTCCTCGAGCAATACCTCCAGCGTCGACGGGAGCAGCGCCAGCAGCAGCTCGCAAACCCAATTCGTCTCCAACATCGCATCGGTCGAGCACACTACGACGCCGCTAGGAATCGCACACATGAACGTGCTGCCGGTCATCGATGTGAATTGCGGCGTGGAAGGCCGCGACCTGGGAGGAGTCGCCGCAGATGTGCAGAAGGCGATCGGTCAACTCAAAGACATCCCGCCGGGAACCACAGTTCAGATTCGCGGGCAGAGCCAGGCGATGCACGAGGCTTTCAGCGGAATGGGTCAGGGGCTCATTCTCGCCTTGGTCCTTGTATACCTGCTGATGGCGATAAACTACCAATCGTGGCTTGACCCGGTCTTGATTATGATTGCATTGCCGGGCGCCTTCGCGGGCGTGCTCTGGATGCTGGTGATTTGGCATACTACGCTCAACGTGCAGTCGTTGATGGGAGCGATCATGTCAATCGGTGTTGCAACCACCAACGGGAATCTGCTGATCACGTTCGCCAATGAATACATGGAGAAAGAGGGAGTCGATCCCGTAACCGCGGCAATCGAGGCAGGCACTACGCGGCTGCGGCCGGTGCTGATGACGGCGCTGGCCATGATTCTTGGAATGTTGCCGATGTCGCTCGCGCTCGGCGCAGGCGGCGGTGAAAATGCTCCACTGGGGCGCGCGGTAATTGGCGGGCTCATAGCGGCGACCTTCATGACGCTACTGGTGATTCCAATCGTGTACTCCTTTGTCGGCGGTGCGCGGGTGAGCAAGCTCCAGCGCGACGCGCAGATGCGCCGAATTCTCGAGCAGACCGAAGCCGCGAAAGAAGCGCAGATGTAAAACTTCATGGCTGAACGGAACTCCCCATCCACCGGCGGGCCTAGCTTTTACCTGAAGTGGATTGCCCTTCCTCTGGTCGCCTCGATCGTGGCAGCCGGAATCGTTCTGGCGCGCGAGCTTTCACTTCGCAATCAGCGTGGCGAGCTCGAACAGGAATCGGCGCGAGGCCGTACCGTTCTCTGCGCCAAACTTCGTGGTGAGACCGCGACGCGATCGATCGTTCTGCCGGGGGAGATCCACGGCTTTTACGAGACGCCGATCTACGCAAAAATTTCCGGTTACGTGAAAGATATGTTCGTGGACAAAGGCTCGCGGGTAAAAGCGGGTCAGCTCGTCGCGACAATCGAGTCCCCGGAAACCGATCAGCAGGTCCGAACCGCGAAAGCGAACTACGATCTCGCGAAAATCACTGACGATCGCAACCAGATTCTCGTGAAGAATGCCGTCGTTCCGCAGCAGACCGCTGATGAAACGCATCAGACCATGCTCGCCTATCTGGCGACTTGGAGATCTCTGGTTGCTACGCAGCAATACGAGCGTGTCTACGCGCCGTTCGACGGCATGATCACGGTACGCAATTTATACCCGGGAGCTCTCGTTGCGACCGGAACCGCGACCAGCACGTCGAATCCGAGCATCTATGAGATAGCGACCTTGAGTCCGCTTCGGGTGTACCTGTATCTGCCACAAACCTATAGCCCCCTGGTGCATGACGGAGACGCGTCGGTTGTCACCGTCAACGAATACCCGAATCGCGATTACGACGGATCGGTTACACGGCATCCAAACGCGCTGGATCAGTCGACACGAACGATGCTCCTCGAAGTCGATCTGCAGAATCGGGACCTCTCATTGTATCCGGGGATGTACGCGAACGTTGCGATCGCGATCAAAGGATCAAATGGTGCGCCGCGCGTCCCCGACCAGGCATTGATCTTCAACGGCGAACGGGTCTATGTCCCGATTGTGCGGAATAATCGAATTCACCTGGTCGACGTGAAACTCGGTCTCGACGACGGCGTCAACTGCGAGATCACGCGCGGTCTGAAGGGCGATGAAACTGTGGCGCTTGCCTTGGGCCAGGCGGCCGTCGAGGGAGAGTTGATCCGACCCTTGATGGAAAAAGGCAACTAGCGACGATCGCCGCGCCGATGAAAAGGACTTACGAAAAAGAACGGGTCGCCGCGCTCAGCGCAGGCCTCGCGATCGTGGTCCTCTTTTGGATGGCGGCACAGGCGTTTGCATCGGACTGGATCTATTCTTTTGGCGCGCGTTCGATCTGGGTTTACGGACCGATCTCGGCGGCGGCGTGGGGTCTCTTAAGCGGCCTTTCCTATGTACTCATAATCCGTGCTCAGCGACGAAACCCGGATCTTTGTCCCGAGCATGAAGACGCGACACGCGAGATTCGGCGGAAAACCTGCCCACTTACGAAACTCCCCAAGTGCATTGAACATGTCGATCAAATGGAAAGAGACCGGCTCGCCGGGTTGATGGGCGGTTTCGCGATCACGGTCGCTGTATGGCTCGCCGTCTTGTCGTTGGCGCCGCCCGGGTTGCTGGATGGCATCATCAGCAAATCGCCGTGGATCTACAGCCTGGCGACTATGGTTCTCTGGTGCGGCTCCGCGCGACTGATGTATTGGAATTTTCGTCACAGCCGCCTGCATCGTTCGCCGATCACTCGGGCGTCCTGATCTAGCTAACGCGATCTCGCATCTCACACTGGAAGTGCGATTTGGTCCCCGCACCAGCTCAGCCCCTCCAAAAGTGCAATTCCTCCGAGTGCTGGGAAACAACAAAATCCTGAGAATGATTGATGAAAATGCGATTGCACGAATGATCCGAAGGGACCACATTCAGCACGCAGCTCAATGTCAACGGGAACCGAATTTGATGCGGGGAAGAATCACGTAAGTGAACGCGCGGAACTAACGGGGTATCCAATGGGTAGTCGGCCGAAAATCGAAGGCGGTCATAGCGAGCAGATTTGGCTCAAAGCTCGGAACACCGAACAGCCCAAACAGTAGGAGCAAGCACTACCAGCTGCGGGAGCGCTTGATGCAAGAACTGGTCGGGCCTGCCCGAGGGGGCAGAGACTGGTTTGGGATGGAAAGTTGCATATCATCCCGAAGACCTCGAGCGGCTTGTTAACGAGTTTCAGGCAATTGTGGCTTCCGCGGCGCCGGGTGAGATGGAAGCGCGTCTACGGCGTTTCGATGGGGAGTATCGATGGTTTCTCATCCGCGCGGTTCCCTTTCGCGACCAGACCGGCACGATCATCTACTGGTATGGCAGCAGCACCGACATTGAAGACCGCAAACGTGCGGAAGAGAAATTGCGCCAGGATGAGCGCGAGCTTCGCCGGATAACCGATGCCATACCGCAAATGATTTTTGTCCACGATTCGACGGGTACCCCGCTCTATGCGAACCAGGCAGTGCTCGACTACACCGGCCTCACCCTCGAAGATGTGACCACATCGGACTTTCCGGCGCGGATCTTTCATCCGGAAGACATTGAGAAGGTGCGCGAGGAACACATGGCGGCGCTCTCGCGAGGCGTTCCGTTTGAGGTCGAGAAACGCGCGCGCCGCAAGGACGGCCAGTATCGCTGGTTCCTTATCCGTTTCAACCCGTTCCACGACGAACAGGGACGCCCGGTGCGCCGGTACGGGACCGGAATCGACGTCGAAGATCGCAAACGCGCTGAAGAACGCACGAAAAACGAGAACATAGCGCTGCGAGAAGAGATTGATCGCGCCTCGATGTTCGAGGAAATCGTGGGCTCTTCGGACGCCATCCAGCGCGTGCTGGCGCAGGTGACGAAGGTCGCTCCGACCGATTCGACGGTACTCATTCTGGGAGAAACCGGCACCGGCAAAGAGCTGATCGCGCGAGCGATTCACAAACGATCAGCTCGTTCGGCGCGCGCGTTCATAAGCGTCAACTGCGGAGCGATTTCGTCATCCCTCATCGCATCCGAACTGTTTGGTCATGAGAAAGGGGCCTTCACCGGGGCGCTGCAAAGACGGATTGGACACTTTGAAGCTGCCGACGGCGGAACTATTTTTCTCGACGAAATCGGTGATCTCCCGCTCGAGATGCAGAGCGCTCTTCTGCGAGTGCTCCAGGAACGGGAAATTCAACGGGTTGGGAGTAGCCAGCCTGTACCAGTGGATGTGCGCGTACTCGCCGCGACCAATCGCGATCTCAGATCAGCGGTCGATTCAGGGAAATTCCGGGACGATCTTTTCTACCGCCTTAACGTGTTTTCGATTCGTATGCCTCCGCTACGTGAACGCACGGACGACATACCGGTATTGGTCGACTACCTTGTCGATCGCTACGCACAAAAGGCCGGAAGGAAGTTCAGCGTTATAGCTAGCAAGACACTTGAATTGTTTCAGGCCTACCACTGGCCAGGTAACATACGCGAGCTCCAAAACGTCATCGAACGAGCGGTAATCCTATGCGACGGCGATACCTTCTCGATCGATGAGAACTGGCTCAGACAGGAATCAATTCCGGTAGCCGGTCCCGTCGTTCCGTTGGCTGCCACGCTCATCGAGCGTGAGAAGCAATTGATCGAAGCGGCACTCGCGCAAGCCAAGGGTCGCGTCTCGGGTCCAAGTGGAGCGGCTCGCCAGCTGGGTATTCCCCGCCAAACGCTTGAAGCAAGAATCTCGAGTCTCGGTATCGACAAGCATCGATTCAGCTCCCGCTAGAGACAAAGAACTCAACCGCCTCGAGCGTGCTCGGGCGCAGACCTGATCAAAGTCCCCTTCGTAATTCTGCGGGCCGTTTGTTGCCCGATTTCCAGCAATTGCCGAGATCACGGCATTATTCTCGCTGGCGATCCCAGTTATTCCAACGGTCCTGCGCGGCTCGCATGTTGCACTAGCGAACACGAATGACGCTGAAGATTGAAACGTCCGTCGACGAATACGGGGCGGTTATGAAGCTCATCGGCCGAATTCAAGGCGAAGAGCTTTCTTACTTGAAATCACAAATCCCCGCAGGCGTGCCGAGGCTCGCCCTGGCACTCGGAGAAGTCTCGGTCGTGGATTTTGAAGCGATCCAGTTTCTTAACACTTGCGAATCAGCGGGAGTTCAGTTGGTGAATTGCCCGGCTTACATCCGCAAGTGGATCGACAGAGAAAAGGAAGCAGCGCCCAATGATTTCGATACAGTGAAACGGCCCCTTTCGATACTTTAAATTGGCCCCAGCCCGCTAAGTCCAGCATTCTGCCGAAGAGGCGGGAGGCTGGGATGGAGCGGAGAGTCAAAGTGGAGTTGTTTGAGCAGATCCGGAGGGAATACGAGTTTGGAGTTGGAACGATCAGGGCAGTGGCTCACAAGCTGGGCGTGCACCGGCGAATGGTGCGCCAGGCCCTGGCAAGTGCGGAACCGCCGGAGCGCAAAGCGAGTCAACGGGAGCGCCCGGTAATCGGGCCGCTGCGGCCTTTCATCGACACGATTCTGGAAGCGGACCGCAACGCGCCGCGCAAGCAGCGTCACACGGCGCATCGAATCTATGAGCGGATCAGGGGCGAGCTACCGGCGCACAAGGTGGCCGAGGTGACGGTGCGGCAATACGTACGCGAACGCAAACGTGAGCTGGGCTGGGCAACGCGTACGACCTGTGTGCCGCAGAGCTACGCGCCGGGGCAGGAGGGCCAGGTCGATTGGTATGAGGCGTGGGCGGAGTTGAGCGGCGAAGCAATCAAGCTGCAGGTGTTCTCGCTGCGCAGCATGATGAGCGGTGCGGCGTTCCATCGGGCCTATCAGCGCGCCACCCAGCAGGCCTTTCTTGAGGCCCACGAGCACGCCTTTCATTATTTTGGTGGGGTCTTTCGGCTGCTCAGGTACGACAACTTGGCGAGTGCGGTGAAGAAGGTGCTGCGCGGCCATCGGCGCGAGGAGACCACGCGGTTCATCGCCTTCCGGTCGCACTGGCGCTTCGCCAGCGACTTCTGCACGCCGGCGCAGCCGCACGAGAAGGGTGGCATCGAGGGCGAAGCCGGCTACTTTCGGCGCAACCATTGGGTACCGATTCCGAAGGCGCGAGACCTCGAGGAGCTCAACACCCAACTGCTGGTCGGTTGTCGCGAAGATGAGCGGCGGATGATCGCCGGCCATGACAGGTCGGTGGGTGCGGCGATGCTGGCGGAGCGGGCGCACTTGTTGCCGGTCGTGGAGCAGGACTTCGAGCTGGCGGAGGTCTCATTCCCGCGCGTCGATGGGCTCGGCTGCGTGCGGATGCGGACCAATCTCTATTCGGTGCCGGCGCCGCCAGGCAAGACCGTCGAAGTGCGGCTTTATCCAAGCCACGTCGAGATCCGCGACGAGGGCCGCGTAATCGCTCGCCATGAACGCTGCTACCAGCAGCACCAGCAGGTGCTCGAGCTTGAACATTATCTCGACGTGCTGGAGCGCAAACCGGGTGCATTTGTCGGCTCGAAACCGCTGGCGGCGTGGCGCACACGCGGGCTGTGGCCGGAGAGTTACGATCGACTGCTCGCACAGCTGATCGAGCGACACGGTCAGCCGAGTGGCACGCGCCAGATGATCGAGGTCCTGAGTCTGATCCGCCCGCACGGTCACGAGCAGGTGCGCGCGCGGGTCGAAGCAGCGCTCGCGCTGGGCTGCATCGACGCCGCGGCAGTACGGCATCTGGTAGAAGCTGCCGACCTGACTCATGCGCGTGACGCGAACATCGAGTTGAACGACCTCTCACGCTTCGAACGGCCGCTGCCGGTGATGACGGATTACGACGGCCTGCTCAACCAGGAGGTGACGGAGTGAACGCGCAGAGCGTCGCCCTGGAAGCGGCCACTATCCGTCAGCAGTGCAGAGTGTTGCGCATGCCGACCATCGCGGCCCAGTGCGCCCAGCTCGCCGAACAGGCGGTGCGCGAGCGTCGCACGCACCTCGGCTATCTCGAAGCGCTGTTACAAGCCGAGCTCGAGGAGCGCGAACAGCGCCTGATCGAACGGCGCATCCGCGAAGCCCGACTGCCGCGGATGAAGACCCTGGAGGAGTTTGACTTCGGGCGCAATCCCAAGGTCTCGGCCCAGCAGATCCATGAGTTGGCCAAGGGCGATTACATCGCCAAAGCCGAGCCGATCATCTTTATCGGCGACAGCGGCACGGGTAAGACCCATCTGCTGACCGGCCTGGCCGTCGCCGCCTGCCGGCAGAAGCGCCGCGTGCGTTTCGCCAGTGCAGCCGGGCTAATCAACGAGATGGTCGAGGCCAAACATCAGTTACAGCTGGGCCGCGCCCAGAACCGGTGGGCGCGTTACGACCTGATCGCCCTGGACGAAGTGGGCTATGTGCCGCTGGCCGAGGTCGGTGCCGAGTTCCTATTCCAGGTCATCGCGGAGAGGGCCGAGAAGGCGGCCGTCATCGTCACCACCAATCTGCCCTTCTCGGAATGGACCTCGGTGATACCCAACGCGCGGCTCTGCAAGGCGCTGATCGACCGCATTACCGACCGCGCCACTATCATCG
>JASHPB010000109.1 GCA_030038355.1 Candidatus Binataceae bacterium
CGTCGAGCGGATTCGCGCGCTCGAGCGCGCCCGCGCCGAACGCGTTGAGTTTGCTGCCGAGCGCGACAAATTGAGCGCGCAGGATGTTGCCGGATGCGAACGCGAGGCGGAGCTCGCCGTTGAGCTTCAGCGCCTCGGCGCGGAATGCGAAGCTCGCGAGAATCAACTCGAAGCGCGCCGAGCCGAGCTGAAGCAAATTCGTGAGCGACTGACTGCTCTGGAGGCCGAAGCCAACGAATGCGCGCTCCGGCGTGAGCGCGCACGCACTCTGAGCGAGGAACTCGCGCGCTCGTTCACCGAGAAATTCGGCGCCGAGTTCGACGCCGTCGCTGCCGACTTAATCCCCGCACTCGACGGGCGCGATGCTGCCGCCGACGACACACGAATCGCCGAGCTGCGTGCCAGGTTGCAGCGCATCGGCGAGGTGAACCTTGCCGCCGAAAGCGAGGTCAAGGAACTCGAAGAGCGCTCCGCAACCCTCGGTGCAGAACGAGCCGATCTAAAGACTGCGCTCGACGATCTCAACAGAACGATCACGACGCTGAATCGCGAGGCGCGAAAGCGCTTCGCCGAGACCTTCGAGGGCGCGGCGAAAAATTTCGCGGAACTCTTCCCGAAACTGCTGCGCGGCGGCAAGGGTCGCCTTGAACTCACCGAAGCGACCGACGTGCTCGAAGCCGGCGTCAACATCCTCGTGCAGCCCGCGGGCAAGAAGGTGAAGGAGATAGGGCTCCTGTCGGGCGGCGAGAAGGCGCTCTCAGCGATGGCGTTGATCTTTTCGCTCTTCCTTCTGAATCCAAGCCCGTTCTGCGTGATGGACGAGGTCGACGCTCCGCTCGACGAGTTCAGCCTGGCGGCGTTCGTCTCGCTGATGTCGGAGTTGAAGGGTCACTCGCAGTTTATCGTGATCACGCACAACCAGCGTACGATGCAGCGCGCCGACCAGATTCACGGCGTGACGATGGACCGCCCCGGAGTGTCGCGGACCATTTCGCTGAAGATCCCGCAAGCCGCGTAGAGTTCGCCGCGCCGCTGGACGCGCGATTGTCCGCGCGCGCCCTCTCTCGCTTCTCATCATCGGGCGAGCAAAGACGGGGGCGCACCACTGCAAGCGGCACGTCCCCCGCCGATCAGAATGCCACCGTCGCGGATCAGCTTCGAAGAGGCTCGCAGTTAGTCGGTGTCGCCACCACTTCGCGTCACGTAATTCTTGAACTTCTCCTGCAGCGAAGGATCGTTTTCGACCATCTGGATAACCTGGTTGTATTGCATGGGGTCGAGGCCTTCCGAGCGTACCGCCTGGAGCTTCTCGGATTCCACCTGCTTGGAGTTCTGCGCGGTGGTATTGCCGGACTCCTGCTTGGCCTGATGCACGATCTGCTTCACCTTGACGTAAGCCTGCGCCGCCTTGTGCAGCGTGGCGTCGTCAACCGACGAGCCGCCAGCGTTGGGCGATGACATCGAATCGCTATCGGAGCTCGGCGGCGACATCGAGCTGCCGCCCGCGCTGCCTGAAGTCTGTGCCATCGCGCCAGCGATCGGCATTACGGCACACATCGCGAGTACACCCACCGAGGCGAGCATCAATTTTCGAAAACGCGTCATCTTCTCATCCTCCGACGAAAAAAATTGCGCTCGATGGTTCGTCGGCCTCAAAACTGCGTGTCGACGTGTACGCATCGAGCGGTTGGGGAGATGAGGCTGCAAATCTCTGGCCATCGCGCACCGACGCCGAGCCGCGCCGCATTGCGCACCCGTTTGAGCTTTTCGCGACTTAATTTTCGCTGGAGCGGGAAAGAAGTTCCGGATTAGCGGTCCGCACTATGGCCACACGGCTTCGCAGGCGATCATTTCGTCGCGCTCCGCCTTGGAAAGCCCAAGGATTTCGCCGAGGATGTAATCGTTATCCTGGCCAACTTCGGGTCCGAGTGTGCGAATCGCGCCGGGCGTCGCGGAAAGTTTGAACGGAATTCCAGTCACGTGCGTCGTTCCTTGTCGCGTCGCAAGCGGCGCCCAGAAGCCGCGCTCCTTGAGCTGCGGATCGCGCGCGCACATGTCCACGCCGTTCGACACGATCCCTGCTGAGACGCCGGCTGCCTGGAGAGCCGTCATTGCTTCTTCTGCGCGACGCTCGCGAGTCCAGCGCGAGACGTGCGCGTCGAGTTGCTCGCGATTTCGCATCCTCAGGTAGAGCGTGCGGAACTTCGCGTCATTCGCCCACGGCGGCGACCCGATAACTTTCACCAACCGCTGCCATTCCGCCTCAGTGTGGACCGCGATCGCGATCCATCGATCATCGTCAGCGCCATCGGGCGCGCATCGATAAACGTTGTGCGGCGCCGCCGGGCCCTCCTGTGAGTTCCAGAGAGGCGGAGACTGGGTGCGGCCGTTGACTGCGATATCGAGCAACGCCGGACCGACTACCGCCGTCACCCCTTCGAATTGCGAGAGGTCGATGAACTGGCCCTCGCCCGTGCGGCGCTTGTGGTAGAGCGCGATCAAGGCGGCGAGCGCGCCCGTGTATCCACCGCACATGTCAGCATAGGAGTAGCCGTATCCCGCCGGTGTTCCGTCGCGCTCGGCCATAAGTAGCGTGTAGCCGGTGAGCGCCTGCAGGGTCGGCCCGTAACTCACGTAGCTGGAGCGCGGACCGGTGTGGCCGAGGCCCGACATACTTATGCAGATGATATCGGGCTTCAGCTCGCGAAGGCTCTCGTAATCCATCCCCCACGTACGCATCACGCGCGCCGAAAAGTTGTCCATCACGAGATCGCTCTTCGCGGCGAGACGACGCGCCAGCTCGAGACCTTTCGGATGGCTCATATTGATCGCGGCGGAAATTTTGCCGCGATGCAGGTCGCACTGGAGGCCGAGCTTCCGATTGCCCAGCGGTGGAGGATTCTTGCGCTCGATCTTCACCACTTCGGCGCCATGATCGGCGAGGATTCGCGTCGCCACCGGACCGGCGACGACCCAGGTGAAATCAAGCACGCGAACCCCTTCCAGCGGCAGCGCCATCAGATGATCCCTTCGGCGGCGAGCGCATCGAGCTCGCCCGTTTCGATCCCGAGCGAATCGCGCAGCACTTCGCCCGTGTGCTCGCCGAGAAGCGGCGGACGCCGATAGACGCGCCACGGCGTGCCGTTGAAAAGATATGGCCCGCCGGGATAGCGGAAGCGGCGGCCGAGCTCGGGATGCTCGACCTCAACGAAGAAGCCGCGCGCCGCGAGCTGCTCGTCGTCGAAGAGCGCCTCCGGCGGACGCACGGTGGCATATGGTTGGCGCAGCAGTTGCGCCCGCTCGATCAACTCGTCGCGCCGATAGGCCCTGACCCATTCGTCGAGTACGTCGAACAGATGCTCCGCCATCAGGTAGCGATACAGCACCTGGTCGTACTCGGGCGCGACGAGGTCATCCGCCTTCCCCTCGGACTTGACCCATTCGATGAGCGATGTCCAGTCGCCGAGCGAGCAGTGCATGATGTATCCGTCACGGCATTTGGCGACGCGGAAGTAGCGGCTCCAGTGGAGCGTGCCGCGGCGCGGCTCGGCCTCGGCGCGCTCGAAGTACGAACTCGCGACGTGCTCGACCGCCGCCGCGGTGGCGGCCTGCATGCTGAGATCGATCCACTGGCTTTCGCCGCTCGCATCGCGGCCGAGGATCGCGATCATCGTCGCAATCGCGCCGAAGTACGCCGCGGAGTGATACGCCTGGAGACCGAGCGGACGAACCGGAGGGTGGCCGGGATAGCCGTTTACGTAGAGCATCCCGCCTAGCGCGGTCAGCACGGTGTCGTCGGCGGTGAAGTCACGATAGGGACCGGTCTGTCCGAAGGGTGTGAGCGAGCAGAGCACGAGAGCGGGGTTCTCACCATGCAGCCGCTCCCATCCGAGCTTCAGCGCCGCGAGGCGGCCGGGGGCGAAGCTCTCGACGACTACATCGGCGGAGCGCGCGAGAGCGAGCAGGATTTCGGCCCCGCGCGGGCGGCTCAGATCGAGAATGATCGATCGTTTGTTCAGGTTGTAGAACCAGTTGAAGAGGCTCCGATCGTGATGCGGCACGTCGTCGAGGAACGGTCCGATGCGGCGCGAACTGCTGCCGCCCGGTGGTTCGATCTTGATTACGTCGGCGCCCATGTCAGCGAGCAGGCGCGAGCATAGTTCGGCGCGATGGTCCGTCAGGTCGAGGACTTTGAGGCCCGCTAAGGCGCCGTTTTGACTCACGTGCCGAACTTTTTCGGAGCTTCGCCGAGATGCTCGATGGCGAACGCGCTCAAGTCGGTTGTCGGCGGCACCTCGAGCAGCACCTCATTCTTGGGACCGGTGCGGACGCCACCGCGAGCGCGAATCGTTTCGAAGGTATCGGGATTGACCCAGCGCACTCCTAGTACGGCGGGCTTGGCCTGTCCTTCCTCGTCGACGGGGACGAGGGTGGGTCCTTCCTGGTCGAACAGCGTAACTTTTCTTAGTGCCATGGCAGACTCGGCGGCTCGTGAGATGTAGAAGCGGCCGCGTAACGTCTCATGATAGTTGGCCCGCGCCTCGGGTCAATCGGTTCGATAAATTGCGAGAATCGGCGCTTCATGACGGCGCCATTGATCATCTGCAGCGACCTGAGGCGCAAACTCAGCGCTGACGCTCAGAACGCGTTGACGAAGGTCGCGATGTCGGGCGTGCCCCAACCGGTCGTCAAATCGAAGCCCGGCCCTGCAGAGTAGCCCTTCACGCTGCCGAGGCCATTACTGCCGCTGGTGACGTCGCGAATCCCGGCCGGTTGCCCGCCGTTCGACGCCATGCCGTAGAGACGAAAGTCGATGTTGCCGAGGCGGCCACTAGTCCGCTCGGCGATAAGCTGACTGATTCCGGCCCATGCCGGCGTACCGATACTGGTGCCCGCGACGCAGCATCCGACGGCAGCCTGCGACGGAAAGCTAACGAAGAAACCGGGATGCAATCCGCTCGCGCCGAAGGCAATGTCAGGAAACTCGCGCGTCTTGTTCTTGGGCATCAGATTCGCCTGAAAGCCGGGCCGGCCGAAGATTTCGCTGCGGCCGCCGCCGGTCGCACCACTCAACGGGCCAGTGCTATCGTTCCAGGCAGCCTCTGGAACGTTGCCCGAATCGACGCCATTGACGTAGTTCGGCGTGAATTCCGTGCCGCCGACCGCAGTTACATTGGGCGAGGTCGCGACTTCGCTCGGATGCTTACCGCTCGAGGCGAGGACACATCCTTGGTTCTTCTTTTTGAAGATGAGCCCGTTGGCGCCGTCGTCGCCGGCGGCGACAAAGACTGCCTGTCCCTGGCCGGCAGCCTGCGCGAAGGTAGAGTTGACTGATTCATAAAAGTTGTTGGTGACGCCACAGAAACCGAAGCTGAGCACTATCGATGAGCACTGATTCTCCTGCACGGCTTTGTTGAGCGCGTCGATCAGTCCCGAACCGGTCGATGCGGTCGCGTCGTTGCCGATATACACCTTGATAGGCGCTCCGGGTGCAGTGGTGTGCGAGTAGTTCAGATCGACCAGCGCCTCGAGTTGCGCGTCATTGATATTCGCGCTGGCGTTCGGATCGACCGCCTCAACTACGAGGTTGCTCGAGGTGAATGTGGGCAGGCTGAACTGAGAGTTGAATGCGTTGGCCGAATCCAGCTCAAAGCTCGAATCCTCGATCAGCGCGATGCATGCCGTGCCGCTGCCGTCGAGGGTTCCGATGAGCGGCGTCTCGTCATAGAAGTTGTAGATGTCCTGCGGCCCGAAAGCGGGCGCGGAGTTGCCTACGACATCTTCAGGCCTTTCGACGATGGCGCTGGCGTTTGCGATTGCCGCAGCCGGGTCGGCATGGACCAGATTGTCGAGGCCCTGGATCGCGCTGACAGCGGGTGCGACATCCGCCGGCAAGCTCGGGTCGTCGAGGTTGGCGAAGTTCTGGCCGTCCTGAGTGATTCCAATCCGCACACCGAAGGCGCGCTCCGCCTGGACCACGCTGCCGGTGAAATCAATCCCGCGTGTGACAGTGTCCGCAGCGCTCACCTGGAACCCGCTCGATTTGAGGTAAGCAGTGACTCGCGCGAGGTCGGCAGCGCTCGGTCCGAAGCGCGCGGCGAACCCAGCCGGCGTCGTCCACTGATGATAGGTCGGCGAAGTGGGATTCTGCAGATCAGCGAGAAATTGCTCCAGCGCCTTGCTATCGCGGATGGCAAGGTCGACGTGCATCTTGAGGACTTTCGCCTGTGGCGCGGCCACGAGAGTCCCGAGATCGGAGACGTCGGGATGATTGCCAATCAAGGTTGAAGCGACGGCGGCCGCCGCAGGAGGCGCCAACGACATAGTCAGTGCCAGTATCGAAGCGCCGATAGGCGGACGCAAAAGAAGGGACTTCAGGACCTCGAATTTCAAATGAACCCCCTGTCAACTATCGGACTTAGACGTCGAATTGGCTTCGAAAATTCGGCCTCCCAAGCTCGCTGGATTATAGTCGCCAACATCGCGCGATCGAATATATGAAACGTTAGCCTTCGGCTCGCGTTGACGTTTCATGTTTGCTAGCAGGCGCAGAGTCTTTGAAGAAATTGCATCGATCCATGAAGTGCAATGGTGCTGCTCCCTTTCCCGGTGGGGGACGGAAAAGAGGGTGGTATGGACCGGCAACATAGGTAACTCATTTGATCGGCGGCGCGAGGAGAGATCCGATGCGTCGTGGCGGTCTTACCGGTGGAAGAGCGAATGCGATAGGTGGTGGCTGAGCGAGCGCCGGAAGAAAGCATGACGGCTTTGTGCGAGGAGTACGGCATCAGCCGCAACACCGGCCACAAGTGCCTGCGGCGCGACGAGGAACAGGGTCTGCGCAATGGAGGAAGGGTCACGGGCGCCGCCGCGGATGCCATGGGCCATAAACGAGGCGCAGCGCGAAGGACAACTTGTCTTCGTTGGGCGCATCCGAGTTGGGGGCCGAAGAAACTGCACGCTTGCGGCCGAGTGCGCCAATTTGCCGGCGCGCAACCTTACCGCGCCGCAGCCCCGCCCCCGCTCCGAGTTCAACCGGCTCGGCCGGCACGATGAGCGTCACTTCGTCACATCGAGCTTCATCTGGCCAAACAACTCGGCCGAAGTATCAAAGTCGATACTCGCGTGCTGCGCGCCGACACTGATGTTGCGGAACGCAGCCTGGATCGCGCTCGTCTCATAAACCGAATGCGCGCCCGATGCCGAGTAGAGGCGAGCTGCCGCGCGCCTGCACAGTTCGGCCGAGTACGCGGCCTGCCACTTCACACGCGTTCGATCGTTCGGGCTCATCGGCGTGCCCGCCGCCATGAATTGATCGTACAAATCGAAGACGTCGTACTGTAGCAGCTCCGCCGACTGGATTTCCGCCGCCGCCTCGGCAAGCCGCACCTGCGTCGGGCCATGCTCAGCTTTGCGCGCGCCCGAGATGATCACGGTGCGCTCGCGGGTGCGCTCGATGAAGCGCTGCAGCGCATACTTCGCCGAGCCGAGGACCGCGGTCGCGACTGACATCGAGAGCATCGCCTCGGGCGACAGCCGATAGAGATTCGTCCGATGATTGGCCGCGTGCGGGCTCGCGCCGGCGAACATCATGCGCGTGTCGATGGCGCGATGCGCCGGCACGAACACGTCGTGGGCGAGCAGATCTTTGCTGCCAGTGCCGCGAAGCCCGAGCACGCGCCACGTATCATCCACTTCGATTTCGACGCGCGGCACGACGACGTGCACCTTGGGCCGATGTGTCGCTTCATCACCGCATCCGAGCATCACCCAGTCGGCGCGATCGATTCCGCTGCCGAACTGCCAGCGTCCGTTGATCCGGTAGCCGCCCGGCGCGTCGGCCGCCGTCCCCTGCCACGAGAGCGTGCCCGCGACGTAGCCGCCGCCGCGGGCAAAGACTTCATCCTGCGCCGCCTCGGGAAACGTGCCCATGCACCAGTGATGCGCCCCCATCACCATCAGCACCCATCCGCTCGACGGACACGCCTCCGAGATTCGAGTCACCGCTGAGGCGAGGGTGCGGAGTGTCAGCTCGTAGCCGCCGACGCGCGCCGGCACAGGGATCTTGAACATTCCCGCATCGGCCATGGTGCGCATGCTCGCCGGATCGAGCCGCCGAGCTTCGTCGGAGGCGCGCGCTCGGGCGGCCAGTGCAGGCGAGATCGTGGCCACGCGTCGCATGATTTCGTCGTGGTTGATATTTGCTTCGAGCGCCATTCAGCGGCCACCGGTTCCTTTGCCACCAGTCGTAGTCGGCGCCGTTCATCGCGACAAGCCTCACCCCGGAGCCTACTTGACGGCAGGCATGCCGGAGATGTATTGGACGATCGTCCGATAATTCGGACGATCGTCCAAGTCAGATGGCGAAAGCGACAGCAGCGACAGCAGCGGCAGCAAGGCGGCGCAAATCAGTCGCGCGTCAGCTCCGCCGCGAGCAGATCGAAGCGGCCGCGCTAAAGAGCGTTCTGAAGCACGGCTTCCCCGAGAGCTCGCTGCGGATTGTCGCCCGCGAGGCTGCCGTTCCGCTTTCGATTCTGCACTATTACTTCCACGACAAGGACGAATTGATGCGCGCCGTGGTGCAACGCATGTTCGAGAACACGATGGCGCGGCTGAGCGAGGTGGGAGCGCGAGAGAGCGATCACTTGAAGCGCGTCGAGGCGCTGCTCGAAGCCTACGTGATGCGCACCACGGACTACTGGCAGAGCTCGCTCGCGTTCATCGAATATTGGGCGGCATGCGTCCGCAAGCGCACCGTCGATCGCTTCTACACGCAGTTGCATTTTCGCCTGCGCGGGTTGCTGGTAGACGCGCTGCGAGAGGCTGGCGCGGAGGACGCTGACGAGCTCGCGCTCGCGCTACTCGGCATGATGGTCGGCTACGCGACCTTTTATCAGAGCAAGCCTGCCGATCCCGCCGAGCGTGAGCGCTTCCTCGAGTTTGCGCGCCGCACTGTGCGCCGCGCTGTCGCGCGCGGACCAAGAAAAGTGCGCGTGGTCGCGAACGGAGGTGCGAAATGAGAGCGATTCGCCACCCGCTGAGCGGCGCGATCTACGATTTGGCGCCCGACGGCACCGTGCGCGTCGAGAAGGATGGCAAGGCCGGAGTCTTTCGTCGCGACGGCAGCTACGTGTCAGGAGAAATCTTCAACGCCGATCCGCATCTCTGCCTTTGGATCGGCGGGCGCGAGCTGCCGTCGCGTCATCGCCAGGGCGCAGACCCTTCGCGCGAGCGACGATCGAACTCGCACGAGAGGTGATGCCGATGACTGCCGCCGAGAATCAGCCGCATGCAATGTCGAAGGGCCTTTCGTATCAACGCCTGCTCGATTCCGATTCGCGCGCAGTTCCCGAAGTCCTGCGGCGCGAGAACCGTTTCGAGCTCGCGCCTTCCGAAATCGCGGTTGAACGCTACACCTCGCGGGCGTTCTTCGATCTCGAAGTTGAGCGGCTCTGGAAGAGGGTGTGGCAGATGGCGTGCCGCGAGGAAGATATCGCCAACGTCGGCGACCACATCATTTATGACATCGCGGGCATGTCTTTCATGGTCGTCCGCACGCGGCCCGGCGAGGTCAAGGCATTCTACAATGCCTGCCTCCATCGCGGGCGGATGCTGCGCGAGGCAGGCGGCCCGCGCGCGGCGGAGTTTCGTTGCCCATTTCATGGCTTCGCCTGGAACATCGACGGCTCGCTGAAACACATCCCCTGCCAGTGGGATTTTCCGCATATCAAGCCGGCAGAGTGGAACCTACCCGAGGTCAAGACCGCATCGTGGGGCGGCTTCGTGTTTATCAACATCGACCCAGATGCGGAGCCGTTCGATCAATTCGTCGGTCCGGAGCTCACGCGCCAGTTCGCGCGATGGCCGCTCGGGCGGCGCTTCAAGCAGGCTCACGTCGCGAAGATTCTCCGCTGCAACTGGAAGGTCGCGCAGGAAGCATTCATGGAGGCTTTCCACGTCGTCGCGACGCACCCGCAATTGCTCGCAGGCCTCGGAGACGCCAATTCGCAGTACGACGCGTGGGGTAATTTCTCGCGCGCGATTTCGGCCAACGGCACGCCGAGTCCGCATCTCGCGTGGCAGCCGACCGAGCAGGAGATGTTCGACTCGATGGTCGATCGAAGGCTCGACGATGCTCCGTTAGTTGTGATTGGCGACGGCGTGAGCGCGCGCCAGGTCGCCGCTCGCGGCGCGCGCGAGACGTTGCGGCCTGCTCTGGGAGCCGAGGTTGAGCAGCTGTCCGACGCCGAGTTGGTCGACAGTTTCTATTACACGCTGTTCCCGAATTTTCATCCATGGGGCGCGTACAACCGTATCGTCTATCGTTTCCGTCCCTCCGGTACCGACGTCGATCAGTCGATCATGGAGTGCATGTACCTGTCGCCCTATGCGGAAGACCGCCCTCCTCCCGCGCCGATTCACTGGCTCGGCCCCGATGACGATTGGTGCGAGGCGCCGGAGCTTGGATTTCTCGCGCGCGTCTTCAACCAGGACACGTTCAATCTGCCCAAGGTGCAGCTCGGGCTCAAGACGATGCAGAAGAAAACCGTCACGCTCGCGAATTACCAGGAGACCAAGATTCGCCACTTTCACCATCTGCTCGACATCTGGCTCGCGCGCGCGTAGCGGCGAACTGTGGCCGCCGGCGAATTTTCGGCGAGGACAACGACGATGGCATCGCTTGACAAGTTCAATCCGCTCGCGCCCGAGACCGCGGAGAATCCGCACGAGTTCCGCTGCGCGCTGCGCGAGGAGGCGCCTCTCCACCAGGTCCCGGGGGCGGCATCGTGAGCCGTTACGAAGACGTCATGAGCGTGCTCTGCAGCGCCGAGGTTTTTTCATCGAAAATTCCGCCCGGCCGCCAGCATCAGTCGACGCCCGAAACGAGGGCGATCATGGCGCAGGGCTATGCGATGGCGCATGCGCTTCTGACCAACGATCCGCCGTCGCACACGCGCTTTCGCGCCCTCGTCAACAAGTGATTCTCCGCGCGGCGCGTGGCAACGATGAAGAGGCCGATCGGGGGAATTGCCAATGAGCTGATCGATCGCTTCGCGGGCGAGGGCCAGGTGGAGCTCGTGAGCCAGTTCGCCGTCGGACTTCCGCTGACAGTGATAGCCGACGCGCTCGGCGTGCAGCGCGGCGACATGGACAAGTTCAAGCGATGGTCCGACGATGCGGTGGCGCCCCGCGGAGGATTGATCAGCTACGAGCGGCGCAGTGGAATGCGCGCGCAGCCTGGTCGCGTTCCAACAGTACTTTGCGGCGCGGCTCGACGAGCGCCGGCGCGAGCCGCGCGACGATATCCTGACTGATTTGATTAACGCGCGCCTCGATGGCGTCGAGCCGCTCGACACGGCTGAGATGCTGAACATCCTGTTGCAGCTTCTGGTCGCAGGGAACGAGACCACGACGAATCTGATCGCGAGCGCGATGATGATGCTGCTGAAGAACCCGTAGCGGATGACAGCGTTGGTGAGTGATGCCTCGCTCATCCCGAACTTCGTTGAGCAATCGCCAAGGATGGAATCGCCCGTACAGCAACTCTTCCGTGAGCCGTCGGTCGATACAGAGATCGGCGGAGTGAAGATTCCGGCGCGCTCGATCGTCGCCGCGTGCTACGCCTCGGCGAATCGGGATGACTCGCAACATCCCAACGCGGATCGGATCGATCCGCGCGCGACAACGCGCCCCCGCATCTGGCTTTTGGCCAGGGATTGCACTTCTGCCTCGGCGCGGCGTTAGCGAGGCTCGCGGCGAGGAGCGCGTTCGATCTGCTGCTGGCGCGAGCTCAAGAACATCCGCCTCGCGCCGAATCGAAACGACTTCACCCACGTGCCGAGTCTGATTCTGCGCGAGCTTCATCTCGAGTTCGACCCGGAACCGACGCGAAATCGCAGCGTCGAGAGCTGATAGAGGCTACAAATGCAGCGCGCCAAGGAGCCAGGTGCCGACCGGATTCGACTCCTTGCGATAGCGGCGAGAGTGGCGCGATCTCCGATGATACGAGGCGTGCCGCGAGTAGCGTGACGAGCGCGACTCGCGGCGCGGCGCGTCCGCGACTGACGACTCCGCGCCAGTGTATGCCAGCGGCGCATCGGCAGATGCGACCTGCACGCGCCCGACGCCTTTTCCTGTTAATCCAATCTGCTGGGCCGCGCGATGCGACAGATCGAGGCTCCGTCCTCTTACGAATGGCCCCCGATCATTAATTCGCACCACCACGGAGCGGCCGTTGTCGGGATTCGTCACTCTCACGCGCGAGCCGAGCGGCAGCGTCTTCGACGCCGCGGTCAGCGCGTCAGGATTGAAACGTTCGCCGGTACTGGTCGGATGACCTGCAAATCGCGGCCCGTACCACGAGGCAACCTCCGTTCCGCGCAATGATCCGGATGAATATCCAGAGTAAGGATGGACCTCGTAGGACGAGTACCGCGCGCCGCTACCATAGGAATATTGAGGGTTGCTCGCGTAATAAGAATTTTGTGCTGAGCATCCGGAAATCGCGGCGGCAGCGAACGCGAATAGAAGCGCCAATGCCAGCGCTCCCCCGCACCGCGTAGGATCGTCGGCGAACCGAGCAAATCGTCTTCCGAGAGTTCTGCCCAGCACTTCGCCTCTGACTCCTCAGCGGTATCCCCAAACCAACGGGTTCACGCCAAGGGTAACCTGTGCGACGCGTGAGGGCAAAGTCGATGCCGATGAATCGCCACAGCCAATTTACGCGCAAATGGCGTCGCGTAATTGTTACGGCTGTGCTAATCAAGCGCCTTATGTCGAAAATGGGGTTTCCCAACGGATTTCTCTGGGGCACTGCCAGCGCCTCCTATCAAATCGAAGGCGCATGGAAGGAAGACGGCAAAGGCGAATCGATCTGGGATCGCTTTTCACATACTCCCGGCCGCATCAGGCTTGGATGGAACGGCGACGTCGCTTGCGACTTTTACCATCGCTACCGCGACGATATCGCGATTCAGGCTGAACTCGGGCTGAGCGCCTCGCGTATTTCGCTCTCATGGACGCGCATCCTTCCCGACGGAAAGGGCAAGGTTAATCAGAAGGGCCTCGACTTCTACAATCGCGTGATCGACCAATTGCTCGAGCGCAATATCCAGCCGTGGGTGACGCTCTATCACTGGGACCTGCCGCAGAAGCTCGAGGATCTCGGAGGATGGCCGAATCGCGACCTCGCCGAGTACTTTCGCGATTACGTCGCGGTCGTCGCAGACGCGCTCGGCGACCGAGTGAAAAACTGGATGGTGTTCAACGAGCCGTGGATCTTCACGATCTTCGGCTACCATCAGGGGATTCACGCCCCCGGACGGAGCGATCCGAAGGCCGCTCTGGCAGCAGCCCATGTCGTCAATATCGCCCAGGGCCTCGGCGTGCGGGCGCTCCGCGACTCGCGCCACAAGCCCGACAAGGTGGGCGTCGCGTTTAGCATGTCGTCGGTCCATCCGCTTACGGACTCCAGGCGCGACCTTGCGGCAGCGCGGCGATGGGACCGCTTCAACAACTACTGGTTCCTTGAGCCCGCGATGAAGGGGCGCTATCCCGATCTCGATTACCAGGGCTCGGTGATCGATTCGCTCGAGCCGCGGCCGGAAGATTTCACTGCGATGCACGCGCCGCTCGATTTCGTCGGGATCAATCTCTACTTCCGCACGATCGTCGAGGACGCGCCGCTTCGGCAGAACCTCGGCGTGCGGCAAGTTAGCCCGGAGACGGAGCATCTCACGGAGTTCGGCTGGGAGGTTTATCCGCGATCACTCGGCGAGATGGTGACACAAGTATCGCAGGAATATCCCGGCGTTCCGATCTACATCACGGAGAACGGATGCTCCTATGGCGACCCGCCTGCGGGCGACGGCCGGGTGCATGACGTTCGCCGGATAGCCTACATGCGCAGCTACCTCGCGGAGTTGTGGCGCGCGATTCAAAACGGCGCCGATGTTCGCGGTTACTTCACCTGGACGCTCACCGACAACTTCGAGTGGGCCGAGGGTTTCGCGCAGCGCTTTGGAATCGTGTGGTGTGACTTCATCACCCAGCAGCGGATCATAAAGGATAGCGGGCGATGGTTCGCCGAAGTGGCGGGAGCCAACGCACTCGACTTCGATCCTGCGAGATAGCCGGCGCGGAAATTCAATGAGCGCTGAGGCGTTGCTGAACTGGCTGCACCTGGCGGCGATGGCGGCCTATTTCGGCGCACAGTTCGCGGTCATCTACATGTTGATCCCGGCGGCCGAGACTGCTCCCGATGAACCGTCACGCCGCAGGAGTCTGATCGCGGGCTTCCGCTTCTACAACCCCTTTACGATCGGCGTGCTTGGAATAGTGGTGATAACCGGCGCGATGCGCCTGACGGACCTGAAAGCTTCGATGAAGTTCGATTACTTTGCGCGAATCGGAGAACCGCTCGCGATCAAACTGGGGCTGGCCTTTCTGCTCATCTTCATCCAGACCTACATCACCTTCGGCCTGGCGTTCCGAATTGGACGACAGGAAGAGGTGGCGGCGCACGGCGACGGCATGCCGTTCACAGTGGAGCAAATCAACTCGATGCTCTCGCGCATCCGCGCGATGTGTTGGACGACGATCATCCTAGCTGCCGCAATCATGGCCGTGTCGCTCACGATGGTGAGGCGGGCGATTGATGACACCGCCACCGCCTCCAGCGCCGCGCGGCTCTCGCCGATTTCGGCATCCGCGCGGAGCGCACCATCGTATTATGCAAGCGCCAGCATCGAGGTCACGATGTAGGCAATGGTGATGAAGCCGAAGATCGCGACCGGCAGCTCGTTGAGCAGGTTGTAGTTCGCGAGCCGAACACCTTCGCCGTCGGTGGCAGTGGTGGTGCTCGGGTTCAGCCCTGCAAGTCTTGCTTCATTGGTGGTAGCGTTCATTTGAATTCTCCCGTTAATCGAATTGCGATGTTGCGTTCGTTAGACCAGCGCGATCAGCGAGCTCGCGACGTAAGCCAGCGTGAGAATCGCGAACACTGCGCCGGGCAGTTCGCTGAGCAGCGTGCTCTGGGCGATGCGATAGCCTTCTGCGTTGATGTTGATCTGGCGCTCGGTCTCGATTGGTCCGATTTGGGTCTTAGCTGTTGCGTTCATCGTCGTGCCTCCCGAGATTGTTTGAATCCTGCTACAGCAAGGTTAGTGCCACGGGGAAACTCTCAATTTTCGAAGAGCGATCAGTGTCAGAAATCGCCAAATGCGAGTGACAGTTTTCGGAAAGTTGAGAAAATTATTGGTTTTTTAGTTGGTTGCGTTTTGCGAAACACGAAATTACTTCGAAGGTCATATTCCAATGAATTCTCATTTCGCGTATCGCTGCAAGAATCCGAATGCGCAAACAGATGCAGTAGAGACACTGCAGTATCATCCGTGTACCGCGCCGGAGACATCGAATGAACGATGATGACGCACTACCGTCTCCCGAAGGTAAAACCAAAGGCACCGGATCGCTGCCGCCCACCATGGATGCTCCACCTGCCCTACATGAAACGCGCACGGCACCCTATCTCTCGCGGCAGTTTGCGCTCAGGGTGGGCGAGCTAACGATCCTGCTCGTCGCGATCGTTGGCGCAATCGCGCTCGGGCTTGGAATCACCGACTACTTCGCCGCTCATCGATACATCCTCGCCTACCTCGTCGCATATGCGGGCTTTCGATACGCCGACCTTATGATCCGTGACGAATTGGCGGAGCAGCCGCCGCGCGAGGAGCTATCGCGACGGATTTCGAGTCAGCTGCCACTGCTCCTGATGTTCGCGGCGGCGCCGTTCGAGCGCACCTATGTTTACGCGGGGCTCGCTCCACGATGGGCTGCAGCACTCGGACTGCTGCTGGAACTGCTCGGGATGTGGCTCGCACTCGGCGCGCGGATCCAGCTCGGATTCTTGACGGCCGGCCGCACCGATCGGCCGTTCCTGGTACGGACAGGATTCTTTCGCTACATTCGCCATCCCACGTTCGCAGGCGTGTACCTGGTGTTAATCGGCTGGCCGCTGATCTATGGCGCGCCGATCACGCTGGTCGTGGCTGCGATCATTGCCTGGCTATCGCTGCGCCGTCAGATCCAGGAAGAGGAAAGCGGGCTGCTTTCGATTTTCGGCGAGGAGTACGAGAACTACATGCGCGCGACCGACGCGCTCGTGCCCAACATCTGGTGAGGCCCTGGCGTTACTCGGCCTCGACGAGCTGCCGCTTTGCGCCCATCACGGCGAGCTCATCAGCACGGTTGTTGAGCGCGTCGGAGTCGTGGCCACGTACCCATTCGAAGCGCACGCGGCGCGCCGCGGTCTCAGCGTCGAGCACTTTCCATAGATCGTGATTCTTGTTGCGCTTCCATCCCTTGGTCAGCGTGTAGATGACGTACTGACTGTCGCTGCGAAGAACGACGGAGCTGCCGGGCGCGGTGGCGCGGAGGCCTTCGAGCGCGGCAGTTATCTCCATGCGATTATTGGTGGTCGATGGATCGAACCCGTTTATCTCGCGGGATTTCGCGCCGGGGCCCATCACGATCACGCCCCATCCCCCAGGACCGGGATTTCCGCGGCAGGAGCCGTCCGCATAGACGAGATAATCTGAATCCTGAGTGCTCACGCCGCAAGTCTAGCTGATCGCGAGGTCGCGGCGGAGCTTTTCAAACAATTGGAGGTAACTCGTCGCGGCGCGCTCCCATGAGAAATCAGCGGCAAACGCGTTTGTCATCAGCCGCTGCCAGGCGGAGACATCGTGGTAGATCTTGATCATTCGAGCGAGCGCCGCGACCATCTCCGAAGCAGTGTATCGATCGAAGACAAATCCGTTGCCCGTTCCCGATGCGGGATTGAACTCGCTTACGGTGTCTCGGAGTCCTCCGGTCGCGCGAACGACGGGCGCGCTGCCATAGCGGAGCGCGTACATCTGGGTGAGGCCGCAAGGCTCGAAGCGCGACGGCATCAGGAAGGCGTCGCTGCCCGCTTGAACGCGGTGCGCCAAGGAGTTGTCGAACTCAAGCATCACGCACAACTGGCCGCGGTAATGACTCTCGGCGCGCTGGAAGAATTTCTCCATCAGCGGATCGCCGGCTGCGAGGATGATGAGCTGCATCTCGAGCCGCATCACGTCGTCGAGCGCGTCGTGCAGCAAGTCGAATCCCTTCTGACTCGTCATCCGCGAGACAATCCCGACGAGTGGCGTAGTCTCGCGATGCGGCAATTTCGCCGCCTCGAGCAGCGCGCGCTTGCAGGCGACTTTCCCGTCTCGATGCGCAGGCGAATACTTTGAAGCGATCCACTCGTCGTGCGCAGGATCCCATTCGTGATAGTCAGCGCCGTTCAGGATTCCGACGAAGCGGCCATTCTTCTCGCGGAGCACGCCCTCGAGGCCGAACCCCAGCTCCGGACTGGACGTGACTTCGTGGGCGTAGGTCGGGCTCACAGTGGTCACGCCATCAGCAATTCGAACCGCGCCCTTCAGAAGATTCATCAAGCCGTGGAATTCGACGCTGTCGATCGAGAAATACGAGGGCGCGATTCCGAGCAGGTCGAAATCGTCGCGCGTGCCGATTCCCTGGAACGCCAGGTTGTGAATCGTGAATACCCTGAGCGTGTGTTTGAACTGCGCGGCGAGTACGGGATCCGCGCGCATCACGATCGGCACTGCGGCGGCGTGCCAGTCATGGGCGTGAACCACTTCGGGCTTGAGTATCGCGGCGGCATGCGCGGCGGCGCGGCTGAAGAAGATGAAGCGGCGAAGATTGTCGGGATAGTCGCGGCTGTCGGTGCCGTAGATTCCTTCGCGCCCGAAGTAACCATCGTGCACGATTAGCTGCATCGGCGTGCCGCGCGCGTCTGACGCCTGGAGGATCGAAAACTCCTCGGGTGCGCCCTCGAGCGTGACGCTGAGACCAGTTGCGACGGGTGTCGCATGGACCACATCGAGGATCGCCTTGTAGCCAGGGACGATTACGACCGGTTCGGCGCCTGCTGCCCTGAAAGCGGCAGGCAGCGCGCCGATCACGTCGGCGAGCCCGCCGACTTTGGCCCACGGCGCGATTTCCGCCGCAATGATCGCGATTTTCACGAATCAGGCCGACGGCGATCGCTCAGTTCAACGCTGTGCCGGCCGACGGAGAGCGCGCGGGAGGCTTCATCTCCTCCGGCTTCGCGACGTTGTCGAGCAGCGCAAACTGCAGCACCTCGTCGACCGTGTCGACGAAATGCATCTCGAGCTCTTTGCGCACCTCGGGCGGGATATCCTCGAGGTCGCGCTCGTTGCGGCGCGGCAGGATGATCGTCTTGATTCCCGCGCGGCGCGCAGCGAGGACCTTCTCCTTGATTCCACCTACAGGTAGCACCTTGCCACGGAGCGTGATTTCGCCGGTCATCGCGAGATCGGATCGCACCGGCCGACCGCTCAGCAGCGACGCGAGCGAGGCCGCGATCGTTACGCCACCTGACGGACCGTCTTTCGGAATTGCGCCCGCGGGCACGTGCACGTGGATATCCGACTTGTCGAAGAAATCGGCCGAGATTCCGAGCCGCTCGGCGCGCGAGCGCACGTACGACATCGCAGCCTGCGCGGATTCCTTCATCACGTCGCCAAGCGAACCGGTCAACGTGAGGCCCTTCTGGCCGGGCATCCGCGTGCTCTCGATGAACATGATGTCGCCGCCATTGGGCGTCCAGGCGAGGCCTGTCGCGACGCCCGCCTCGTGAGTGCGCTCGGCCACTTCCGAGAAGAACCTCGGCGGGCCGAGGAATCGTTGCACGTCTTCGGGGCCGATGCGCTCGGGCGCGGCTTCACCCTCGGTAATTGCGCGGGCGACTTTGCGGCAGATGCGTGCGATTTCACGCTCGAGGTTTCGCAGCCCCGCTTCTCGCGTGTAGTTGCCGATCACCTCGCGAATCGCCTCGCTCGCGAACTCGATCTTGACGTCGCCGAGGCCATTCTCGGCGAGTTGCTTCGGGATCAAGTGCCGATGGGCGATCTGGACCTTTTCTTCTTCCGTGTAGCCGGGCAGCTCGAGCACTTCCATTCGATCGCGGAGGGCCGGTGGAATCGGGTCGAGCATGTTGGCGGTGGTCAGGAACAACACCTTCGAAAGATCGAACGGCACATCGAGATAGTGATCGGAGAACGTGTTGTTCTGCTCAGGATCGAGCACCTCGAGCAATGCCGACGCGGGATCGCCGCGGAAGTCAGCGCCGAGCTTGTCGACCTCGTCGAGGATGAAGAGAGGATTGTTCGAACCGGCGTTGCGCAGCCCCTGGATGATGCGGCCCGGCAGCGAACCGATGTATGTGCGCCGATGACCGCGAATCTCCGCCTCGTCGCGGATCCCGCCGAGTGAGAGTCGCACGAACTTGCGGCCCATCGCGCGCGCGATCGAGCGCCCGAGCGAGGTCTTGCCGGTGCCCGGCGGCCCGACGAAACACAGGATCGGGCCCTTGGTATCGTTCTTCAGCTTGCGCACCGCGAGGAATTCGAGGATGCGTTCTTTGATTTTGTCGAGATCGAAATGATCCTCGTCGAGCACCTCCCGCGCATGCTTCACATCGAGGTTGTCCTGCGTCGAGAGGCCCCACGGCAGCGTCACGAGCCAGTCGAGATAGGTACGCACGACGGTGTGCTCGGCGGACTCGGGCGGAATCATCTTGAGGCGATCGAGTTCCTTGTCCGCAACCTTGCGCACCTCGGGCGGCATCTTCGCCTCTTCGACTTTGTTCTCGAGTTCCTCGATTTCGGATGAGCGCGAGTCGCTTTCGCCGAGTTCCTTCTGGATCGCCTTCAGCTGCTGGCGCAGATAGTACTCGCGCTGGTTCTTGTTGAGCTCGGTCTGGACCTGCGACTGGATTTTGTGGCCGAGCTCTAGCAGTTCGATTTCGCGGCTCAGGATCGCGATCAGCTTTTCAAGTCGCTGACGCACGTCGAGCGTCGCGAGCAGGTCCTGCGCCTCTTCGATCGCGATCTTCATATACGAGGCGACCATGTCGGTGAGCCGCCCCGGTTCCTTCACCTGGATCGCGAGCGCCTGCAGCTCATCGGGCAGGTATGGCACCAGTGAGACGAACTTCGAGAACTGGCTCACGAGATGATCGTGCAGCGCGGCGACTTCCTTGTCCGCCGGCTGCGTCACGTCATGGAGACGATCGACGTGCGCGATAAAGTATGGTTCGCGCTGCGTGAAATTCTTTAGCTCAATTCGGGCGAGGCCCTGCACCAGCACGCGGATGCTCTGGTCGGGATAGCGCAGCATCCTGAGGATTCGGACCGCAGTGCCCCGCGGATATAGACCCTCCGGGGCGGGGACCTCTTCCTCGGGATTCTTTTGCGCGGCCAGTGCGATAATTCGCGAGGCCTGGCCAACATCCTCGATCAGCTTGAGCGATGCGGGACGCGAAACCAGGAACGGATAGATGTAGCCGGGGAAAATTACGATTCCGCGCAGTGGCAGCACCGGAAGCAGCTCGGGGACCTCAACTTGGGTAAGGTCCTCATCGATTTCGAAGCGCTTTTCCCCTTTTGATTTCTCAGTCATTCAGTCGAAACCTCATGAGGAGGGGACCCGCCGCTCGTGCTTCCACGCAATCCGACGATTACCGTAATATACGGTTACCGGGGCGACAAGGTTACCTCCGGAGTACAACCTAATCACGGTTGTTTCACTGCGCCACTGAGGGTCAATTGGCCAAGTACCGGTTCGCAAAACTGTTCAGCCAGGAAGAGGCCAACGAGCTTATTCCGCGGCTTGAAATCGTTATCCGCCGATTGCAATCGCAGGCCAATTCGTTGCGTGAACAGATCCAGGAGTTGTCGCGACGTGACAATTCAGTCCTCCATCGCGAGCTTGACGACATTATCAAGAGTTATCCTGAGCTTCGGAGCTTCACTGGCAGCATGGCTGAGGCCGCCGCCGAGATCGATTCGATGGGATGCCTGCTCAAGGACATCGACCAGGGACTGATCGATTTCCCCCACGAGCAAGGCGACGAAGTTGTTTTCTTGTGCTGGCAGTCCGGCGAGCCGCAAATCATCGCATGGCATCCGGTCGAGAGCGGCTTCTCAGGCCGTCAACCATTGCCGGGCGTGCCGAAGCTCTACCTCAATTGACGCCGCACAACGCCACGGGAATCAAAGCATGACGATCGCCATCTTCATCTACCTGCTAGCGCTCGTATGCTGGCTTGGCGCAATCATATTCTTTTCGTTTTTCACCGCGCCGGTCGTCTTCACGCGGCTGCCCATCGCCGAGGCTGGCAAAGTTGTGAGCGCGATTTTTCCGCGTTACTACGCACTGGGTTACGTCACCGGTATCGTGAGCCTCGGGCTCGCGGTTTTCTTCACCACGATGCGGCATTCACGCGCGTGGTGGTCTGGCGCCACGATTGCGTTGGCGATAGCGCTCGCGATCACACTTTACGCGGGGATGATCGTGCGGCCCCGCGTTGATTCGATCCGCTCGGTCTCCGAACAGGCCAATCCCGATCCCATCCTAAAGGCCGAGTTCGATCATCTTCATCGTTTGTCAGTGATACTCAACGGCGCCGTGTTGCTGCTCGACCTCGCGGCGCTTATCGCAACCGCAGGAGCATTGACGCCTCGTGCAGGAATATAAGGCTGTCGTTCTCGACCTCTTCGATACAATTGTCACCTGGAATCCCGAGGGGCTGCCGCTCGTCAAGTGGCGTGACCGCGAATTGCGCAACACTGTTCCTCTGATGTACGAAGTGCTCGACGCCGCGTTTGGCCGGCCTATCGATCGCGACGCCTTCCTGGATGCGCACGCCGATGTCTACCGGGAAATCTGGACCCAACGGTCAAAAGATGACCCGCGCGAGACCACCTGCCTCGAACGGATGACGCGCACCGTCATCCGCGCCGGCTTCGACCAGGAAGTTGTGGCAGAACTCGCTGAGACGCTGCGGCAGATTCACATGGCACGCGTGCGCGCGGTGACCTCCGCGCCGGCGCATCGCGTGGAAGCGATCCGGCGGATCGCCACCAAGTATCGGCTCGGGCTGCTCTCCAACTTCGACGACGGCGAGACCGGCCATCTGATCGTCGCCGATACCGGCGTGCGCGACCTTTTCGAGGTGATCGCGATTTCCGCCGACGCTGGAATCCGCAAGCCTCATCCGCAGATCTTTCTCGAGGTGCTCGAAGCAATGAACCTCAAGCCGAACGAAGCACTCTACGTCGGCGACACTCTCCTCGACGACGTCATGGGCTCGAAGCGGGCCGGGATGCATTCGGCGTGGATCAACAAGCGTGGCGAGCCGGTGCCCGAAGGGCATCCCATGCCCGATATGATCATAGGCGATCTCGCCGAACTGCCGGCGCGGCTCGGATGCTGACGATGAAGCGCGCGAGCACGCTGAGCGTGATCGGTGCGGGCGTCGCGTCTCTGGCCCAGCAACGTGTCGCTGAAGAAGTCGGTCGCGAAATTGCGCGGCGCGGTGCCGTCCTCGTATGCGGCGGACGCGGCGGCGTGATGGAGGCCGCGGCCTGCGGTGCGCGTTTGGAAGGGGGGCACACGGTCGGCATTCTTGCCGGCTATGATCGCGCGCAGGCCAATCAATACATCGAATTCGCAATCGCGAGCGGGATGGGCGAGGCGCGGAACGTCATCGTCGTTGCAAGCGGCGATGCGGTTATCGCGCTCGAAGGCGAGGCCGGGACGCTGTCGGAAATCGGCCTGGCGATGAAGCTCGGGCGACCGGTCGTCGCGCTCAACTCGTGGCAGAATATCGAGGGCATTCATCGCGCGGAGACCCCTCGCGCGGCGATCGCGCTCGCGCTGAGCCTTGCCGCGCAGGCGGAGTGAGATGGCCAACGTTGACCCAAGGCTCGCCTTCGCATCGCTCGAGCGCGCGCCCTTCTCCGCCGCGCTCGGCCTCAGAATCGAGTCGGCAGAAAAGGGCGCCGCCATTATCCGCATGCCCTTCAGCGCGCAGCTATTGAATGACGGCGGACTCGGCGCGCCGATTCATGGCGGAGCGATTGCGTCGCTCGCAGACTTTGCCGCGTGCGCTGCGGTCTGGTCGATGCCCGAGACTGAGCGCAGCGCGACGATCTCGTTGACGGTGAACTATACCGGTCCGGCGGTGAAGAGCGACCTCGTCGCGCGCGCAATCGTGCGGCGCAAAAGCAAGCGCGTCGCGAGCATCCACGTCGAGATTCACGACGATAAGCACAACCTCGTGGCCGACGCGCTCGTGACCTACAAAATCGCGTGACCCGCTACCCTCAAGCCGTGAACGCGACGCTCGAGAGAATTCGCGCGGCGGCTGCGCCGCACGGACTCAACCTTGTCGCGGCGACCCTCGTCGAACGTTACGACGCGGCCATCGCGAAAGAACTACGCGCGAGTGAACTCGCGCCCGGTGCGCAATCGATCGTAATTATCGGTAACGGCGGTGGCGAACTCTGGGCCGCGCTCAAGCGCCACGTTATGGCGCATCCTGGATGGATGAATCGCGAGCATCCGCTCGATGACTTCACGCGCGCGATCGTCGAGTCATCGATCGCGGCGCCACTTCGCGAGACGGGCCAGCGATGCACGGTAGTGTATCCATTCATGCACGACGGCCGCACGCTGAACTTTATCGAGCTCGCGAAAATCGCAGGCCTCGCCGGACCAAGTATCATCGGCATCGCCGTACATCCGGAGTTCGGTCCATGGATCGCATTGCGCGCCGCGCTGCTGGTCGATGAACTAATCGACGCGCCCGGAACGGCGGTGGGCTTCGATCCATGCCCCTCGTGCGTCCCGCGAAGTTGTGTCGCAGCCTGCCCGGTCGGCGCTGTCAGCGTCGCCGGCGGCTGGGATATCCCAAAATGCCTGGCGCATCGCGTGGAAGTGGAACCCGACTGCGCGCCGCGATGCCATGCGCGCATCGCATGCGTGCTTGGCCCGCAGCACACCTATCCGGATGATGAACTGGCATACCATCAGAGGCGCGCGCTGCGCGCGATGAAGCCGTGGTACGACGCCAACATCAGAAGGTGATCGCGATCGATGAGACGAACAAAAGTCGAACCACCAAGACAGCAAGGGAAGAAACGACCGAAGAGAATCCTGCTCAGAGTGCCTTTCTCCGGATCCCCATCTTTCGGATGGAGACCGTTGAAGTTGACTGGGAGTCCCGTCAGTCTCAGATAAGTGACAAGTTGGGCCTCGAACAGCGGCAACATTTCTCGACGGCTTTTCGTTCGACGATTACTGATTCCGCGACTAGTAGATCAATTCGAAATCCGGCCGCGATCGAGGCTTCCTTGTAGGTAACCGGCATCGCCACCTGCGTCCGGAAGGCTATTTCTCCAAGCGCAAGTTCATGCGCAAGACATGCCGCCTAGGCCGATTGAAGCAATCTAGGTCCGAGCACAGAATGTACCGTAAGCGCCGCGTTCAACAAGCTGCGAGGCGATTTGACCCACGTCCGGCGCGATGGCGACGAACGCCACCCCTCTTCCCCTTTTTGTGTCCTTGTTGGTGTCCGTGGAGTTTGACTTTCTTGCTGTCCTTGGCGGTAATCTCTAGCCGCTGAGAGCGCGGGCGACGTCTTTCGCGAAGTAGGTCAGAATCAAGTCCGCACCGGCGCGCTTGATCGACGTCAGCACTTCCAGCGTCGCACGCTTCTCATCGATCCAGCCGTTGATTCCCGCCGCGCGGATCATCGAATACTCGCCCGACACGTTGTAGGCGGCGACCGGCACGCCGAATTCCTGCTTCACGCGCCAGATCAGATCGAGATACGCGAGCGCGGGCTTGACCATCACGATGTCGGCGCCCTCCTCGAGATCGTACATCACCTCGCGAATCGCCTCGTCGCCATTGGGCGGATCCATCTGATACGAGCGGCGATCGCCGAACTGCGGCGCCGAGTCCGCCGCCTCGCGGAACGGGCCGTAGAAGGCCGAGGCGAATTTCGCGGAGTAGGCCATGATCGCCACCTGGTGAAAGCCGTTCTCGTCGAGCGCGTCACGGATAGCGCCGACTCTGCCGTCCATCATGTCCGACGGCGCGACGATGTCGGCGCCTGCCCGCGCGTGAGATAGTGCCTCGCGCACCAGCAGTTCGAGCGTCGCGTCGTTGTCAACGTCGCCCTCGCGCACGACGCCGCAATGCCCGTGGTCCGTGTACTCGCACATGCACACGTCGGTGATCACTGCGAGCCCCGGCGCGCGTTCCTTGATCTCGCGGATCGCGCGCTGCACTTCACCGTCATCGTTCCACGCCTCGGAGCCGATATCATCCTTGCGCTCGGGCAGTCCGAAAAGAATGACGGCGGGCACACCGGCCGCGTAGCTCTCGCGCGCCTCGACGACGATATTATCGACCGACATCTGCGCAACTCCCGGCATCGAGGTGACTTCGCGCTTCACGCCGCGGCCGGCGCACACGAAGAGCGGCAGGATCAGATCGTCAGGAGTAAGGCGCGTCTCGCGGATCATTCTGCGGAGCGTTTCATTGCGCCTGAGCCTACGTGGACGATTAACGGGAAATGCCATCGCGGAAGTCCTCGCGTGCGATTATACCGCGCGGCCGCGTGTCACGCAGAAGCTTGCTTGCGGCGGCGACCCGCCTTGAAGTGCCCGCGGATCGCGTCGATCAGGGCCGGGATCGTGTAATCGTGCGGCCGCACCGCAACCTTGAAGCCCCTGGCTCGCGCGGTCGCCGCGGTAATCGGGCCTATCACGGCCGCCTCAATGCCGCTCGCCTGCTTTCCGACCATCGCACAGAAGTTATCGACGGTGCTCGAACTTGTGAACGCGACCAGGTCGATGGCGCCGCGCGCGGCAAGCTCGCGGACGCGCGCCGCATTTTCATTCTTCGGCCGAATCGTCCGATATGCGGGCGCAACGACCACCGCGCGCGCGCCTCCCGCGAGTAGCATCTGGGGCAGCGCGTCGCGCGCAACTTCGGCGCGCGGAATTAGGAATCGCGCATCGACAATTTTCTCCACGCCGATCGCGTCGACTATCTGCTCGGCGCGGAACTCCGCCGGCATCGCCGCGACGACGAGCGCGTGCTCGCGGAGCCGGTCCGCGGTGGCCGGCCCGATTGCCGCGATCGAAGCATGCCCTATCGACCTGATATCGCGCCGGAGCAGTTTCAGCCGCCCGATGAACGAATCAACGCCGCTTGCGCTGGTGAAGATGAGCCAGTCGAAACGGTCAATTTCTTCGATCGCATGGTCGAGCTGGTCGTAGCTCGAAGGCGGCACGGTTTCGATCGTCGGAAACTCGATCACATCCGCGCCGAGCCGGCGAAGCTCGGCGGCGAACGCCGATGCTGCCGCGCGCGCGCGCGTCACCACGATTCGGCGGCCGAACAACGGCATCCGTTCGGCCCAGGCAAGATCTTTCCTAAGCGCTGCCGATCGCCCGACCACGATCGTCGCGGGCGCGCCGAGCCGCTCGTGCGCACACGCATCGGCCAGGGTCGCGAGCGTTGCCGCGACCGCCTTTTGCGCGGCGACCGTGCCCCACTCGATTGCCACCGCGGGCGTCTTTGCATCTAGACCGCCATCGATGAGGCGTTTCAACGTCGCGCGCATCCGCGCCGTCGCCATCAGCAGAACCAGCGTTCCGCCTCGGCGCGCCGCCTCGGCAAGGCTCGCCCACGGAATCGACGAGGCGCCGCGCTTCGTTGCGTCCTCGTGGCCCGTGACGAACGCGACGAAGGAGCCGTGCTCGCGATAGGTCAGCGGAATTCCGGCGAAGGCCGGCGCGGCGATCGCGGACGTCACGCCCGGAATAACCTCGAACGGCACGCTTGCACGCGCGAGCGCGAGCGCCTCTTCGCCGCCGCGGCCGAAAATGAACGGGTCGCCGCCCTTCAGGCGCGCGACGATCTTTCCCTTGCGCGCATCAGCGATCAACATCTTGTTGATCGCATCTTGCCCAAGAGTTTTCTCGCCGCCGCCCTTCTTGCCCGCGAAAATCAGCTCGGCGCCGGGTGGCGCGAGGCGGAGCAGTTCTTGATTGACCAGGTAATCGTAGATCACGACGTCGGCGCGCGCGAGAACGTCGGCCGCGCGCATCGTGATCAGGTCGTAGGCGCCAGGTCCCGCGCCAACGAGGAAGACTTTCCCATCACTCATCGGCAAGCATCGCGTCGGCGCCGCGCGCGAGCATCCGCTCGGCGAGGCGCGTGCCGTCGGCCTCTGCGGTCGAAGGCGCGAGATCGGGATCGGCCGGCTCCGACGAGGATTCGAGCATCTCACGCGCGCCATCTCGGCTGAACAGGATCGTACGCATCGAGAGCATCGAGCGTTCGAGGGTCGCCTTGACCCCAACCGGCGTCGCGCATGAGGCGCCGAGCGTGGCGAGAAAGGCGCGCTCGGCGGCGGTCTCGTAGGCCGCGCGCGCGTCGTTGAGATTCGCGATCGCGTGCCCGATATCAGATACTCCCGCGCCGCGCCGCGTCGCGAGCGTTTCGATGGCGAGCGCGGCCTGGCCGCCGGCGGGGATGAAATCGCGGTCGTCAAGCTCGACGTGCTTAACATCGGCGAGGCGGCCGAGGCGCTTGAGGCCGGCCGCCGCGACGATAATCGCGTCAAGCTCGCCGCTCGCCAACTTCTTCAGACGCGTATCGACGTTGCCGCGAAGCGGCTCGATCACGATTTCACGATTCAACCGCCGCGCCTGGAAGCACCGTCGCGATGACGAGGTGCCAAGCCGCGAGCCGCGCGCAAGCGCGACCAGCGACGCACCGTCGCGCGTGACGAGCAGATCGTGGGGATCATCGCGCTCGGGGACCGCCGCAATGCTGAATTCCGGCGCGAGGCGCGCCGGCAAGTCCTTCATCGAGTGCACGGCGATATCGATTCTTCGATCAGCTAGCGCCTGTTCGAGCTCCTTGATGAAGAGGCCCTTGCCGCCCACCTTCGCAAGCGAAGCGTCGGCGAGCTTATCTCCGCTCGTGCTGATTGGAACGATTTGGATTGCGATGTTCGGGAGCGCCGCCCCGAGCCGGTCGCGAATCAAGGATGTCTGCGCGATTGCGAGCTGGCTCGGGCGCGTGCCGATTCGAAGCGGAGATGCCATGCGAGTATCAGCGCCCGGGCGGTTCAATCAAGTTCTTCTTCAGGATCGTTATCGTCCGTGCCCTCGATTTCGTCGTGGCCCGCCGCGAGGTCATCGATCAGGAGTTGCCGCGCCAGATCGGCCGCCGCCGCTGAATCGGGCGCGCTCTCTCCGCTGCGCCGAAGGCCCGACAGAATCCGATGCATCAGCTTGTTGGTCAGGCTCCGGGTCATCAACTCGACGCGCTCACGCGCGGCGGGCTCCAGGGCAGAGAGCCATCCGCGGTTGCGTTCCAGCTCGACGTCACGCAGGCGGTCGATGCTGTAGCGGATATCCTTGATCGTCGGCACCAGGTCGAGGCCGGCGAGCCAGCGCGCGAACGATTCCAGCTCGAGCGCGACGATCTGCTCAGCCTTCTCCGCTTCCCGCTCACGCTCGCCGCGCGTCTGCATCACGACCGCGCCGAGATCGTCGATATCGTAGAGGTAGACGTTCTCCATCGCGTTCAGGCGCTCGTCGAAGTTGCGCGGCACGCCCAGGTCGATCAGGAACATCGGGCGGTAGCGGCGCTCCTTGATCACCGCCTCGAAGTCGTCGGGGCCGAGAATCGGTTTCGCCAGGGAGAGCGAGCCTATCAGCACGTCGACCATCTTGAGATACGGGCGATAGCTGTCCAACGGTACGGCAGTGCCGCCAAGCTCGCGCGCGAGCACGACCGCACGATCGAAAGTGCGCGACGCGATCAGCAGCGACTGGATTCCGATCGCCTTCAAATGACGCGCCGTGAGCTCGGCCATCTTGCCCGCGCCCATCAGCATCACGGTCTTGTCACTGAGCGTGTCGAATATCTGCCGTGCGAGCTTTACCGCCGCGGAGCTGACCGACACCGAGCCGTGGCCGATCAGCGTGCCTTTCCGCACGCGCTTGGCGACCGAGAAGGCTTTGTGAAAGGCGCGATGCAAAACAGGCCCTACAGTCGCGGCCTCTGCCGCGAGCGAATAGGTGGACTTCAACTGGCCGAGGATTTGCGGCTCGCCGACCACCATCGAATCGAGGCTCGCGCCAACGCGAAACAGATGACGCGCTGCGTCGAGACCGGCATGGCGATAGATCGCATCCGCGAAAGTCGCGACTTCAACGTCGCGGTCGCTCGCGAGGAATGCGATCGTCGAATCGGCCGCCTTCTCGGGATCAGTTGCTACGGCGATTAACTCGACGCGATTGCAGGTCGAGAGCAGCGCGGCCTCGGTGATCGCCGGCGCGGCTTCGCGCAGGCGCCGTAGAGCAGCCGGTATGTCGGCATCGGAGTAGGCGAGCCGCTCACGCACTCGGACGGGGGCCGAGCGATGGTTGATGCCGACGATGAAGATCGACTGCTCCACGATCAGCCGAAATTGCCTCCGTGCTTACCCGGGTACATAAGGTTCACGCCGATAAACGAGCCAACCAGCACAGTGAATACCACGATCGTCAGCGCCGCAGCGCGCCGCCCGCGCCATCCTACTGTTAAACGCGATTCAATCAGGGCCGCGTAAAGGATCCAAATCACCAACGACCACGACTCGACCGGCTCCCACGACCAGAAATGGCCCCAAGTCGCGTCGGCCCAGATTGCGCCGGTGATTATCGCGAGACTCAGCATCGCGAAGCCCCATCCCAGCAACTGATAATTGATTCGATCGAGCTTTTCGAGACTCGGCGTGCCGTCTTCGATCGGGCCGAGCGCGCGCTTGCCCTTGAGGCGCCGCTCGTACGCGAGGTACACGACGCTCACGCTCGCGGCGAGCACGAACATCGCGTAGCCCAGGATCGCGAGCGTCACGTGAATCGGCAGCCACACGCTGCGCAGCGTCTCCGGCAATACAATTCGCGACTGCTCGAGTTGCTGGAACCTCAATATCGACGCAGCAGCAAAGGCCACCGTTACTGCAGGCGCAAGGAACACGCCGACCACCGCCATCCGAGAGCGAACGATCATCACGAGGCCGGCCAGGGCAGTGAGCCAGGCAAGAAACGAAAGCGTCTCGCCGAAGTCCGCGACCGGGAAAGCGCCCGAATCGATGCCGATTGCCGCAATTCCGAAGGCGTGAAGGATGGCGCCGGCCGCGAGGGCAATCACGCCAATGCTGACCAGCCGCGCCTCGTGGCGCAGGCGATCGGCGACGAAGAAAATGGCCGAGAGACCGTAGCAAACAAGAATCAGGGTCTGGAAAACCGGGCTCATCGGTCATCGCGCGCGGTCGGACGCTCCGGGATAACGTCTGCCTGGAGTCCGAGGGTAGCGAGGCTCGCCTCGGCGCCCAGGATTCTCTTCAGTGTGCGCTCGATGCCCGTGACATCACGGCGGCTCAATAGCCGGGGCAAATCAGAGCGGCTCAGTTCTTTCATGATCCGTGCACGATCGCTCTGGGAGCGAACGCGCGAAAGAAGCCATTGCCTCGCCGCACCGATGATCACGAGCGCGACGCCATACTCCACGCCGATCTCATGCTCGATCTCGTCGCGAACGCGGGCCGCGAAACCGGGCGACAAGCCGGATGTGGAGACTGCGATCTTGAGCGCGCCGCGCGAGGAGACCGCAGGCGCGATGAAGTCGCACAGCTCAGGTTCATCGGCGACGTTGATGGGGATGCCGAGTTCGCGCGCCTCGGCCGCAATCGCACGATGAGCAGCCTCGTCGTCAGAGGCTGCAAATACGAGCGAGGCGCCTCTCAGGTCGCCACGCTGATACCGGCGCGCGAGATGCCTTAGTTGTCCCGCGGCCGCCATCCGCTCTAGCGTAGCCGTGACCTCGGGGCTGACTAATGTGACACCGGCGCCAGCCTCGAGGAGCGCTTGGACCTTGCGCTCGGCGACCTTGCCGCCGCCGACTAGCAGGCACTTACGCCCGCTAAGGTCGAGAAATATGGGCAAATATCCCATGAAACCTCGAAGATTTTATTACATGATCCTCTCGCGAGACAGTGCTCGCCTCGCGCCACGCCAATGCAGTGCAAGCAGAAACCCGGAGATCAAGAAGATGGGGCGCGCGGCGCACCCTGATGGACGAACCCGATAGGTTTCGGACGTTTGATTGCCGCACGCGTCGACCGTTGCGGTGATGAAAGCATTCTGCTTCAGATGCTGCGGCATGAAAGTGAAACCGTCGCTTTTATCCGTGTGGGCGAAATCAGTTTATGAGTTCGCCGCCGGGTGCGGAATCGACCTGCGCGACTGCCGGGACTACGCCGACACTCACGCTGGTGCCCAAGGTCGGTCACGACGCCGACAACGCCGCCGCAGTTCAAACCCGTGGCCTGTAAGGCAAATTGCACGGTAGATGGCGCCCCGAGTACGACTGAGTGCAGTTGCACTACGTGGGGCTTCCACTGGTCCGCGACCAGCTACTACGCAGGCCGGGACGCGGCGTGGCACCTGGATATCTCCACCGCTACGGAGGGCACCAGCCCGAAGGGTTGCTACCACTACGTGCACGCCGTAGGCACCGCCCAGTGACCGGCTGTCGTGAGGCGCGACCCTTTCGCACCGCGAGTCCAATCTTCAGGCGGCTTTTGCCGGTACCGGCTGATGATAGTCGCGGATCTCCTTGATTTTGCCGTCCACGATCTCTATCACTTCCGCGCCGATCGCCTCGATACGCCGTTCGTGGCGCGTGCCCGTGAAGTAGGACTCGGCCACTCCGGCGCCGCCGTTGCCGGTGCATACCCGGAGCTCGCAATGCGCGTCGGGAAAGAGCGCGAACTCGGTCTCGTATGAACGCCGCACCTCCGCGATACCAACGAGGCGCTTGCCGTTGGGGCCGACCAGCACGGCCTCATCATGAAAGCACGCCACGACGCCTTCGAGGTCATGCCGGTTGAAGGCGTCGAAGTAGCGCCGGATCAATTCCTCTTCGCATGTCATCTGTCCAACCTCCATTCTTTCGCCCGAGGCTGCCGATTTTCTGCTGATAGTACACGATCGGCTTACAGAACAGTTCCCGCCGCGCGTCCTGGACCAAACGTCTCTCAGGGCCGGCGACTACCAAGATCGAATCGCGGCCTGAATTGCACACGATTCACAGATTGTCCTTATTTGGGGCCTTTCTTCCCGGCTTGGTGGACTCAAAGTTCGACCATTTTTGATGATGGTTCGGACGCGCAATATCGTCGTATGCGAGCGGCTGGAACGCGCCGACACCTCGCAGCGCAGAGCGGCGGATTTATCGGACACGAGCCCTCGATGCGCGCAGCGGGATGCTCCTCTTCAACGGACGCTTCACGCCGTTCATGTGGATGCACATGTTCGTCATGAGGTTTGCGATCGCTATTGTGCTTCTTGGGCGCGGCGACCGCGTGATCAAAATCAATCGCGAACTGTGGCCCTGGCAGGTATCGTCAATCGTGTTCGGCGCGCGGAAAGCGGTCGAGCTTCCGGCAGGAGCAGCGAAGCTGAGCGGAATTGAAGTCGGCGACCTGCTTGAGTTCGAGGCGCGGGCAAGCGCGGTCGACTAAAGCTTCTTCAACTCTAGGCGATGCGCCTGCGGAGTGAACCGCGATCGTGACGCGGTCGATTCCTCGTAAACGGCAGCACTTTGGCCGAACTCAAGTACTCGGGCCGGCGGCTATCGTAAAGGATTCGGATTCGGTTCCGGATCTCGCGGCGCCATCGCGCGCGAAAGTAGATCGGAATCAGAATGAAGAGCGAGACTTCGGCGCCGAGCGCGATCCAGGTGGCAAGCAACTGGTGCAACATCCTAGCGATCCATGCGGCGCAGGCACGAATCGATCGAATCATCCCGATCGATGTCACTATCGAGGTAGAACGCAACTGCCACCATCACCGCCAGCATCACAACACCTACAAGCATAGTCATCACTAACCTTGGATCGGCGGGCGCTGGTCTCGCCGTCCGAATCTGGTCACGCGCGCAAGGCGGCCTGCGCGTAATACGGCCGCGCATTATCGACCGCGGTCAAGGCAGTACGGTCGAGTCGGAGCACGGCGACGCTTAGCGGCCGGACGTTTTCCATCAGTTGGTCGACGACGCGGGTTGCCGCCTCGTCTTCGACGGTCAGGTCGACCTTGAGGCGCTCGACCAGGTCAACGTCAAACTCGCGCCCGCGATAGAGCCGCTGGCGCCGAAGCTTGTTTGCACCGGGCATGCATCGCACCTCGGTGACGTCGAATTCCGACAGTTTGAGGGCATCAGCAGCTTCGGTCAGGCGTCCGAGCGCGGCAGGTTCAATCACGAGTTCGATACGCTTCATCAAGTGGTGGACGCCATACGTCGGCGTCCTGGGGGTCACCAGTGCATGGCCTGTGCCGTCGGCAAAAGCACCAATTCCGTTGAGATTTCTGGACGCCCCGATGGCGGGACAATTCATTTTGAATGGTGGTGAGTTTTAAATTTGAAATGCGGCAGCCTGCGCGGCGAAAGGCTCGCCGCGGTCATCGAAGAATCTCGCCGAAAATACGGGCTTCGTGGGCGTCGGCGGGGACCGCATCGACTAGAAACCGGATGGCGCGGCGGTTGCTGTCAACAGATTCAGGACTCTCGAGATCGGACGCAGCTATGATTCAACTTCATCGTTTTCCTTTGATCATGTTGTCCGCACCCGTAAAGACCGGCATCCAGATGCCATTGCCGATCGCGCTCTACGACTATCGCGCGCTCGATTGGCCCTGCACGCTGGCGTTTCGAAATCGTCGCGGGACGATTGCGCGAAAATCCTCACCGCTCGGGTCGCGGATATTGGGGTTCCTCGGCCTGCAGAAGGCAGCAAAGAGCAAGCCCTCGCCGAAAGTGGTTGCGGCAATGAAAAGGGCCAAGGCGATGCCCGCGCTCACGCCGCAGGAATATCTCTTCTGACGCGACACTAAAGTTTGGCCGCGCGCGCGGTGCTAGTCTCGCGGCATGAGGCTGCATCTCATCGACGGCACCTACGAGCTGTATCGCGCGCACTTCGCGCCGCGCCCCGGGCATCTCGCGCCTAATGGCGCCGAGGCCAAAGCAACGGTGGGAATCGTCGAGTCGCTACTCGCGCTGCTCAACGATCCTGAAGAAGCCGTCACGCATATCGCGGTCGCCTTCGATAATCCGATTCGATCGTTCCGCAACGATCTCTATCCGCCCTACAAGAGCGACGAAGGCGTTCCGCCCGAGCTGCGCTCGCAATTCGACGCGGCCGAAGACGCAGTACGCGCGATCGGCGTGACCGCGTGGCCGATGCGCGAGTACGAGGCCGATGACGGACTTGCGACCGCGGCGTATCGCTTTCGCGATGAGGTCGAGCAGGTGCGTATCCTCACGCCGGACAAGGACTTGGGCCAGTGCCTGGACGATGATCGCATCGTGCAGGTCGATCGGCGCCAGCGAAAGATCATCAACGAAGCAGCGTTCCGCGAGTTTCGCGGTTTCGCGCCGCGCTCGATGCCCGACTTTCTCGCGCTCGCGGGCGACAGCGCCGACGGCTTCCCTGGTCTGCCGGGCTTCGGGCAGAAGACCGCGTCGCTACTGATCGGAACCTACGGGCGCATCGAAGATATTCCTGTTGACGTGTTGGAGTGGAAGGTCAAGCCTCGCGGCGCGCTTCAGCTCGCGGCGACGCTCGTCGACCGGCGCGATGAGGCGATGCTCTTTCGGCGGCTCGCGACGCTGGTGGATAACGTTCCGATCGCAGAGTCGCTGGAGGATTTAAGGTTCTTAGGAGTGCCGCGCGATGGCTTCCTGAGGTGGTGCGAAGAGCTAGGTGTCGCGCGGCTCAACAAGCTGCCGCGGCGTTGGCGCTGACGCAAAATTGTAGGCCCGCGTCTTTCGCCGGATCTTCCGCTTTTCAGGCAGTTCTATGACGTCACCCAGACGCGGCGCTCAGGCCCGTACGGATCGTTCTCCACTTTGCACTCGTCGTTGAATATCATCGTCGCTCGCGTGGCCGAGTCGTACGCGCTCCACTTCGGCAGTCCCTCGTGATTCGGATCGCCGCGATGCGCGAACGTGAGCCACGCGCGGCTCATCTTGTCCGCGAGCGCGAACTTGGTCGGCGCGTCGCCGCTCAATCGATCCGTCGCGACGTTGTCGAAGACGAAGGGGATCTCGAGTGCGTGCGGCGATTTCAGCATCCCGCCCAGCACGGGCGTCTCCCACTTGAACAGGTACATGAAGACCGGTGCGCCTCTCTGCGCCGCCTGCCGCTCGGCCAGCGTGATCGATGCGTTGCGAATGAATTGGTCGGTGGTGATCGCTGTTGCGATCTCAGCCGCGGACGCGTCGCTGCGCGCGCGCCGATACGCCGCCACGATCCGCTCGGCCGAATCGCCAAGGAACGCCTTCATCCTAATCTGCAAACCGGCCTCGTCGAGCTTCGAGAGCTGCGGCATGAAGAGCAGGATCTCATCCTTGTTGGTGCCGATGATCAGCGGAACGTTGGCCGAGATTTTAGGCGCGGCGGGCTCGAACGGGTGACTCGGCAGCACGCGCCCGTCGAAGACAGGGTTGAAGCCGATCTTGCGTCGATTAATCAGTGCTCCAATCCCGGGGGCTTTCGCGAGCACCGCAGTCTGCGCGCCGATCAACTTCTGCGACGGCACCGAGGCGAGCTGGTTAATCTCCTTCGCGCCGATGCCGAGTTCGTCGAGCACCGCTTTCGCCGTGTTGGTAGCATCTTCACGCTCCATCACGGTCACCGCCACACCGCTCTGGATAATCGCCTTATGGAAGAGGCCGTGTGCCGCCGGCATCGCCATCAGCACGCTGACCTTCGCACCGCCACCCGACTCGCCGAAGATTGTGACGTTGCCCGGGTCGCCGCCGAGCACGGCGATATTGGCGCGCACCCAGCTGAGCGCCTCGACGATATCGAGCATGCCGATGTTGCCCGACTCGGCGTATTCATCGCCGGCAAGATCGCCGAGATAAAGAAAGCCGGCCGCGCCAAGCCGATGGTTGATCGTGACCACAACGACGTCGCCCTTCTTCGCGAGGTTGGTGCCGTCGTACCAGGCCGATGATCCGGAGCCCGAGATGAATGCGCCGCCATGGCACCAGAACATCACCGGCCGCCTCTTGCCGTCGAGCGCGGGGGTCCAGACGTTGAGGACGAGGCAGTTCTCGTTCATCGGAATCGGCTCGGCTTTGAACAGCGCGAGCAGCTCCGGCATCAGCGCGAAGCTGTTGTCGTTCTGAAGCGCGCGCGGGCCGAACTCGAGCGCATCGCGGACCCCGCTCCACGATGCGGCCTTGACTGGAGGCTTGAAGCGCGCGACGCCATCGGCGGGACCGCCGTAGGGGATGCCCTTGAAGATGTTGACGCCGTCGTTGATAGTGCCGCGAAGCTTGCCGGCGGTGGTCTCGACGATTGGATGCTCTGCCATGACGAATCCTCTCGCGCGCGCAAATTTGATTGCAACTCTACGAAATTCGGATGACGACTGAAACCGCCTACTCTTGGGTGACGCGAAATGCGCAGCTCGCTACTCCAGCTCTATAGCCGCGCTACTTCGGCAGCGGGCGGAAGAGCGGTGACGCCGTCTCGGCGACAATCGTGAAAATCGCCCCATTGTAAAGCGATCGACGTTGCGGACAACTTGAAGAGATCGTTACGATTGAACTGTACGCTCTTGGTTTGAAGTCGCACGCCCGCGACGCACGTTCAGTTTCAAAGTTTTTGATGACGGACGGATCCCACGAGGCTATCCGCCTTTTCAAATTTTCCCCTCAATCGCTCAATCGATCGTTACTCGAAAAGGAGTCGGCTGATTGAACCCGATGCGATCAACGATGGGTTGGGGCGCCTGTCCGACCTCGGATTTACCGTGCGACAATTCTTCTTTGGCGCACGGACCTATGGTGGTCGAGGCAATGAGTAATCTCGGTGAGAACGCCGAGGTTCCGGATTGGTTAGATCTGTACAGGAGGCACTGGAAACGCAATCCACCGCCTTCATCGCAGAGGAAGATCGCCAGAAACCGCGACCATCGATGGCACGGTGCACTCGGCACCGTAAGCGGACCTCAGATTGGCTCGCCTTCTTTCGCAACGAACTCGATGAGAACCCGTGGCAAGATACGATTAAGACCTGAAGTCAGATCCTTATGCCGGGTTATTTCGGCGGACTCACGCACGGACTGATTCGAACGGTCTTGCGCGGCACGTTCTTTCTCCGACGACGAAGACCCCAGCTCGCTCCAGTTGGACGAACGCGCACAGCGGCTCGCTTGTGGAGCGGAACTCATAGCGAAGCGCCTGGAATTCGGATCGCCATGGAACGCGCCCAATTAGTGATGCGCTCGAGGAACTTCCGCGGATGAAGGTCATGTAGTCGCCAGCGAAGTGGATGAAGAGCCTGGAGAAACTCCCGGAGTTCGCCGAGACGATTGAGAGCGTCCATAAGATGAACGACGTAAGCAGCGCGATGAGCATGGATACTGCGCTTTTCGCCCGCGTAGTCATGGCGCACTCTGAACTTATGCCGGTGCCATTGGTACACCGCAATCACGGGCCAAACCGCGTTATCGAATCACCACCGAGACCGTGGTTGAGCGAGTGCGAGTGGCAGCATGGTCGTGATCGTCGTCACTTGTAGAACCGCGCCTGAATTTCGAGAGCCCTGCGCCGGCCTCGCACACTCAGGCCGCGGAAGCGGGCCTGCGCGAGGTGCGCGCGGCCCGGGGAACCTTCCATGCTGAGAGATCGACGTCGAGCAGACTCTCGAGCGCCTCGATCTCGGGCATCCAGCGCTCGATCAGCTTCAGTTCCAGCTCGGGCGCGATCGGCGGGAACGGTTCGCCGCGGCCGAAGCAGAACGACCACATGCCGAGCCGCTCCGCGGCATGGATCGTGCGGTACGCGCGATGATCACGCATCCAGTAGAGGACGTGGCGGGCGTTCTGCGCCAGATGGCGATTTTTCGGCGCCCGCTCGTAGGCGTTCACGTCGTCGCTAAGGGAAACTTCGTTGCCCAGTATGATCCGCGGCAGGCTAACAAAGTTGGTCACACGATCGAGATACGTCTGCGGCGAGCTCCGCAGCTCGTCGTAGCTGGTGACGAGGATATTCTCGCGGCCGAAGAGCTCGAACCATCCGCTGAGGTGCATTGCGGTGCGGTTGCTGTCGTCGAGATGTGGCCGGTTGGCGAGGGTATCTTCGAACGAAGTGCGAGTCCATACGTAGTGCCGCATCAGCTTGTAAACGGAGTAGGCGTGGTCGACGGGATTCCGGATGGTGCAGATGAAGCGGCAGTTGGGGAGATGCTGCTTTATCCGCTCGCGGGCGACGCGATGGTTGAAGTAGGGGCAGACCTCGGCGATTTTCTTGCTACCGTCGGCGCGGCGGAAGTGCCAAGCGTACCAACCGAGGCCAAACTTGTAGCGCTCGTTGAAGAACTGGGTTTCCTTGGTGCCAGCGGGAAGGACGACGGAATTTTCGAGCACGCGATGAAGCCAGGTGGTGCCGGTCCTGCCGGGACCGATGCCGATGAAGTCGGGGAGATATCTCGCGCCGTCGCGCATCGGAGCAGCGTATCGGCACGGCGCGCATCGGGTCAATCAGAGCGCGGCGAGCTTTGCCACTCGCAATGAAATCGGAGTTGGCGTTCGATCGAAAACGCCGGATAAAGTGTGACTCGCCCGCTTGCGAGGCTACGATCGCACTCAGATCGGCGAGGTAACGCGATGGCAGGCGACCCAATTCAGCTCGACGCCTGGAGCCGCGTCCAGGGCTCGCCGACGCCGCTCGGCGCGGCGTGGATCGACTCGGCAAAGGCGTGGAACTTCACCCTCTATTCGACGGATGCCACCTCAGTACACCTGCTGATTTATGGGCCAAACGATTTCGTAAATCCGATTCGCAGCTACGAGTTCGATGCCGCAACTAACAAGACCGTCCGCGTGTGGCATACCCTCGTCGCCGCCGCGGACGTTCCGGGCGCCGCCTACTACGCATTCAAGGTTGACGGGCCGCACGACCCGGGCGCCGGCCAGCTCTTCGATGCAGACAAGGTTCTGCTCGATCCTTACGCGCGCGGAATTTTTCTGCCGCCCGGTTTTTCACGCGCGGCCGCGGCCGCTCCGGGAGCCAACGACGGCAAGGCTCCGCTGGGTATTCTTCCGCCGCAGAGTCAGAACGCAATTGCCGCGAGCAATCGGCCCGTGCCGCACACTTCGGATTTGATCATCTATGAGATGCACGTGCGAAACTTCACCAACGATCCGAGCTCTGGACTCGACGATGCGACGCGCGGCACCTATGCGGGCGTGATTGCGAAGATTCCGCATCTCAAGGAACTCGGTATCACCGCCGTCGAGCTGATGCCGATACATCAGTGGGATCCGCAGGAGGGTAGCCGTTGGGGCTACATGACTCTAGGCTTTTTCGCTGCGCACAATGGCTACGCCCGCGGCGGCGATGCGCAGAATGCCTTTGCCGAGCTGCGCGAACTGGTCGATGCGCTACACGCGGCGGGAATCGAGGTGATTCTCGACGTCGTCTACAACCATACGACGGAAGGAAATCAGCTCGGACCGAATTACAGTTTCCGCGGCATAGACAATGCGACCTACTACCTGCTGAATCCTGATGACTATTCAGAGTTCATCAACGATAGCGGATGCGGCAATGATTTGCGCACTGCGCATCCCGCAGTGCGGCAACTGATCACCGACAGCCTCCGCTACTGGGCGTACGCGCTCGACGTCGACGGCTTTCGGTTCGACCTTGCAAGCATCCTGACGCGCGACGAGACGGGCGCGATCTCGCTCGACCCGCCGGTGATTTCCGAAATCGGCAGCGACCCGCGCCTCGCCAACTTGCGGCTTATCGCCGAGGCCTGGGATCCTGCCGCGTACGAGCTGGGCCGCGGCTTTCCAGGACTCACGTGGCGGCAGTGGAACGGCAAGTTCCGCGACGACGTGCGAAGTTTCGTGAAGGGCGACGAGTCGACGGTGACGGCGTTGATGACGCGGCTATACGGCAGCACCGATCTCTTCCACGACGATACACTTACTGATTATCGACCATGTCAGAGCGTCAACTTTATCGATTGTCACGACGGCCTTTGCATGTACGACCTGGTCGCCTATGACAACGACGGGCAGCACAGCTGGAACAGTGTCAGCCCCGGTGAGGATGAAGGTTCGCCGGCGGTCGCCGCGCTTCGCAAGCAGCAGGTCAAGAATTTCTGCACGCTGCTGATGCTATCGAATGGAACGCCGATGTTCTGTGCGGGCGACGAGTTCATGAACACGCAGCAGGGCAACGATAATCCCTACAATTTCGACGACCCGACGGTGTGGCTCAACTGGAACCTAATCAGCGAGAACCAGGATGTCTTCCGCTTTTTCAAGTACATGATCGCGCTTCGCAAGGCGCATCGGTCGATCGGCCGCAGCACCTTCTGGAATCAACAGAATCCCGACCTGCAATGGTACGGCGTCGGCACGAATCCGGATGAGTCGGCCGACTCGCATTCACTCGCCTACTCGTTGAAGGGTGCGACAGTTGGCGACGCCGAGATCTACGTGATGATCAATGCGTGGTGGGAGCCACTCGCCTTCACGATCCAGGAAGGGGCGGTGAGCGATTGGCATGTAGCGGTGGACACGGCAAGACCGAGCCCCGACGACATTTTCGCGCCAGGCAGCGAAGCCGCGATCGCGTCACTCACCTACAACGTACAGCCCCGATCCATCGTCGTCCTGCTGCACAGCTGACAGCAGGGCGCAGCGCGTCTGGTTGATTCCTGGTCGCTTCCGCGATCAGGGCGGAAACGCCTGCATCGCCACTCCTTTCGGAGGCCATTTGGATCGACGCGGAGCCTACTTCTTGAAGACGAAGTTCTTCTCCATCTTCTTGCGCACATCCTCGAGATGGGTGCAGTAGCGATTGTAGCCGCCGTTGTAGTTACCGTCCTGACGGCGCTGGAACTCGCCCTCGAAGTTGTAGTAGCCAGGCGTGCAGTCCTGGTTGCGTGTGGTCTTGCCGCGATGCTCGATGACCTCCTGCACCCACCATTCCTCGGCCTCGGGCGTCGAATCAATGGTCTGGTAGCCGTGGCTCCGCGCGTAGTCGATGCACGCGGCGATATGATCGCCCTGCACCTGCAGCATGTCGGTGAGGTTGAACTGGAACGAGGCCTGGTAGCCGCCCATGATGAACAGGTTCGGGTAGCCCTGCGAATGGACCCCCAGCAGGGTGCGGATGCCGCTGTTGTACTTGTCGTTCAGCTCGATGCCGCGCTCACCCCTGATCTGGTTATAGATGCCGGTCTTCTGCACCTCGAAGCCGGTCGCATAGATAAGGAGGTCGAGCGGATATTCCTTGCCCTCGAACACCGGACCGCGCTCACGGATCTCGCCGATGCCCTTGCCGTGGGTGTCGATCAGATGAACGGTCGGGCGGTTGTAGGTCGGCAGGTAGTCATTGTCGAAACACGGCCGCTTGCACATGAACATGTACCAGGGCTTGAGCGCCTCTGCCGTGGCCTTATCCTCGACTATCTGCTCGATGCGCTTATGGATGCGCATCATGTAGTCGATATTGGCGTTCTCCTGGCGGCGAATCTTCTCGTCGCGCGAGACGCCGGGGACGTGGCGATCTTCTTCCATCTTGCGCGCTTGATCGCGCGCATGTTCGCGGCGCTGGGCCTGCCATCCAGGCTTAAGTTTGGCGGCCCATTCCGGCTTGGTGGGCCAGTCATCTTTGATGTCGATCGATGAAGGCGTGCGCTGGAAGACGTAAAGCTCTTTCGAAGCGGCGCCGAGGCGCGGAATCGCCTGTACGGCGGTCGCGCCGGTGCCGATGATGCCGACGACCTTGTCATGGAGCTTCTCGAGGTCGGCGCCGCAATAATCATAATCCCATCGCGAGGTGTGGAAGGAGTGGCCGTTGAACGACTCCATCCCCCTGATCTTCGAGAGCTTGGGCTTGGAGAGCGTGCCGTTGGCGCAAATCACGAAGCGCGCCCTCATGTGGTCGCCGCGATCGGTCTCGAGGTGCCACATGCGCTCCTCTTCGTTCCAAACCGTGGAGGTAACGGTGGTCTGGAAGACGGCGAGTTCGTAGAGGTTGTACTTCTTCGCGATCAACTGGCAGTACGCGTAGATCTCGGGCGCCTTGGCGTAGTGACGCGTCGGAACGTAGCCGGTCTCGTCGAGCAGCGGCAGGTAGTCATACGCAACGACATCGCAGGCCGCGCCGGGATAACGATTCCAGTACCAGGTGCCGCCGACGTCACCGCCACGCTCGACGATGCGGATGCTTTCGACGCCGTACTCGCGAAGGCGCGCTGAGGTTAGGAGCGCCGAGAATCCCCCGCCGATAAAGAGGCATTCGACGGTATCGTTGATGGCCTCGCGCGGCTTGACCTCGCCGGCATATGGATCAATCGCGTACTTGGCGAACGCGCCGCTTAGGTCCGACGTGAACTGGGCGGTGCCTTCGGGTCGATAGCGCAACCGCAGGTCGCGTTCCTCGGCGAACTTTTTCTTGATCGCCTCGTAATATTCCTGCGCTTGCTGGGACTTGGCACGCCCGGTCATCTGGGGGAAAAACGGCTTTTCGTCGGTTGAATCGGCCACTTGGCACCTCGCATTTTCGGCTGTGGTTAAGTCCGAAACGGGTTCTCGAATAGTGCCAATAAACTCGCATTGAGACGCGGCGTTTGCAACCGGCAACGGATGCGTAGGTCGGATTTTTGTGGGAGGATGCGCCCCAGGAACAGACGAATGGAGCAAAGCGCGTGGCGCAGCAGACAAGGCGAAAAAGTCGGACAGTGGACCGCCGGGTACTCGTAATCGGCGGCCGTGAGAAGGTGATCAAAGAAACTTCTTCACCAATCGCTCGGAGGACAGGCTTGCTGATCCTCCTGCTCGGATTTCTGGGCGTGATCGCTCGGTTATCATGGGCGGCGGCGGCGACGGCCAGCGTTCCAGCACTGACTCATGTGATCGTCGTGATGGAAGAAAATCACGGATACGAGGAGATCATCGGTTCACCGCAAGCTCCATACATCAACCGCATTCTGAGGGCGGCAGCTCTGTTCACCAAGTCTTACGCCGTATCGCATCCGAGCCTGCCGAACTACCTCGCGTTGTACTGCGGGTCGACACTGGGTGTCACAGACGATTCGTGTCCGCTTTCCTTCAAGGAGCGAAATCTGCAGAGCGAGTTGCTCGACGCCAAGTTGACGTTCGCCGGATATTCAGAAGATTTGCCGGCCACCGGAGCGGAAGTTTGCTTCGCCGGATATTACGCTCGCAAGCACGTGCCGTGGGCCTATTTCCCCGCCGATCGGCCGGCCAACAACCGACCTTTTACCGATTTTCCAAACAATCTGTCCGAACTTCCCACGGTGTCATGGGTGATTCCGAATCAGATCAACGACATGCACAGCGGCCCAATCCAGCAGGCCGACAGATGGTTACAAAGAAATCTTTCGCGCTACGTGGCATGGGCGCAACGCAACAACAGCCTGCTCATCGTCGATTGGGATGAAGACAGCGGCGGATTCAATAATCACATCCCGACGATTTTTGTCGGACCAATGGTCAAACCGGGTCGATACAGCGAGAGGATCAACCATTACAATGTTCTGCGGACGATCGAGGACATGTACGGACTCAGTCATCTGGGGCAGTCTGCCGCTGCCGCTCCGATAGTCGATGTCTGGCGATAGCGGATGATCCGCTGGCAGCATACGCGGCGGGCCGATCGGCGGCCCGCCATGATTCTTCAGATGTCGAGCGCTGGCCGCTCAGCTGCCCGAAGTGATCTTCTCCTGGTAGACGAGAATTTCCACGCGCCGATTGCTTCGCCGTCCACTAGAAGTGTTGTTGTCGGCAACCGGTTTGGTCGCACCGTAGGAGACCACGCGAACCTGAGTCGGGTCCACGCCTTCGCGGCCAACCAGGTAGCCGGCGACTTTCTCGGCGCGGCGCTGTCCCAGGTCATAGTTGTAATCTTCCGAGCCGACACTATCGGTATGCCCCGCGATGACGAAGATTCGACTCGTGGCCGCGCTTGCGTTCTGCGATCCCTGGAGGTCATCCATGAATCCGTCGATCTCATGCTTAGCGTTCGGGGTCAAATTCGAAGACCCAAAAGCGAAGGTGGGACCGTTTTGTGAGTTCAAGACCAGTCGCTTCTCGAGATGGAGGTTCTGCAGTCCGCTGAGAGCCTGGTCTGCTTTAGCATCGGTGTTGTTGAGCTTGGCATTGATCGGAGTCAGCTGATCGTTGACCCAGTTCCGCGTCGCGAGACATCCGCTAACCGAGCAGACGACTATTGCTGCGGCAGGGATCAATGCGACACTTCCTAAAGCTTCCCATAAGCGACCCTTGTTCGCGCTTAGGCTTTTATCGCGCTTCAGATGAAAAACGCGCAGCAGATTGGAAGGTCTTTCCGCTGAATATTGAACGTTTTCGCTCATTCGCATCTTTTTTACCCTTGTATCGCGCTCTATTTACGTGGCAGCCAACCGCGAATGAGCAAACACTATGCCTTAGATCAGCCAATGAAATTAGCGGTTAAAGTGGTAAGTTTTTCCGGTCTTGTGGATCGAAAACAGAAAATTTTACAGAAATCGGCGGACTCGATCTTCTAGCGCCGAAATTTCTTGACGGCTCGAAGCGATACGAGCTACCTCTTCATCGTAGTGTAGATTAATTCAGCAGATTGACGACGTCCGGAAACCACAAGGAATTGAGATGAACGCTGCGGTCCGTATCGATCCAGAAACCGGTCTGAAAATCTTCAATACCCGCGCGGCTAAGGCTTCTGAAAAGATTGCCGGCAAGGGCTATTCGGTCCTCGCCGATCAGAAACTGAAAGAGCTCCCGGAACTGCCTGCGGGCGCAACCTTCAACGCTGAAGAGCAGGCCAAGTACCGCGAGTTCAAGGAAGCCCGCGCCGGAGCGGCGGACTACATCGCGATGGAAGGCGAGTTCAAGAAGTACCTGGACGATGTCTATTCCGAGCCCCCGATTGCGCGCCAAGCGCTCACTGACGAGTGCGAGATCGTGGTGGTCGGCGCCGGGTTCGGCGGGCTGCTGCTATGGCACAAGCTGAGCCTGGCGGGTTTCACCGATGTGCGTTTCTGCGAGAAGGGGGGAGACGTCGGTGGAACCTGGTACTGGAATCGCTATCCGGGCATCGCGTGCGACGTCGAATCATACAGCTATTTCCCGCTGCTCGAGGAGATGGGATACGTCCCTTCGATGAAGTTCGCCTCGGGTTTCGAAATCCTCGAATACTGCCAGAACATGGCGCAGAAGTTCGGGTTCTACGACCATTGCCTGTTCCACACGACAGTTGAAGCGACGACCTGGGATGAGGCAGCGGGCCGCTGGATCGTGCAGACGGATCGCGGCGACAAGATGCGCGCGCGCTTCGTGATCCTGGCCAACGGCATCCTGACTACGCCGAAGCTCGCGCGCATCGCGGGGATGGAGAAGTACAAGGGCGCGTCCTTCCACACCTCGCGCTGGGACTACAACATTGATCTTCGCGGCAAGACCGTCGGCATCATCGGCACCGGCGCGACGGCGATACAGGCGATACCGGAACTAGCCAAGATCGTCGGGCAGCTCTTCGTCTTTCAGCGCACCCCGTCGTCGGTGGACGTGCGCGATCAACGAGCAACGACGGATGAAGAGCGTGCAACATGGGCTAACGAGCCCGGCTGGGCTCGTGCGAGACGCGCGCGCTTCTCGAAGATCTCGGCGGGCCGTAGCGCGATACAGGCCAACGACGATTACCTGGCGGGCAAAATCAAAGACATCAAGGAGCCCAAGAAACACGAACATCCGATCAGCCCCGAGGAGTTGCTAAATAAGCAGCTCGATTCCAATTTCCGCATCATGGAGCAAATCCGGGCGCGCGTGGACGCCATCGTCAAGGACCCGAAAACGGCCGCGGCGCTGAAACCATACTATCCCTACGGGTGCAAGCGGCCGACCTTCCACGATGAGTACCTGCCAACGTTCAACCTGCCGCACGTTCATCTGGTTGACACCGCGCCGCTCGGCGTTCGCGAGATCAACGAGCGCGGCGTCGTCCACGATGAGGTTGAATATGCGCTCGACGTTCTCATCTATGCGACCGGCTTCCAGTGGATGGGCACTTCGACCTTCAACATGGTGACGGGCCGCGGCGGCCGCACCTTGAAGGAAAAGTGGGAGACCGAGGGCACCAAGACATTCCTCGGCCTGCATAGCCACGGCTTCCCCAACCTGTTCATCGTCACGGGTCCGCAAGGCGGAGGTGGCAGCTTCAACTTCACCGACGCCATCGACGCGCACGGTGACTATGTCGTGTGGATGATGAAGACCATGCGCGAGCGCGGCGCGCGCATCGTCGACGTTCGCAGGGAGCCGGAAGAATCGTACGCGCTGCACTGCCGTGACGTCGATATCGCGACGGCGCCGCTGCGCGATTGCATCTCCTATTACAATGGTGAAGGCAAGGCAGTTCCCGGCAGCCTCGCTTACTATGGCGGCGGCAAGTGGCACAAGCATCGCGTCGCCGCACAGTCGACGCTCGAGCCTTACATCTTCGAAGAAAGACCTGATTCGCTGACCGCCAAGTGAGGCGGCTTGGGTTGCGCTACGCGAAGCTGCTCCGTCCGAGCCGTTAACACGCGGCTCGCAGCGCGCCGCTTCAGGCTAGTCCGGCTGGAAGTCTATACGCTCTGGCTGCGGTGCCACTGAATAGTGCCGACTTCTCGTCAGCGGAAGCACCGGCCGCCAGACGTTTGCAGGCATTCCACAAGACCGCGTAGCTGCACCAGCGCTTTTGCACCGGGAAGTTGCTCTCGAACATGCATCGGCGAGCGCCAAAGAGCTCGACGCAAGCGTCGAAGAACGGCCGCCACGCGCCAGCGATGTCTTCGGAGGAAAGCGGCGACCCGTCTTTTCCTCGCGATTCTTCAGCACGCCTCACGGGAAGGGCGCCCAGCTTCACGTGAACATTGTGGTGAGGCGCCAGCGCAGCCATCGCGATCCGCCATTCGGCAAAGACTTCCGCCCTGCGACCCGCATTGGGACCACCCAGAATTGGGCTACCAAAATGGTTCACGACGATTGGCGTCTCCGGGAAATCCGCCGCGAGCGCTGCTACCTCGCCTACCTGCGGATGATAGACCCAGGCATCGAACGCGAGATTGGACCGCGAGAGATATCGAAACCCTTCGCGGAACTGCTTCTCCGCGAGGATGCCGGGACGCGGCACGGTTTTGTGCACGCGTTCGTCCGCGTCCCATGCCGTGGAAAAGCGGATAGCGTGGAAACGGCCGCTACTGGCGGCGATATGCGCCTCCAGAATGGGCTCGACACGCGATCCCAGCGTCAGATCGACGTTCCCGACAATTGCCGCACACGCCCGCGACGGTCCGTAGGCGCCGCTCGCGCTCATCGCAGCAACGCCCGTAACGAATTCGGTCTCACCCAGCGAGCGAAATTCTTCGGGCCCGTCCGCTCGATACATCGAACCGCACTCCTCGAAGATCGTAGCCCGGATGTTGTGGCCGCTGGACAGGTCGGCCAATAGCTCGGGAAAAAGATAATTGCTGCCAGCGCGGCTCCACAAATGATGATGGCAATCCACGATTGGCAGCTCAGGCTCGGTAATCTCCTCGCGATACTGGCCCAGCCACGCTTCATCGACGCGACCGGAAAAATCTGCTCCGGAGGGCATCTCTCGCACCTCAGATTTTAAGAGCGGTTGAAGATCCTCGCGTAGGTCTTCTGCGATGCAGCCGCGGCGTCCTGCGCTGCTTTGCGCTCTGCGGGCGTCGCCATCTCGGCGATCATCTTTCGCTCCAGCACGAGAGCATCTTTTAGCGGAAGCTCGATGCCGCGATTGATCAGCGCCTTGGCGGTCTTCAGAGCATACGCCGCGCGCTCGATATAGACGCGCGCAGTCTTTTCGCACTCTGGAATGAGGTCTGCGGCTGGAACCACCCTGTTGACGAGTCCGATACGCAGCGCATCCTCGGCGCGGCACGGCAGGCCGCTGAAGATCATCTCCTTGGCGATTCCAGCCCCGACCAGGCGAGGCAGGCGCTGCGTGCCTCCGCCCGCGGGAAGCGCACCGAATCGAATCTCGGGAAGACCGACCGTCGCAGTGTCGGCGATAACCCGGATATCGCAGGCCAGCGCGATCTCGCATCCCCCACCCATTGCCGCGCCGTTGATCGCCGCAATCACCGGTACGCGCGATTCTTCCAGCGCGCTGAACAGGTCGCGCCGCGGTGATACGAAGTCGGCAGTGCCCTGCCGTTCACCGCCGGCCTTCGCGCGCTCACGCGCACGCTCCGCGAAATCGCGCAAATCGGCGCCGCCGCAGAAATGCTTCCCGCCCGCGCCGGTTACGATTACGACGCGATACTCGGCGTCCTTCTCGACCTCCTCCATCGCGTTCACCACATCGATCATCAACTGAAAACTGATCGTGTTGGCGCGCTCGGGCCGATTGAGTGTGAGGTATCCGATGCCGTCTTTACGCTCGAGAATTATGCTTTCGTAGTTCACGTCGTTCCTCTACATCGAGAAAGAATAGCCGCCATTGACCGGATACGTCTGTCCGGTTATCCAGCTCGAGGCGTCGCAGCTCAGAAACAGGATCAGGTTGGCCGCATCTTCCGGCTCTCCGACGCGCTTAATTTGGTAGACTTTGAGCATCCGCTTGACCTGCGCGGGATCGGTGAGGCCTCGCTCAATTGCCGGCGTTCGCGTCGCGCCGAGCGCCACGCAATTTGCCGTGATATTCGCGCGGCCGAGATCCTTGGCAACGGCGCGCATGAACCCGGCCGCGCCCGCTTTCGCGCCCGAATATATTTCGAGGTTCGGCTCGCCGACACGGCCCGCGTCGGAGATGACGGTGACGATCTTGCCGTACTGGTTGGCGAGCATCGGCGGCACTGCGATACGCACGCAGTTGAATACGCCGATTAGATTCGTCGCGAGAAACGGCTCCCAGTCTTTCGGCTCCTGCTCCCAGAATGGCTTGCGCGCGACCTTGCTCGGATCGGGACCCGCGTTACCGGCGTTGTTCACGAGGATATCGACCTTGTCGAATTTCGCGCGGGCTTTCTCGAACATCGTGCTGACTGACTCGTAACTGGTCACGTCACACTGCACCGGCAACGCCTTCGCGCCGAGTTTCTCGACTTCCGCCGCGACGGCTTCAGCGCGCTCGAGCCGAAAGTCGTTGACGACGACGCCAGCGGCGTTGTTCTCGGCGAATCGAAGCGCGACCGCGCGGCCGACGCCCTGCCCCGCTCCCGTCACGAGTCCAACGTGTCCGCTCAGATCCAGGATATTTTTTCCCACGGATATACCTCCGTTCTTCAGCCCAAGAGGCCGGCTTCCTTGAGTTCCGCGATTTCGTGCTCGCTCATTCCGCACAGCTCGCGCAGAATCTCTGCGCTGTGCTCTCCGATCCTCGGACCGCGCCGCGTCTCTGGAAGCGGTGTACGGTCAAACGACGAGCGAGGACCTTCAATTTCGGCCTCGCCAAACTCAGGATCCTCGATTCTCCGCAGGTGATTGAGATGGCGCAGATGAGGGTCGCGCGCGAGGTCTCCCGCCCGCGAAACGATATGTGCCGGAACTCCGGACGCCTGCAATGTTGTTTCAGCCTCATCAGCGTCGCGCGTCCGCGTCCATTCCGATATCACGCGCTCGATCGCTTGGCGATTTCGGAGTCTCGCGATCAGCGTCTCGTACTTGGCATCGGCCAATTCACCGCCAATCACTTCGCGCAATCTTTTCCAACGTGCATCTTCCGAAGCATCGATCACGATCCAGCGATCCTCGCCTGCGCACGGATAAGTGCCCTGCGGACATCGCAGCGGCGATCCGGCGTAGCCGCGACGCATCGGAATCGTCCCGTTCGCTGCGTACTCGTAATACGCCGGCATGATGAACTGGATTCCCGCTTCAGCTTGCGCCACGTCGATATAGGTGCCTTCGCCCGTGCGCGACTTCCGATGCAGCGCTGCGAGGATGCTCGGCACGATGAATCGTGGCGCTACGCCGTCGGTCCACGGACCATAGGTGCCGCATGGCGGACGATCCGGCCATCCGAGCAGGCCCGATGCGCCCGACATGGCGGCGCCCATCGTGCCAACGCCGCTGGTGCCGGCGGCATGCGGGCCAGTCTGTCCGAGGATGCTCGTCGACACCATTATGATATCGGGCTTGCGCGCCTTCAGATTCGCGTAATCGAGGCGCAGCGATTCGAGCACACCGGGAGTGAAGCTCTCGAGCACCACGTCGGCCCAATCGACTAGGCGGAGTATCACGTCCCGCCCACGCGGCTCCTTTATATTGATTGCCAGGCCGCGCTTGCCCGCATTCAGATTGTGATATGAAACCGATCGCTCGACACCTGGCTTTCCATCCTTGAACGGGCCGAGCGTGCGCAGTGGATCGATTCGACTGCGGCTTTCGACCTTCACCACGTCGGCGCCAAGGTCTGCGAGGTAGCGGCCGCTCACCGGCCCGACCATCACCCAGCTCATATCGAGCACGCGAATTCCTTCGAGTGGACCGGCCATCTCTATATGACTCCGTGAACGAAGAGCGCTTGAAGCTCGGTCGGCGAGACAGCGGCGTACTCGCGAAGAATCTCGCCCGTGTGTTGCGAGAGCATCGGCGCCGGACGCCTGGTTTCGATCGAGAAATTGGAGAACTGCGCGAAACGGGCAGGCACATCGATCTCGTGACCCCCAGGCTCGATTCGCACCTTGTTCCAGAGTCCGCGTTCGCGATACTGCGGCGACTCGGCAATGTCGCGCGTGTCCATCACGGGCGCCGCGAGCAAGCCGAGCTTTCGCGCCGCCGCGCCAAGCTCCGATTTGGTCTTGCTTCGGCAAAGCGAAGTAACTCCCTCGACCAGCGCTCGCAGTTGATCGGGCGTCGCGGTTTTCTTCGCGAGGTCTTGCGGAAATGTGATCCAGTTGACCTTGGCAACCTCACGCGGCATGTGGCCCTCATCCGCCGCGAACTTCGCGAGCCGCTGCGTCATCGGACCGAACGCAGGCCCGAAGGCCGGCACTGTGACGAGAAAGTATCCGTCCGCGCATTCGAAAATTGCCGGGATGCGGACTCCGCCGATCGTGGTCTCGGAACGCTTCGGTTCGCGATTTCCTGAGCCGACAACGGTGGGCATGCTCATCGCGCTGACCATCGCGGCGATGCGCGCCGATACTTCCGCGCGTTGACCTGCGGCTCCACGATCGCGCGCGACCAGGCACGCGAGAACCGCGATCGCAGCTTCAGAGCCGGCTTCCATTATCGATTGCGACACCGAGTGAAAGATAGGCGGTCGGTCCGAATCTCCCGTCATCGAAGGCGCCCCACTCGATGCCATCACGACGAGATCAGTCGCCAGGTAGTCGCCCTTCGGACCGGAGCGCGCGAAGGCACTGATCGTACAACGCTCGATGGTCTCGATCCCGTCGAGCGGGGCGCTGCCGCCCGGCGATGCACTTTCGATAATCGCGTCGAAATGGCGAGCGAGCAAGGTCACCAGTGCGCGACCATCGGGCGTGTCCAGGTCGAGCGTGATCGCTCGCTTGTTGCGATTCAATGCGTGCCAGGTGAGGCTGCGCTCGAGCCCCGGAACGTTGTCGAGGAACGGCTCCATGCGGCGCCCCGGCGCTCCTCCGGGCGGCTCGACCACGACGACGTCCGCGCCGAGGTCGGCAAGGATTCGCCCCGCCATCATCGTCTCGGCCGCGGATATCTCGAGCACGCGAATATCGTGCAGCATCACGATACTCCGGCCGTTGTTTTCAGCGCGCGTTCGAGATTTCTGATCATGTCCTTGCTGACGATGTCCAACTTGAATGCTGTGGGATTTATTTGCTTTTGGATGACGAGTCCGCGCAGCGTCCCGACGATCAATGCTGATTGCGCCTGCGGATCAATTCCGCCGCGAATTTCGCCGGCACGAATTCCTTCTTCGATCTGGCTCTCGATCCCGCGACGAAAGTTCTCGTCCGCTTTGGCGAGGTCCGGCTTGATTTCCGGGACTGGTCCGAGCGCCTCGCCGATCAAAGCATACATGGCGAGCCGCTCATCCTTGGCCGCGGCGAGTAGATAACTCTCGCAAACCAGCTTCACCGCCTTCAATCCTTTTGTTCCTTCGAGCGCCGGCGCGATCGATTTCGAGAAGTCGGCCTGCAGCTTATGGATGAGCGCTCGCACCAGCGCGCTCTTGGAGCCGAAACGATGGCTGACGAGTCCGTGGGTATATCCGGAGCACTCGCCGATCTCGCTGAGCGTGGTGCGGCTGCTTCCCTGGCGCGCGATCAATGTGACCGCGGCGTCCAACATGCGCTCATGCGACAGTCGGCGCCGTTCCTGCTGTGTGCGCCGCCGCGAGGGGCGGGCGGCACGATGAGAATTGATCATACGCGGAGAATTCCTAGCACATTTATTGACTGGCTGACAAGAAAGTTTGTATGCTGGCCGCGAAAATCGACCAGGAGAAGCCGATGCCCGAGCCCGCAACGCCATCGACAGAACTCTTTTCTTCCGCAGCGCAGCCCACGTTGAACGGCCGCCGCTGCCGCGCCTGCGGTTACGTCTTCTTCCCGCCGCAGTCCTATGGCTGCGAATATTGCGGGGCGCCCACCGACCAGCTCGAACCGAAATCGCTAAGCGGCTTAGGCTCGCTGGCATCCTTTGCGACAGTGCATCTGCATCAGGGAAAAGAGATTGAAGCGCCCTTCACGGTTGGGCTTATCGTGCTCGACGATGGACCCGCAGTCCGCGCGATCCTGATGCAGCGCACCGATGACGGTCTCAAGATCGGCGACCGGATGCGCGCCGTAATAGTTGAAACAAACTCAGAAGGCGGCCGCGCGCGCGAGTTGCGCTTCACCAAAGAGGAGACTGCGCGATGAGGAAAACTCTACGCCAGATGCGCCCGGTTTACGTCGTTGGCATCGGACTGCATCGTTACCAGCGGCTGAGCGACACGCCTTACGTCACTCTCGGCCTCACTGCCGTGCGCGAGGCGCTAAATGATGCGGGAATCGAATGGAAGTCCGTCGAATCGGCCTACACCGGCACCGCGTTTATCGGGATGGCGGCGAGCCGTCCGATGCTGCGTCATCTCGGCGCGACCGGAATCGCGATGGCGCAGGTGGAGAATGCGTCAGCATCGGGATCGACCGCGGTGCGCCAGGCGTGTCTCGATGTCGCGAGTAGTCTTACTGATGTCTCTCTCGCAGTCGGCGTTGACAAACCAGGCCCGATCGCCGGAGCGCCAGGCAAGACCAATATTCACGACCTGGTCGGACGCCGCGTCGTTCCGTTCACGCATTTCGCATTGCTCGCGAACGAATACATGAATCGCTACGGCGCGACCGCCGAGCAGGTCGCGATGGTCGCCGTGAAGAACAATCGCAACGGCGCGAACAATCCCTACGCGCAACGCCAGAAGGCCGTCACGCTCGAAGAAGTGCTCGCTGGCCCGCAGATCTCAGGATCGCTCACGCGGCTGCAGTGCTGCCCGGTGGGCGAAGGCGCCGCGGCGGTGCTAGTTGCATCTGACGATGCGATCGAAAAACTCCGCATCGATCGCTCGCGCGCGATTCGCGTGACTGCATCGGTATCGCGGAGCGAACGCGTCTATCGCGACGCAAAGAACTTCGATGCCGAACTGACGCGCGAGACCGTCGCGCAGGCGTACCAAGAAGCGCAAATCGAACCGCAGGACCTCGATGTCGTCGAGCTGCACGATGCCTTCACAATCGAGGAGTTGCTCTACGTCGAGGCGATGGGGCTCTGTGGCGAGGGCGAGGGCGCACGCATGATCAGCAGCGGCGCAGTCGATATCGGCGGCAAATGCGCGATCAGTGCGTCGGGTGGATTGCTCGCAATGGGTCATCCAATCGGTCCGACCGGCACGGGACAGATCGCGGAGATCACGCGGCAGTTGCGCCGTGAGGCTGGAGCGCGGCAACAGCCCAACGCGCGCACGGGACTTGCGCACATGGTAGGCGTCGGGGCAGTCTGCGTCGTTCACGTATTGCAAAAGGATTCCTGAACATGCCGTCAGGCCGTATTCCAGAAAAAATCGCGCGACGTCTGAAGCTTCCGCTGATTGCTGCTCCGATGCTTTCGGTTTCGGGGCCGGACCTGGTCATCGCCGCGTGCAATGCGGGGATAATCGGATCGTTTCCACTGGCCAACGCGCGCTCAATTGACGGCGTTAACAACTGGCTGAATCAGATCGAGAGGACGCTGGCCGAGTCTGCCGAGAAATCCGGGCGGCCAGCGGCGCCCTTCTGCCCCAATTTGATTATCAAACGAGCCGAGATGCGCGCCGAGCTCGATGCGCTCGTGAAGCATCGCGTCGAGATGGTGATCACCAGCGTCGGCTCGCCCGTCGAGGCGATCACTCCATTGCACGACGTGGGATGCACGGTGTTCGCGGATGTGGCGACTGTTCATCATGCGGAACGAGCAATCGCAGCGGGTGTAGATGGATTGATTCTCCTGACCGCGGGCGCGGGTGGACAAACCGGATGGCTCAATCCGCTCGCGTTCGTGCGCGCGGCGCGCAGCATGTTCGACGGTCCGATCGTGCTGGCGGGAGGCATCTCCGATGGCACCGCGCTCTGGGCCGCGGAAGTGCTCGGCTGCGATCTCTGTTACATGGGCACCAAGTTCATCGCGACTTTCGAAAGCCTGGCGGCCGACGCATACAAGCAGATGCTGGTTGATTCCACGATGGATGATGTGATGCTGACGCAGGCCTTCACCGGGCTTGATACCAACATGCTGACGCCGTCGATGATCAGAGCGGGTCTCGATCCGCGCACGCTGCCGCCACGCGTTTCGATCGAGGAAGCCGCGCGCAACTTCAGCAGCAAGGGTGAGATGAACGGGCCGCGCCGTTACAAGGACATCTGGAGCGCGGGGCACTCAGTATCGGGAGTTACGCGCATTCAGAGCGCGGCCGAACTCGTCGAACAGAGTGCGCGCGAATACGACGAGGCACGCCAAACAACCGCCTTGATGTTGCGCGATTGATTCGTGTCCTCATGGGCCGCGGTAGAGTGCTTAGCCGCTCATCACTTCCGCGATTGCCTCGCGGATGATGTCGACGACGACGCCAGGACTGGTCACGATCGGTGCATGGTCCACAGGATGCGACCGCACGCGGGCATGCATCCGCTCTGCCATGAAGCGCTGCGTGTCCGGGCTAATCATGCGGTCCTGCTCCGCCATGAGAAACCAGCTTGGTCGATCCTTCCAGAGCGGGCGATTCACTTTCACGGAGATGCATGCGGGCGAAATCGGCCGCTGAACTGCGGTGAGCAACAGCAACTCCTCTTTGGAGGCATTCTGCGCGAATGCCGCGGGGAATGCCTCGTCCGGGAGATAGATCAGACCATTCTTATCGGGCGCCAATTTGGGAGCCATCGGATGAGGCTTGGTGCGATAGAAGACATCGGCCACGGTTTCTCCTTCGTCAGGAGCAAGGGCGGTAAGGTAAACGAGCGCCTTCACGTTCTCATTTCGTACGGCCGCGATCACAGCACCAGCGTAAGCGTGTGCGGCGAGAACAACGGGCCCTGAGGCTCGCTCGATCGTTCGCTCAACTGCCACAGTATCATCGGCAAACGTGGTTAGCGGTAATGGCGCGGCGAGAACCTTTACACCTTGAGCAGCCAGCGGCCCGATAACCTTGGCCCAACTCGTTCCGTCAGCCCAGGCACCGTGCGCCAGCACAACACTGACATTCTCACGCGACATTGGCTTTCTCCTGATGCCGCGCAATCAACTGACGGGCTACGTCGTCCAGATCCGCGCCAACTATCTGCGGCTGCGGGCCGACCTCCAGCAGGTCGTTGCCAACCCGTTTGATCAAAGCAGCCTGCCAACCAGCAGCGACGGCGCCGAGCGTGTCCCAGGTGTGACAAGCGACAAGACACAGCTGCCGCGGTGTGGCGCCTAGTTCCTTTTCGACATGGGCGTAGGCCTCTCGTGAAGGCTTGTGATGCTTGACTTCGTCGGCGCTAAAGCGTCGTTCGAAGAGATCGGCGATCCCTCCATGTTCGAGTTGTCGAGTCTGCACTTCGCGCAGGTTGTCCGTCAAAGTGAAAAGCCGGAATCCAGCCTTGCGAAGCTTCTTGAGAGCAGCAGGCACCTCCCGATGAGGAGGCATTGTCGAGAACTTTTCGACTAGCTCCTTCTTATCGGCATCACCGATCCTTATGGCGCGCGTGTCAGCCAACATCTTCAGCACAGCCGAACCGATATCCGTGAATGGCACGTAGCGCCCGGCCACCGTCAGAGCCGATGAATAGAGAATCAGATTAGCGAACCAGAGACGCATCGCGCCTTTGTCACGGAAGATACGTTCGAAAATCGGCTCCATCGTTGTGAGATCGAGCAAAGTCTCATTCACGTCGAAAACTATGAGCGGAAGTGCTGCCATTTGGTCACACTCCTATTTCGAGCGAACTAACCGGACTGGCCAGTTTCGTCCGGATTCGACGCTAACCAAACGTCCTGGCGAGGAAACTACGAATCTCCGCTGCTATCTCCTGGCAGTGAGTCTCGAGGGCGAAATGACCCGTCGGGTAGAACACGACCTTTGCCTCGGCAATGTCGCGGCGGAATGCCTCCGCACCCGGAGGTAGAAAGAAAGGATCGTTCTTGCCCCAAACCGCGAGCAGCGGCGGCTTATGCTGTCGGAAGTACGCCTGGAACTTGGGATAGAGAGCGACATTGCTCGCGTAGTCGAGAAGCAGATCGAGTTGGATCTCATGCGCTTCGGGGCGGCTCAGATAGTAATCGTCGAGTGAGCGGCCATCAGGCGATACTAGTGAAGGATCCGCGACACCGTGCGTGTACTGGAAGAGCGTCGTTTCGGGTGAGAAAAAGCTGCGCAGCGCGTCGCGATTCTTCTGACTCGGCTCGCGCCAATAAGTTCGGATCGGATTCCAACCGTCGCTCAGGCCCTCTTCATATGCGTTGCCGTTCTGTGAAACGATCGCCGCGATTCGCTCCGGATGCTTGAGAGCGATGCGCAATCCCGTCGGCGCGCCGTAATCGAAGATATAAAGCGCGAAGCGCTTCAGTCCGACTGTTTCGGTGAAACGATCGATCTCGTCCGCGACGTTGGCGAACGTATATTTGAACTTGTCTCGCGACGCCATCGCCGACTGACCAAAGCCGGGCAGGTCCGGCGCCACCAGGTGGTACTTGTCGGCGAGGAGCGGAATCAAGTCGCGGAACATGTGCCCGGCTGTCGGGAATCCGTGCAGCAACAGCAGGGCTGGGGCGTCAGGGTCGCCGGCTTCACGATAAGCAATCTTGAGGCCGCCAACATCAGCGGCACGGTACTTAGCCGTTGGCATGGTGATGCTCCCGAAGGTCGTGGCTAGTTCTTGCTTACTAACTGACCGTCGCGGGTTGGATGCTTTGATTCGGTAAATGGTTACAGAATGAGGGGTTGGAGCGATCGGGCTGACGTCTTTCGGTGCCTCACCCGGTCAGGCGTCGGCACCCGTGCCAAGCACGGTTGCTGTATCGCGAACTTCCGAAAGCCGCGCGCGTAAACTCCAGGAGTGTAGCCACATCCCGGAGATCATCGCAGCGGTGAAAATCGCTGCAGGCGGCGCAGCCGCGGCGAGCGATACGATTGCCGGACCGGGACAAAAGCCTCCCAGCCCCCATCCTACGCCGAATAGAGCAGATCCGAGAAGAAGCTGCGAATCCAGGTCGTTTCGCGTCGGAATTGCGAACCTGGCCGCGACCAATGGCGACACCATTTTGCGACTTTGCCTGAATGCCACGAAAAAGATCGAAATCGCTCCAATCATCACGAAGGCGAGACTCGGGTCCCAACTCCCGAGGAAGTCGAGAAAGCCAATCACCTTGATGGGCCGTGTCATACCCGAGATGCCGAGTCCGAATGAAAAGACGATCCCTGATATAAACGATGTTGCCAGTGCTCTCATGACTAGCCTTTTGTCAGATGGTTCGTGATGAACACCGTCAGCGCACCGGTTGCGACGAACGTCGCGGTTGCAACGATCGAGCGCGCCGAGAGCCGGCTCACGCCGCATACGCCGTGACCGCTGGTGCATCCGTTTCCCAACCTGGTGCCGAATCCTACGAGGAGCCCTGCGAGGACAAGGAGAGGCCAAGGCCGAACGATACCGAAGGCGAAAGCTCCAGGCAGAAAAAGTCTTAGCAATAGTCCGCCAGTTAGCAGACCCACAATGAAGCAAGTCTTCCAGGCGGTTTCTCCTCTTACGGGGCGCAGCAACCCTGCGACGATGCCGCTGATACCGGTGATTTTTCCATCAAACAACAGCATCGCCGACGCACTCAAACCGATAAGGATGCCACCGATTAAGGACGAAAGCGGTGTGAAGTTGCTCACTGAAGATCCTCAGCGCTCAACGGGCAACCGAGCCTCGTTCCACGCGACCATTCCACCCTTGAGATTGCTCACCTGCTCGAAGCCGAGCGCGGTAAGGATAGCGACGGCCGTGGTACTCCGAACACCAGCTCTGCATACAGCTACGATTTCCCTGCCGTTCAGATCGTCCATCTCGTGTGCTTTGGCAGGCAACGACTTGAGTGGAACCAATCGGCTACCGTGAATGTGGCCTAGCTCGTCAGAATATTCCTCGGGCTCACGCACGTCGATAATGAAAGGAGCTTCGGCGTTGGTCAGGCGTTGCTGCAACTCAACAACATCGATCTGGCGCACGCCGCTCAGCTGCGCGACGTCGGGAAACTTGACCGAGTCGTCCTCGATCGCCGACTGGTTGGACTGCAGCGATTCCTGGATTTTGTCCGGCAACGGCAGCCCGAGGTTGTTCATCAGCGAAACGTATTCTTCGCGAGACCGGCCGGCGACACGGGCATTGGAAGTTCTTTCCTGCTCTATCGTCGAATGATGATTGCCGCGGTAGTCGTGAGCGGGGAACACCAGCGTGTCGTCGGGAAGCGCAAACAACAGGTTGGTGATCGCGTCGTATTGTTTTCCGGCATCCCCGCCAGAGAAGTCGGCGCGGCCTGTGCCGCCAATGAGCAAGGTGTCGCCGGTAAACAGGCAGCCATTCACGTACAGGCTCATCCCGTCGGGTGAATGGCCGGGAGTGAACAACACCTTGATGCGCAGATCGCCGACCTCGAGCAGGTCATCATGGCTCACGTGAACATTCACGTGCGGCGCCGGCGCGTGACGTTCCATCACGATTTTCGCATCGGTCAGATCGGCGACGTCCCAGGTGCCGCTGCGATGGTCGGCATGAGTGTGGGTGTCGATCGCGTATTCGAGCCGAAAGCCGTTATAGGCAGCGACGGCGATATAGCGGGCAGTGTTTGCCCGCAGCGGATCGATCAAGGCGGCCCGGCGGGTGCGTTCGCAAGCGATCAGATAGGTCTTGCACTTTGCGCGGTTCAATTCACGGCAGAACATCGCGAGTCCTCCCTTGCGCGCCGCCGGTGAATGGCAGCCTGTTGACTACGTTTCTTTAGATACATATAACTAATTACGCATGAAGCCAAGAAGCGCCGCCGCGCTGCGCCGCACGATGTCGGTCGAGGCGCTCGAGCTCGTCGCGAACCGCTTCCGGGCCATAGGCGAGCCGTTGCGCCTGCGCATCCTGCAGGAACTCGAACAAAACGATTCCAGCGTTTCAGCGCTGGCGGAGAGAGTCGGCTCGACACAGCCCAACGTCAGCAAGCATCTGAAGGTTCTGCGGGACGCCGGACTTCTGAGGCGGCGCCAGCAGGGCAACAGTGCCTTTTACTCGCTCGCAGACCCGATGGTCCTCGAGGTGTGCGACATCATCTGCTCGCGATTGCGCGATGGGCTCAAAGCGCAGGTTGGTGCATTAAACGGTCGAGCGCGAGCCTGACAGATGCGCGCAAGCAGCAGAGTTTCATTTCCCGCCTTAAGTTCGATCACTGATCTGTAGCGGCGGGTCATCGTACGCGCCGTCCTGAGCCGAACCACATGCCATTCGTTACGGCTGTCCAGCCTCCCCCAAACGATCCGCGATTTTGCGGAACTTAGCTTGCCTCACGATTGGCGGTTGGTGAGGTAACTCACCAACCGGAGGTAGAACCGAAGAGTGTGGAAATAGGGAGAAGGCGGTGTAGCCTTCCGGGTTGAAGGACCCGTGCCGGAAAACCGGCAGGAAGGAGAACACCGCCGATGCAGAGCATAAACCGAGCACAACGCCGTAGGTCAAGCGGAGAGGCAAGGAAGCGCGCACCATGGGCAGCGCTAGAGGAATTCGCCCGACATCAGAT
>JASHPB010000110.1 GCA_030038355.1 Candidatus Binataceae bacterium
CGTGCTGGCCAACAACTCGATGAGCGCGCCGGGAAAGCGATTGCCGCCAACGGGCCCAGCCACGGCATCAAGATTCTCAAGGGGCTTCACAGCCTCCGGCGACGGAACGTGGACGGTGCAAATCTACGATCGCGAGAATGGCAAGACCTATTGTTGCCGCATGCGGTAATCGAGCGCCGACCAGCTCGAGATTCATCCGTGTATCGGCAATCAGCTCTTTAGGTCGACACAGATCCGGCATCGCGCGTCCGACGCGACCGAAACGAGCGCTATCACGAAATGACCGAGCGCATGTAGGGCGGAAGCCCTCGGCGAGTTTGGCCGTAAAGAGTGACCCCAACCAGCGCGGCTCGATACGCCCGTCGTCGGCCGCTCGATATCGGCGCGCGGGGATTGGCGACGTCGTTGGCCTCAGGGCCCGGTATCGCGGCTATTGTTCCGCCTTATAAGCAACTAGACTGCGCCTTTGCCAAACTGAGCATCGCTCGGATTGACGGAGGAATTTCGCATGCGCCCGTTGACCAGTTTAACGACTGTAGCTGTCGCCGCGAGCCTGCTCTCGGGCCACCCCGCTATCGCGCAACCTATCAGCGCCGGACTCTCGAATTTCCGACTGTGCGGACGCTACAGCTTCAGCTTCTCAGGGTTTGTCAGTAACAGCTTCCCGAGCGCCGTGGGTTATGTTTCCGGCGTCGGGCAATTCAGATCCAACTGTCGCGGCGGACTCACAGGACTCGAGACGGAGAACCTGAACGGCGAGATCTGCAAATACACAGTTACGGGCACCTACCAGATCAATGCAGACGGAACGGGTGTGGATGCGCTCACGGCGACGCCGATCGAGGGGCCATGTAGTTCAGCGGTGAGCTTTGCGCAGTCGATCGCGGTCGCAAACGGCGGAAACATCGTAAAAGTGATCAGCGGGACCACTCAGAGAGGCACGAACCAGGTCACGATCCAGCAGGAGTGGATCCGCCAGTGATCCAGTCTGAGACTACCCGACGCAGCAGCAGAATTCTCGACCAGGCGGACGCCCAACATAAGGCGGGGAAAGTTGGGGTTTGCTCGCCCTTCCTCAAGGTTGAAGGTCGCGGTGTCGCCGGCGTTGTCGGCGTAGGCCAACGTCCCACTGGCGGCGGAATCATGAGCGAATAACGCTCCGTAGGTAGGTGCGCAACCGCTCGGCGAGATCCGGGCGCTTCAGGCCAAAGCCGACCTGCGCCGAAATGAAGCCGACGCGATCGCCAAGATCGTAGCGAATACCTTCGAACTCGTAGCCGAAGATTGGCCGCCGCTGCGCAGTCGCCATCAGCGCGTCGGTGAGCTGGATCTCGCCGCCCGCGCCAGGTTTGCCCTCTGCAAGCAGATCAAAAATCTCGGGCGTCAGGACGTAGCGGCCCATGATGGCGAAATCGCTGGGCGCCTTTTCCGGCGCCGGTTTCTCGACCATCCCACTCAGTTGAAACAGCCGATTTCCAACAGTGCGGCCGTCGACGATGCCGTATTTTGAAATTTCGCTGGGCGCGACTTTTAGCAATGCGACGACGGATGCATCGCTGCGCTCGGCCGCGTCGAGCAGTTGTCTCAGGCACGGACGGGGACAATCGAAAATGTCGTCAGGGAGCATCACGGCGAATGGCTCCGCGCCGACCGCCGCCCGTGATTGCAGGACAGCGTGGCCGAGGCCGAGCGGCTCGGCCTGCTCCGCGACGGTGATTTTCACAGGATGATTGCTCTTGCGAAGCATCGTGAGAATGTCGGTCTTGCGGCGCGCCTCGAGATGATGCTCGAGCTCGATCGCGGGCTCGAATTGCTCGAGCACGAGGCTCTTGCCGGGGCTCGTCACGATGATCACGTCTTCGATTCCCGAGGCGACGGCTTCCTCGACCACGACCTGGATGGCCGGCGTGTCGACAACCGGTAGCATCTCTTTCGGGATCACCTTCGACGCGGGAAGCATCCGCGTGCCCATCCCGGCCGCCAGGATGACTGCTTTCCTGACCTTCATTAATGTCGGTCTCCGATCGGAAGCTAGCTTTTCAGCTCGCGGGCTTCCTGCGCTGATTTGCAGCCGATGCAGAGTGTGGTGACCGGGCGCGCCTTCAAGCGCTCGATACCGATCTCGTTGCCGCACTCCTCGCATCGTCCATAGGAGCCATCGTCAAGCCGCGCGAACGCCTCGTCAATCTTGCTGAGCAGCTTGCGCTCGCGATCGCGCATGCGAAGCAAAAAGTTGCGGTCCGATTCGAGTGCAGCGCGGTCAGTCGGATCGGCGAAACTTTCCTCGGAATCGCTATTCATCGTGCCGACAGTGCGGCCGGCTTCTTCGAGGATTTCGCGTCTGCGCTCTTCGAGGATTTTGCGGAAGACTTTGAGGTCTCTCTGCCTCATAAGGTTGTTGCGTCGCCAGGAGCCGAGTTTTCGATCATATCGGCGCCCTGCTACCATGTAAAGGTTGCACCGTATGAAGACTGCATACCTTGATGCTTTCTCGGGGCTCAGCGGCGACATGCTGGCCGGCGCGCTGATTGATTGCGGCGCCGATCTCGCGGCTCTGGAGCGCACTCTCGCGACGCTGCCCGTCAGCGGCTATCGAATCGCGACGCGGCGCAAGGTTCTTAGTGGCATCTCGGCTGTCAAGTTCGACGTCGAAGTGAGCGCAACACAACCCGAGCGTCACTTGAGCGAGATCGCGAAAATGATCGAGCAAGCGGCACTTTCCGACACCACGCGCCGGCGCGCGATCGCGGTCTTTCAGGCGCTCGCGGAGGCCGAAGCGAAAGTTCACAACACGTCGCCCGAGCACGTCCACTTTCACGAAGTCGGCGCGGTCGATTCGATCGTCGATATCGTCACGACCGCGTGGGGCCTCGAGCAGCTCGGCGTCGGAGAAATGATGGTATCCGCGTTGCCGATGGGCCGCGGCTTTGCGCGCTCGCAGCACGGAATCATTCCGGTGCCGGCGCCGGCGACCGCGGAACTGCTCGCTGGATTTCCGGTAAAGCTCGGCGACGGTGCGGCCGAGATGGTGACTCCCACGGGCGCCGCGGTAATTCGCGTGCTCGCGCGGCCTGCCGAGATGCCGCTTGGATTCGAAGTCGAGAGAATCGGTTATGGCGCGGGCACGCGCGAGCTCGAGGATCGTCCCAACGTGCTGCGCGTGATGATCGGCCGCCAACGCACCGCGCTCGAGGCCGACGAGCTGGAGGAAATCGCCGCCAATATCGACGATCTCAGTCCGCAGGTTTACGAGCACCTGATGGAGCGGCTATTCGCCGCCGGCGCGCGTGACGTGACGCTGACGCCCACGATGATGAAAAAAGGGCGGCCCGCGATCATCCTCGGCGTGCTTGCCGCGCCGGCGCATCGCGAGGAAATCGCGCGCGTCATCTTCGTGGAGACTTCGACGATCGGGCTCCGCTTCCACGCCGTCTCGCGCCTCAAGCTGCATCGCCAGATCCGCGAAGTCGAAACGCGATTCGGAAAAATCCGCGTCAAGGTGTCGGGCGGGCACGATCGAGGCACAATCACCGTTTCTCCTGAATACGACGACTGCCGCCGTATCGCGGTTGAGCAGAAAGTCCCACTGCGCACCGTGATCGAGGAGGCGCGCGAGGCGGCGCGGTCGCAACTTGGTTGAGTATGAACGCCGAGCTCAGAGTCAATGAGATTTTCTACAGCGTGCAGGGCGAATCGACGCACGCGGGACGCGCATGCGTCTTCGTGCGTCTCACGGGATGCAATCTGCGCTGCAAGTGGTGCGACACCCAATACGCATTCTACGAGGGCCGCAAGATGGCGCTCGATCAGATTGTCGAGACGGTGCGCGCCTATCGATGCGACCTGGTCGAGGTGACCGGCGGTGAACCTCTCCTGCAGGATGCGGTCCATCCGCTGATGACCACGCTCATTGACGGCGGTGCTACCGTGATGCTCGAGACATCGGGCTCGCTCGACCTTGCGCGAGTCGATCCGCGCGTCATCAAAATCGTCGATTTGAAATGTCCGTTGAGCGGCGAATGCCAACGCAACCTGTGGTCGAACCTCGAGCACCTCACGGCGCGCGACGAGATCAAATTCGTCATCGCCGGGCGTGCCGACTATGAATGGGCGCGCCATGTGATGGCTGACCATCGGCTTCCAGAGCGGGTTGGCGCAATCCTGCTGAGTCCCGCGTTCGGGCTTATCGATCCGAAAAGTCTTACTGAGTGGATGCTCCAGGATCGGACTCCCGCGCGCATCCAACTCCAGATGCACAAGCAGATCTGGCCGCCCGACACGCGCGGCGTGTGACCGATCGGCGGCTACTTGAGCCGCGACAGGGAAATACCGTGGCCGACACTGAGATGCCGCGCCCATACAAGGGGGCAGGAAGCTACTACTCGCGGTTTCGCGCGCCGTATCCGCCGGCGCTGGTCAGCGCGCTCCGCGACAGGTTCGGCCTCGACGGGACTGGGCGGCTTCTCGACCTCGGATGCGGTCCCGGCTCAGTTTCGATTCCGCTAGCTCATCTTTTTGAGAGGGTGGTTGCGATCGACCCCGAGCCCGATATGCTCGATGAGGGGCGCGCAGCCGCTGCGCGCGCAGGCATCGCGAATATCAACTGGTCCCGTGGCAGCTCGGAGGATCTCTCGCCTCGCCTCGGCAACTTTCGGCTTGTGACGATGGGCGAGTCGTTCCATTGGATGGACCGGCGGCGAACGCTCGATGCTCTCTACGAGCTGGTGAACATTGGCGGCGGGATCGCGATCGTGGGGCGCGGCCTGCCGCTTCCGCTGCCGCCGATGACGCCGTGGCGTGCCGCGATGTGCAGGGTCATCCGGTCATACGTGGGCGATCGGCCTCTGCCGTGGGACCAGCGACCACCAACGCCCGACAAACTCCACGAGGCTTTCATCCGCAGCTCGCGCTTCACGGGTTTGGTCGCGTACGAAGAGCAATTCAAGGTGGAGTGGACGATCGAGTCAGTCATCGGCAATCTTTACTCGATGTCGTTTTGCAACCACGACGAATTGGGCGAGCGCGCGGCAGCCTTCGAGCGCGATCTCAAGAGCGCGATCCTCGCGGTCGAGCCTTCCGGTGTCCTTCGTGGCGAGAACCACCAGTTTTACGCCTACCTGGCGTCCAAGCGGTAGCCGGCGAGAGCGCCGCCCGCAAAATCATTTCACCTGCGCTTTTGAATTTTCACCGCGGTTCCGTAAGCCGCGATCTCGCTCATGATGTTGGCGAGCTCGGCGCAATCGAAGCGCATTGCTATCACCGCGTTGGCGCCCTTTTCTGCCGCGGCCTTGCGCAGCCGCTCCACCGCGTGCAGGCGGCTCTCCGTCAGCAGCTGCGTGTATGCTCCGACTTCGCCGCCCACCAACATGCGCAACATCGCGCCGAGGTTCGACAAGATGTTGCGCGCGCGCACGACCAGTCCAAAGACCTCGCCATAAACTTCGACGATGTCGTAGCCGGGCACGTCGTTCATCGTCGAAATCAAGATGCTGTCCCAATTGTCGGCCATTGCTCGACGATATTGCGCTCCCGATTCAGCGGCAAATCGTACCACGCTTATGTGCGTATCGATTCCGTCACTGGAAACAGGGCTGGCTCTCTATGTTCAAAAATTGAAGAACCACAGGTCATTGTCACAGTTCGCGTTGCCGTCGGACCAATCCTTAGCAGCATTGCCGTGCGCGCCGAGGCAGTGGATGACGTTGTCGTCGATGTATCCGCGCTTGGGGTCAGTTGTGCCTGGCTCGCGCTCAGATTGGCGCCGATTAGGAAGAGGCCGCGCTTGGTAATTGTGCATCCGCAGCTCTTGATCGGCGAGACGCACGCCGCCACGGCATCCGGTTGCGAAGCCCCTGCCCGCGCGGCCGACGGTATCGCGGCGGCAAACACCGCGACGATCACCAACGTGAGGAGCCCGTGGGCCTGCCAGGAGCCTCCGGCGCGCACTGAATGTGAACGGATTCGAGCCTCGAATGTCTCGGCCATGTTCCTCGATGCTAACGCTCTGAGCGATCCTCGCCGGAAGGGCGACGCTCGGAGCAGATAACTTTGAGTGTACTCTTCTACTACCGTGAGGCGGTGTATGGCGATAGCTGCGGGACAGATCTCGCATCGTGGCGCGCCATTCTTCGCGGCGAAACCGTCCAGCTTGACCCGAGACCGGTTTCGGCTACGCTTGTTCGGTTATGTCCGCACCGATGCTGAGCGAAGTACTGCCCGACCTGGTCGAGGAAATGGTCTACCTGCTT
>JASHPB010000111.1 GCA_030038355.1 Candidatus Binataceae bacterium
GGGCTCGATTCTTATCCTGCTCGGCACCGGCGGAGTCGGCAAAACCACTGTGGCTGCGGCGCTCGGTGTGGCCGCCGCGGCCGAAGGCCTCGACACCGTTGCCATAACTGTCGATCCAGCGCGGCGGCTTCGCGATGCGCTCGGACTTGCACAGCTCGGCGGCAAGCCGTCACCGATCAGCGCAAAGCAGCTGCGCGCCGCCGGTATCAGTGGTTCGCATCGGCTCGCCGCGATGATGCTGGACGTGAAGGGCGCGTGGGACGCCGTGCTCGAGCGCTTCGTCGCCGACGGCGCAAGCCTGAGGCGCATCCTCGACAATCCGTTCTACCAGAGCCTCAGCGCAGAGTTCGCCGGCTCTGAGGCTTTTGCTGCCCTGCAGCAACTTTACGATTTGCACCAGGAAAAGAAGTTCGAGTTCGAGATTGTCGACACTCCTCCGGCGGCGCACGCATTCGAGTTTCTCGAGGCTCCGGCGCGGATGATCCGGCTGCTCGATTCGCGAGCCGCACGATGGCTTTTTTCGCCGTCGCTCGCGGCCGGGCGGATCGCGGCGAAATTCGCGAGCGAGGCAGCGCGCTTCGTCGTGCGCGAACTCGAGCGTTTCGCCGGCACCAATGTGCTCACCACGATCGCCGATTTCTTTGCCGCCGCGGCCGAGAGCGTCGACGCAATCGTCGATCGGATGCACAAGACCGAAACGCTGCTCCGCTCGCCCGCCGTGAAATTCGTCATGGTCACGACGGCCGAGCCGGACAGATTGCGCCAGGCCGAGGATCTGATCGAAGAGATGGAATGCGACGGGCTGAAGCTCGCCGCGATCGTCATCAACCGCTTCCTGGACGAACGAACCTGGATCGACGCCGCCCAGGCGAGCAACGATCCGCTTGCACATCTGCGCGAGATAGGCAGCCTGCGTTCGGCGTCACGTTCAAATGCCGACGGCGCAGGCGCGGAGGCTCTCAGCCGGTATCTCGAGGAGTACCGCGATAGAACGCTCGGCGAGATCGCGCGCGTCGCGGCTTTCAAAGCCGCTCTGCCGCCTGGAATTACACTAGCGATCGCACCTGAGCTCGAGATCGGCGTTGGCGACATGGCCGCGCTCGGGCGCATCGTACATTACCTCACGGCGGGCGCGGGCGTGCTCCGTCCGCTCGAAACCGCCGCGGTGCGCTTTGGCGGTCGCCCTCACGCCGGCAGCGGTGGGCATCGCGCGTTCACCGCGAGCTAATCAAGCCAATCAAAAAGAGAGAAAACCGGAGTGAGCCTGTAAGCCGGGTTCTGTACCCTTGGGGGCAGCGATCATTCCTCTAGGCCGGCGCTTGCGCGACGGCTCCAGCGACCATACCCGAGGGTTATGAGCGGGCCGCTCACCCTCCTATTTGGTCTTGCACCGGGTGGGGTTTGGCATGCGCGCGCGATCACTCACGCGCCGGTGGGCTCTTACTCCACCATTTCACCCTTGCCCATATGGGCGGTCTCTTTTCTGTGCCACTTTCCGCGGATCGCTCCGCGCCGTCGTTAACGGCCACCCTGCCCTGTGGAGCCCGGACTTTCCTCTTCCCGAAGGAAGCGATCGCCCGACTCACTCCGGATTGCTGATTCTATCCGAACGCAGCACAAGCCGCATCGCATCCGAGGCCAACAGATTTGTACGTGTCGCTCGCTTAGAATCGCATCGCTTATGAACTCAGCACGCCCACATTTAACGGTTTATTTGATCCGGCACGCTGAGCCGGTACGGTCGGGCACGATCGGCGTCGAAGAAAATGAACGCTCTCTTTCCGAGCGTGGCCTCGTCGATGCGATTCGTCTTGCCGATGAATTCGATGGAATCTCGCTCGATGCGCTGTATTCGAGTCCTTATCGGCGTGCGCGCCAAACGATTGATCCACTGGCGAAGCGCCGCGCCCGCGCAATCGAAACGATCCTCGATCTGCGCGAACGGATGCTCTCGCCGAAGCCGCTCGCCGACTGGCGAACGCATCTCATGCGGTCGTGGGCCGATTTCGACTACGCTCCGGAAGGCGGCGAAACGAGCCGCATCGCGCAGCGCCGCGTGGTCACGGTGTTGGAGCAGATCGAGGCGCGCCATACCGCCGGCGGCGCGGTCGCGGTCGCGAGCCACGGCACTCTGATCGCGCTTGCGTTGAAGGCATTCGACGCACGGGTCAATTTCAATTTCTGGGAAGCCATGAAGATGCCTGCGGTGTTCCGCCTCGTGCGCGAACCCGGAGGATGGCGAATCGCGACGGATTCGCCCGGTCGTTGACAGCGTCCAGCGTGCCTGCCCGTTCCTCAGCGGAAGGCCACAAACTGCTAGTGCCTCAAGCCGCGCTTACGGCTCGTAGTAGAGGATACGCTGGCAGTTGGGGCAAAAGTGGATTTGCAGATGCTTCTGGATCTCGTTGAAGAGCTGTGGCGGCAGCCGCATCCGGCATCCTTGGCAGGTTCCACCAGTTGAGTTCGCAACCGCAAGCCCGGCGCGCCGGCTGAAGATCATGTCGTAGCGCTGCAGCAGGTTGGCGGGAATTTCAGCGGAGATCTTTTCGCGTTCCAGCCGTTTCTTCGCGATCGATGCGCGCAGCTCCTCGACCTGGCTCACGATTTCCTTTTCCGCCGCGCTCAGCTCCGTTTTGCCGGCCGCAACCGCCTTGGTGAGTTCGTCGATCCGCGTCGTGCGCGCATCCTGACCCTCCATCAGGGCCAGCGCTTCGGCTTCGAGGCGCTGATTGTTGTCCTTCAGCGATTCCACCTCGTGCGCGAGCGCCTGAAGCTCCTTGTCGTTGCGCACCAGGTTGAGCCGCATCCGTTTGTTGCGGATTCGCGCCTCGCCCTCGGCCAGTTCTTTTTCTGTTTTCTTCCGATTTAGCGCAATCTGCTTGTCGTCTTCGGTGAGGCGGGTAAGTTCGGCCTGATTCTGCTCGGTTTGTCCGCGAAGTTGCTCAACCCGTCCCGCGATCGATGACAGCGATTGCTCGAGTTCCTGCAACTGCCGGTCGATGACTTGCAGGCTCATCAGCCGGGTTATCTCTTCACGCAATTCAGCCTCCAATTGTTGGACGGTATCTCACGCGAGGCAGCGTCGGGGGCGCCGGGGTTGAACGCGTGAGGCCGCAAAGTTGTGAACCTTGGAATGGGCCCACCAGGATTTGAACCTGGGACCAGCCGGTTATGAGCCGGCAGCTCTGAACCAGGCTGAGCTATGGGCCCCGAAGAATACATCGAGCAATTAACGATGGTACCAATATAAATGCCCTAACTTAAGAGCATCAAGCAAAAATCGCCGTTTAGATTCACGACCGTCCCGCGCCTTCAGGAGCGCGACGCACGCCGCATCGCGATCACCGCCTGCGCTTCGGCCGCCGCGACGTCATCGCGTTTTGCAACGCTTTCTGCTGAGGCGCGCCGCACTCCTTCGTGCACTTCGTGCAATTGCTTGCGGCGTTTTAGAGCCGCAACATAGTCCGTGACGAACTTCTGGAGCGTCTTCTGGTCGTCGCTCAACGTCTCAACCACGAGTGCGCTGATGCGGCTCTGTAGTTCGCCTGATGCGCGCTCGGACAAAAACTCATCTATCGAAACCGGCTCGTCACCGGCCTGGCAAATTTCCATCAGCAATTCGGCGAGCGACACGTCCTCGAAGAGCGCCAGTGGCTCCGCGGCAAAGATTTCGGGTCGCATCGCGGGATACAGCATCGCGATCGCGACCAGCCCGCCCTCGGCGATCGCGCCCGCATCGATTACCGGCGACGCGACGCGGCCGCGCCGCGCGGCGTCAGCACGCGACGCGCGCTGAATCGGGCGCCCGGCCTGTTCGCGGAGCACTGCCTCGTTTACGCCGAGCGCATCGGCGGCTTTGCGCGCGAGCATATCGAACTGGAATGGATCGCCAACCTGCTTCAGAATCGCGGTGACGCGCTGCGCTGCCTGCGCCCGCGCCTCCAGTGATCCTCGCGCGCCGGCAGTCTGCTCCATCAGAAAATAATCGATCAGCAACTCGGCGCCGCCGATCAACTCCTCGAATGCTTTCGCGCCGCGCTCGTGGATAAACGTATCCGGATCGAATCCCGACGGAATGAAGATCCCGCGGCCGAGCAACCCAGCCTGTAGGTAAATCTCGAGCGCTCGCAGCGATGCTTTCCGCCCCGCCGGGTCACCATCGAAACAGGCGAGCACGTTTTTTGTATAGCGTGCGAGGATGCGGAGCTGCTCGACCGTGAGCGCCGTGCCGCATCCCGCGACGACTTCCTTGAAGCCCGCCTGCCAGGGCGCGATCACGTCGAAGTATCCTTCCACCAGGATGACCCGATCCTTCGATTGTATCGCCGCGCGCGCTTCGAAAAGACCGTAGAGTGTGCGCGTCTTCGAGTAGAGCGGAGACTCTGGCGAGTTGAGATACTTCGGCTGGCGATCTTCGAGGGTGCGGCCGCCGAAGGCGATCACCCTGCCCTGCGTGTCGCGAATCGGAAACATCACGCGCGCGCGAAACATGTCGCGCCGCTCGCCCGAATCCTGCTTGACAAGGCCGAGCCTGATACCGGCGTCGAGCAATCCTCTGCGTTCGAGGGCACCCGCCAGCATCGCAGGATGCGGCGGCGCGTAGCCGAGTCGAAACGCGCGTATCGTCTCGGCGCTCAAGCCGCGCGACTTCAAGTACTCGCGCGCGTGCTCCGCGTCGGGCCGCTTCCATAGCACTTGCTCGAAAAACTGAGCGGCAACTTCGTTGGCGCGGAGCATTGCCTCGCGCTCACCGCGCGCTGGCCCGGCCTCATGAGTCTCGGGCAGCGCGACGCCATACTTTTCCGCGAGCGAGCGCATCGCTTCGGGAAACCTGAGGCCCTCGACGCGCATGATGAAATCGAAAACGCTGCCGCCAACGTTGCATCCAAAGCAATGAAAAAATCCGCGCTCGGCATTGACCGAGAACGACGGCGTCTTCTCGTTGTGAAACGGGCAGAGACCGACCCAGTTGCGTCCCGCTTTGCGGAGCCTCACATGCGCGCCGATTATCTCGACGATATCGGCGCGGGCACGAATCTCTTCGATCTTGTTGTCGCCGTAGCGCGGCATTATGCGGCCAGCACGTCTCTCAGGCGCTCGGGATAATTCGTCATGATTCCATCAACGCCGGCATCGAGCAGGAACTGCATCAACTGCGGCACGTCAACCGTCCAGGTCAGCACCTTGAGGTTCGCGCGATGCGCCGCGGCGCAGAGCTCGGCATTCACCATGTCGAAGCGGGGATTGATCGCGTAGGCCTTCATCTCGATCGCGCGGGCAAGCAGTTCGTCGTGCTCCTTCTCGGCGAGCAGGCCAAAACGAATCTCCGGTTCGATGCGATTGATGACCGTGATTGAATTCCAGTCAAAACTCGAGACCATCGAGGAATCGATCGCTCGATGTGCACGCATGATGGCTGCTACTTTCTCCTCGACGCCCGGCACCTTGAGCTCGATATCGAGCGCGCACCTGCCCGCGACCGCATCGAACACCTCATCGAGCGTCGGAATCGATTCGCGGCGCGTCGCGCCGCCGTTGAACTTGGCACCCGCGTCGAGGCTTTTCAGTTCCGCGAGCGTCTTCGCGGCGACCTCGCCCGCGCCGTCGGTCGTGCGATCGACCCTGTCGTCGTGAATCACCACGACCTGGCCGTCGCGCGTGAGCTGCACATCAAGCTCGCACATCGCGGCGCCCGCGTCGACCGCGGCGCGGAATGCGCTCAGCGTGTTTTCTGGAAAGGTGCCGCTCGCACCTCGATGGGCTATGTTGATTGCCGACCGCCTCACCGCCCTCGCCTTTCAGAGGCCCGTTACGTTTGAAAGTGTATTCAGGCAGCGGCGAGAGAGGCAAATTCGATTGGCCGAACTATCGACAATCAGCGCGCGCAACCGGGGCCCCGCCAAGCGAATCTACGTTCGCGCCGCGTTTCACATTCCTGCGGCGATGGCGGACGAGGCGGCGGGACTGCTGGTCGCTAGCGGCGCACTCGGATGCGCCGTCGTCGAGTTGACGCGGCCGGGAACGCGCCCACCAAAGAACGTCACGCTCGAAGCGTATTTCGAGCGAATCACCCAGCGCGAAAT